>NZ_LT607733.1:3872500-3992500 GCF_900091445.1 Micromonospora echinofusca
CAGGACGTGTCGACGATGAGCCCGCCCAGCAGCGGACCACCGACCGTCGCCACCGCCATGACGCCGCCGAGGTAGCCGTTGTACCGGCCGCGCTCCCGGGGCGGGATCATCGCGGCGATGGCGACCTGGACGAGGGCCTGGAGGCCGCCGACGCCGATGCCCTGGAACGCGCGGGCGGCGATGAGCTGGCCGGCGGTCTGGGCGAAGCCGGCGATCACCGAGCCGACCAGGAAGACGACGATGGCGATCTGGACCAGCAGCTTCTTGTTGAACAGGTCGGCGAGCTTGCCCCAGACCGGGGTGGTCGCGGTCGCGGTGAGCAGGGTGGCGGTGACCACCCAGGTGTACTGGGTCTGCGACCCGTTCAACGCTCCGATGATCTTCGGCAGCGCCGTCGAGACGACGGTGCCGCTGAGCATCGCGACGAACAGCACCAGCAGCAGGCCGCTGAGGGCCTCCAGCGTCTGCCGGTGTGTCATCGGCGCGTCGCCGGCCGTGGCGGTGGGTGCGCTCATCGCGCGGCCTCCAGGTTGTCGTGGTGTCCGAGGGCGGTCTCGACGTCGCGGGTGAACCGGCCGAGCGCGGCGGCGAACGCCGCCACCTCCGTCGGGGTCCAGTCGGCGAGCGCGGTGTCGAGGATCCGGCCGTACCAGTCGTAGGTGTCGGTCAGGGCGGCCCGCCCGGCCGGGGTGACGGTCAGCAGGCTGGCCCGCTTGTCGGCGGGGTCGGCGCGCCGCTCGACCAGCCCGTGGCTGACGAGCGAGGCGATGGAGCGGCTGACGGTCGACGGGTCCAGTCCGCTGCGGGCGGCCAGCTCGCGGGCGTGGCAGTCGGCGGGCAGCCGCTCGATCTGCATGAGGAGACCGGCCAGGCCGATCGGCACGGCCGGCCGGACGTCGGCCCGGTGCCGCCTGATCAGCCGCACGCTCCGGACCAGCTCGGACAGCCTCGTACCGAGTTCGCGACCGGCGTTCTCCACGCTGCCCTCCCCTGACGCAGATGGTTGCCGCACACAAGCATCTGCCGATCTTGCCCGGAGTGCAAGTTTGCCCGATGAGAACTGAATCACGGACCCGTAGGCTGTCGCCATGGAGGAGACCACCGGGCTGCGGGAACGCAAGAAGGCGGCCACCCGCCTCGCCCTGCACGAGGCCGCCCTGCGCCTCGCCACCGAGCACGGGCTCGACCGCGTCACCGTGGAGGCCGTCGCCGACGCCGCGAACGTTTCGCGCCGGACGTTCTCCAACTACTTCTCCAGCAAGGAGGAGGCGATCTTCCACGGCGACGCGGTGCGGCTGCGCCGGCTGCTGGAACTGGTCCGCCGCCAGCCGGCCGACGCGCCGCCGTGGGCCGCGCTCAGCGGGGCCGCCGAGCGCCTCGCCGTCGAGGCGTACGGCAACGCCCCGCCCTCCTGGCTGCTGCACCGCCGTCAGCTACGCGGGCACCCGGGCCTCGTCGCGCACCAGGTCGCGGCCTACACCGCCATCGAGCGCGAGCTCGCCGACGACGTCGCCCGGCGGTTGACCGGCCCCGACCGGGTGCTGCGGTCCCGCGTCCTCGCGGCGACCTTCCTGGCCTCGCTGCGCGTCGCCATCCAGCACTGGATCGACCACCCCGACGGCCCACTGCTCGACGTCCTGCGCACGGCGCTCGCCGAGGCCACCTCCGCCCGGCCCGGCGCCCCCACCCCGCAGACGGCCGGCTGACACCGGACGGACACGGCACGGCCGCACACCGCACGCACCGGTACGCGGCCGTCGCTCGGGCGGGGCCGCCGCTCCCGGCGGCCCCGCCCGCTGGTTCAGCAGGGGCCGTCGTCGGTCCAGACGCCCTGGGCGTTGGCTCCCGGCACGTCGCCCTGGGTCCACCACCTCGCGGTCCACCGGTGGCGGTCGTGGGAGACCACCGCGCCGCCGGAGTAGGCGGTGCCCGCCGACCAGGCCGGCATCGTGCAGGTCCCGCCCGGCGGGGTCGAGCCGCTCGGGCTGGGCGTCGGCTCGACCGGCACGGCTCCACGGGCGTGGTCGCTGGCCAGCGACCACGTCTGCCCGCCGAAGCTGAGGGTGAAGTTGGCCGGCCCGGCGATCGGCAGCTGGCAGTTGAGGGTCACCTCCGCGTACGCGCCGGGGGCGATGGCGGCCGGCACGGTGAGCCGCACCCGGTTGTAGTCGCCCCTGAGCCCGCCCACGTTGCCGCCGGTGTGCCCCGTGGACACGGTGGTCAGGGCCCAGCCGGACTGTTGGGTGAGGGTCGGTGTGGTGGTCGGGTAGTCGAACTCCAGCTGCGCGCCGGCCGGGATCGGGCTGCCGGTGTTGTTGGTGAGCCGCAGTTCGGGGTTGATCGGGTAGTTGTTGTCGCCGAGGGCGAAGCCCCCGACCGTGGCGGTCACGTCGATGGTCCGGGTCGGCAGGGTGACGGCGGCCCGCCGGGCACCGTATGCGGGCGCCGTGCGGAACTTGTCGTAGAGCAGGGTGGTCAGCGTCTCGCCCATCCCGTACTGGCCCTTGGCCTGGTCGTAGGCGTAGTCGCCAGCGAGTTCCCAGACCCGAACTCCCCCGCCTCAGCGCGCTCGCCCGCCGTACCGCGGCCATCTGCACCGGCGCGTTCCTACTCGCGGCGGCGCGGCTGCTCGACGGCCGCCGGGCCACCACCCACTGGGCGGCCTGCGCGGAACTCGCGGCGCGGTTCCCCGCGGTCCGGGTCCGGCCCGACGCCCTCTACGTGCGGGACGGGCCGCTGTTCACCTCGGCCGGCGTGACCGCGGGCATCGACCTGACGTTGACGCTGGTCGAGGACGACCACGGCCCCGAGCGCGCCCGCACCACCGCGAAGTACCTGGTGGTCTTCCTGCACCGCCCCGGCGGCCAGTCCCAGTTCACCGTGCGGGGCAGCGCCACGGCCGCCCCCGGCAGCGCCCTGCGCCGCGTCCTGGACGCCATCGCCGCCGACCCGGCCGCCGGGCACACGCTCGCCACGATGGCGGCGCACGCGTCGCTCAGCGAACGGCACCTCACCCGCCTGTTCCGCCGCACGGTCGGCACCACCCCCACGCGGTACGTCGAGCAGGTCCGGGTCGAGGCGGCGAAGACCCTGCTCGAGGCCACCGACGACGGCGTGGACCGCATCGCCCGCGTCTGCGGCTTCGGCTCGGACGACACCATGCGCCGCGCCTTCCTGCGCGGCATCGGCACCACCCCGGCCGAGTACCGCCAGCGCTTCCGCTCCGCGCACCCGGCACCCGAACAGACCGCGTACCCGACACCCGAAGAGATGAGGTACCCGTGACGCCCTCCTTCTCGCGGCGCACCGCCCTCGGCGCCGGCCTGGCCGCCGGCGTGCTCGCCGGCCTGGTGCCCGCCGGCCCGGCCGCCTCGCAGGGGGTGCCGGACGACGACCTGTCCCTGCCCTCGACCCGGCTGGCCCGCGAGGCGATCCGGCTGATCGGAGAAGCGCAGGAGGCATACCTGCGCAACCACAGCCTGCGCAGCTTCCTGTTCGCCCGCGAGGCCGCCGCCCAGGCCGGCCGGCGACCCGGCCACGACTACGACGAGGAGGTCGTGTTCCTGATCTGCGCCCTGCACGACATGGGCCTGACCAAACGCGCCAACTCCGACCAGCGCTTCGAGATGGACGGCGCCGACTTCGCCGCCCGGTTCCTCGAGGAACGGGGGGTCACCGACCACCGGGTCGACACCGTGTGGGACGCGATCGCCATGCACACCACGCGCAGCTTCCGCGACTCACCGGTCTTCCGGCGACGCCGCCCGCCCGAGATCGGCATCGCCCAGACCGGGATCGGCATCGACCTCATGGGCACCAACAGCCCGGTGCCGCCCGGGTACGCGGACCGCGTCCACCGACGTCTTCCCCGCCTCGGCGGCGCCCGAGCCGTCACCGACGCGATCGAGGCACAGGCGCTGGCCAACCCCCGCAAGGCCCCGGCCGCCACCCTGCCCGGCGAGATCCTGCACCAGCGCCACCCCGAGCTGCCCTATTTGACCTGGGACATGCTCCTGGACGCCAACGCCTGGGGCGACTGACCCCGCCGGAGGCGGCGTCGAAGGAGATCTGTGCGGCCACTTCCGTCCGACGCGGGGTTCTGCCAACCTGTAATCCATCTCCTTCAATGTTGGGAGCGCCCGTGTCGTTCATCCGTCGGGCGGCGTCCGCCCGTGCCGCGACCACCCTGTTCCTGGTCTCCGCGCTGACCGTCGGCCTGGTCGCAGCGCCCGCCCGGGCGGCCGCCGCCACCTACACCGCCCTCGGCGACTCGTACGCCTCGGGCACCGGCACCCGGGAGTACTACTCCGACAGCGGTTCGTGCCAACGTTCCCGACACTCCTACCCCGTCCTGAGTGCCGCACGGATCGGTGCCACCCTCACCTTCCCGGCCTGTGCCGGCGCGACGGTCTCCGGGGTGCTCAACGGGCAGCTCGGCAGCCTGAACGCCTCGACGAACCACGTCACGGTGACCGCCGGCGGCAACGACATCGGCTGGTCGTCGGTGATCCTGCAGTGCGCCCTGCCCTGGCCCGCCACCTGCTGGTCGCACATCGACAACGCGGAGAACCTGATCCGCAACACCCTTCCGGGCCGGCTGGACCAGCTCTACTCCCGGATCCGCGGCCTCGCCCCGAACGCCCGGGTCGCGGTGATCGGCTATCCGCGGCTGTTCAACGGCGAGGAGTGCAACCTCATCGCGAGGATCTCCCCCGGTGAGCAGGCCGAACTGAACGCCGCCGCCGACCTGCTCGCCACGACCATCCGCAGCCGGGCGGTCGCCCACGGCTTCACCTTCCTCGACGCCCGGGGCCCGTTCACCGGCCACGCCGTCTGCGACGACGTCGAATGGCTCAACGGCACGTCGAACCCACTCGGCGAGTCGTACCACCCCAACCGGGCCGGTCACGTCGGGTACGCCGGCATGGTGCAGGCCGCCCTCGGCGGTGCCGCCGCCCGGAGGTCCTGACCGCGCCTACCCGTGCGGTTCTTCCTCGGCGGCAGACCACCGCCGTGCTGACTCCGCAAGCGGAGGCCACGGGCCCGGGCCGGCGGCGGGATCAGCCGGCGCAGTGGGCGTGGCGGGCTGCCCGCTCCGCCAGCCACAGCCACCGGCGCTGCACCTCGCCACCGGTGGCGGCGACCATCGCCAGGGCGTCCCCGCGCACCGCGGCGAGGGCGTCCGCCGTGGCCGCGCCGTCGTCGAGCACGGCCGCCGCGTCGCGGAACGCCTCGGCCTCGGCCGCGCCGCCGAAGCGGGGAACGACCTCGTCGCGCCAGAAGTCGGCCCAGGCCAGGTCGGGGTTCCAGGTGAAGCGGGCGTACGCCAGGTAGCTGATCTCGTTGGTCGGGTGGTACGCCGACGCCTCGGCGAAGATCGTCAGCCCGCGCAGCCCGGCGTCGCCGGCCCGGCTGCCCATGTCGGCGTACATGTCGGGCACCCAGGAGTGCCGCTGCCGGTTCCACTGGGAGCCGGCGTGGGTGCGCAGCACGTTGGTGGTGTGCGGGAGCCGCTCGACGTGCGCGGCGGTGAGCCGGTGCCGGTTGTCGTACCAGAAGCCCCGGTTGACGCAGTACTGGTAGGCCACGTCGTCGGGCAGCTCGGCCAGCGGCTTCTGCGCCTCCAGGTCGAAGATGTTGTCCCAGTAGACCTCGACCAGGTGCCGCAGCGGTACGCCCCCCGGGCCGGTGCGGCGAGCCGTCTCCAGCAGCGTCGGGTAGACAGAACGCATCGCCTCGTACGACCAGGAGGTCCGCTCGCCGCCCGTGCGGGCCGCGCAGCGCTGGCAGGCGCAACTGCCGTAGTCGCCGGTCTCGAAGTTGATGCCCCCGACGGGCAGGGTGTCCAACAACCAGTCGACGGCGTCGCGGTGCCAGGCGAGGTTGTCCGGCTGCGAGGGGCAGGCGGCCATCATGTACTCGCTGGCCGGGAAGTGCAGGTCGCCGAAGTCGTCGATGTCGAAGCCCACCTTCCTGGGCAGTTCGGCGGCCAGGTCGGGCCGCTGGCGCAGCCAGGTGGCGAGGTTGTAGCGGTGCCGGCCGTCGAAGTAGATGCCCCCGTAGGCGTTGACGCCGATGCCGGCGATGATGCGTACGCCCCGGGCGTTGGCGTACTCGCACAGCTCGCGGGCCGCCTCGACGCCGCCGTGGGCGTCGCGCAGCAGCCCGTAGACCACGATGCCGCCGATCCGCTCGCGGCTGCAGAAGTCGACCAGCCGGCGGTAGTCGGCGCCGAAGGCGTCGGCGCCCTTGGCGTACGGGTTGAGCGCGCCGATCTCCTGCTGGCCGAGCTGACGCAGGTCCCAGTTGGTGGAGTGGTCCCAGGTCCAGAGTGTCCGCAGCGGCAGTCCGGGCGAGTCGGTCCGCACGCCCACGGGCAGACCGGCCGGCGTGGCCAGGGTGGTCAGCTCCCGGGCGGCGTAGACCAGGCCGGCGAAGGGGTCACCGGTGAGCCGGATGTCGCCCCGCTCGGGCACCTCGATGCGGTAGCCGCCCTCGGGCAGGGCCGGGTCGACGTTCAGGTCGACCGTCACCGCGTCGGGGCTCTCCCCCCACGCCTGGGTCAGCAGATGGGCGGCGTACGGCGCGGACGCGGCGCCCCGCACCCGGATTCCGGTGATCTGACGGTACTGCGACATCATGACCTTCCATGGGGTGGCGGGATGGCGGCCAGGTAGTCGGCCACGTCGATGGCCGTCCACACCCCGTGCCGCCAGTAGGGATCGTCTTCGCAGAGGGCGCGGGCGGCGGTGGCGTCGGCGGCCCGCAGGACGAGGACGGAGGCGCCGAGGTCGGCCCGTGCCCCGGCGATCAGGGCGGTGCCGTCGGCGAGCAGGGCCTCGACGCGGGCGAGGTGCTCCTGCCGGTGGGGTTCGCGTCGGACGGCGACGTCGGCGGCGAACGTGGCGGTGACCAGGAAGGTGGGTTCGAATCTCACACCCCACCGCCGATCTCGTCGAACAGCCGCTGCATCTCCACCCGGTAGACGGTCTGCGGCCGGCCCGCGCCCGTGCTGACGTGCACGCCGATCTCCTCGGCGTAGCCCGCGGCACGCAGGGAGTTGAGCAGCCGGCGTGCCGAGCGGACCTCCACCCCGTACGCGTCGGCCAGGCCCCGCGCGGTCACCTCGTTCGGGTCCGTCTGGCGCAGCGCCTCCAGCAGCCGGCGGGTGGACAGCGGCCCGAGCCGTAGCTGCTCGGAGATGCGCAGCACCCCGGACGCGGTCTCGCGGAGCCGTTGCTTCACCGGGCTCTCGCGGCTGGAGTAGATCTCCCCGTCGGGGAAGACTACGTGGGTGTCGCCGCTGCCCCGGCCGAGTGCCAACGCCTTGCGGGCGTTGTCCTCGGCGGCGGCGATGGTGGTGCCCGCACCGAAGCCGACGGTGTGCTCGACGTCGACGCCGCGCAGGGTGAGCAGCGTCGCGTGCCCGGAGCGCTGCCGGGCGATGGCGCTCTCCACGGTGCCCCGCGTGGTGGTGATGAGCAGCGTACGGTCGTCGATCGTGCTCAGCCTGCCGCGCATCCGCTCGGCATGTTCCAGCAGGGCCTCGCGCAGCCGCAGCCGCTGCCGCTCCACCTGGTACGGGTCGTGCCCGCGGCCGGCCTGCTCGGCCACCTCGATCATCATCACCGCGATCTGGGTGGCCCGGGACTGCCGGATCTCGGCGGCGAGCCAGGCCCGGCGCAGGGCGTCGCGGACCGAGGCGCGCGTGTGCTCGACACGCCAGACCGGCACCCCGCTCTCGCGCAGGTCTCGGTGGACCGCGCCGAGGCAGGTCAGGCACGCCTCGACGGCGCCGGAGGCGTACCGCTCGCGGTGGAAGGCGACGATCTCGTCGAGGCCGGAGAAGAGCAGCCCCGAGGAGTCGGCGATGGGCAGGATCTCGGTGGGCGGGGTCAGCTCGATGTCGTGGTAGGTCTCCCGGACGATGTCGGCCTCGATGGTGTCCACGCTGACCGTGGGCAGCCGCCCACCGCTGGCCAGCAGCATCCGCGACAGCGTGCGGTAGAGGTCGATGCCGGCGTGCGGCATGTAGTCGATCTCGGCGCGCAGCCCTCCGGCGGAGGCCGCGAAGGCGTGCGGGATGCGCCCGGTGAACAGCAGCACCTGGCACAGTTCGTCGAGTTCGCGGGCCAACTCGGGAGCCTGCTCGGGTCGGGTGTAGGCCCGGACCGTGAGGTCCCCGGCCCGCCCCTCCCCGGCGGAGACCTCCTGCACGAGCCGGATCGAGTCCTCCGGTCCGATGATGCCGATCACCTTGTCGCCTCCACGTCGTCGCCGTCCTCGGATCGGCTGCTCAGCCGGTGTGGACGGTGCCCACGACACCGTCGCTGACCGGCGATGCCAGCAGGACCAGCGTGGACGCGACGTCCTCCGGCCGACCAAGGGCGGCCTCGATCTCCGCGACCCGCTCCCCGTCCGCGCCGTTCGCCCGCGCCTCGGCCAACGACCTGCGCATCAGCGGCGTGTCGATGTCGCCGGGGCAGAGCGCGTGCACACGGATCCCCTGTGGACGGAGCTGTCGGGCCAGGGTGAGTGCCAGGCCGTGCAGCCCTCCCTTGCTCGCGCCGTAGGGTACCGACCCCGATCCGTTCAGCACGCCCGCCTTGGACCCGACGAGCACGAGGACGCCGGACCGGCCGGTGAGGTGCCGTACGGCGTGCTTGGCGACGAGGAACGGCCCGGTCAGGTTGACGGCGAGCACCTGGGACCACAGCTCGGCGGTGACCTCCCGGACGTCCAGGCCCTGCCCGCGCATGACGCCCGCCACGTGCAGCACGGCGTCGATGCCGCCGAGGTCGGTGGCGGCGCCGTCGACGGCGGCGGCGACCTCGGCCTCGACGGTCACGTCGACCCGCCGGGCGCAGGCGCTAGCACCGACGGCGCGCGCCTGCTCGGCGGCGGTGGCCGCGCCGTCGCCGTCGGCGTCCAGCACGGCCACCGCCGCGCCGGCGGCGGCGGCGGCCCGGACCGTGGCGAGGCCGATGCCGGAGGCGCCGCCGACGACGACCACCCGCCGGCCGGCCAGCAGGCCGGCCGGCCGGGTGTCGACGCTCACGGACGGACCGTCCGGCGCACCGCCGCCACCACGTCGGCGGCCTCGGGCACGACGGCGGCCTGGAGGGCGGGGGCAGCGGGCATCGGCACGTCCGGGGCGGCCACCCGGGCGACCGGGGCGCGCAGGTCGGCGAAGCACTCGGCGGCGGCCCGGGCGGCGATCTCCGCGCCGAACCCGCCGGTCAGGTTCGCCTCGTGGGCGACGACCAGGCGGCCCGTGCGCGCCACGGAGGCGGCGACGGTGTCGAAGTCGAGCGGGTTGAGCCAGCGCAGGTCGATCACCTCGGCCTCGATGCCCTCCTCGGCCAGTTGGCCCGCCGCGTCGAGCGCGGCACCGACCATCCGGGACCAGGCGACCACGGTGACGTCGCCGCCCGGGCGGACCACGCGGGCGCCGCCGACGGGTTCGACCGGGGCGTCGGTGCGTACGGGCCCACGCGTCGGGTAGAGCATCCGCGCCTCGGCGACGACCACCGGATCGTCGCTGACCACGGCGGTGCGCAGCATCTGGTACGCGTCGTCGGGGGTGGCCGGCAACGCGACGCGCAGGCCCGGGGTGTGCGCGAAGTACGCCTCCGGCGAGTGGGAGTGCTGGGCGCAGGCGCCGGGCGAGTAGCCCTGCTGCATCCGGATCACCAGCGGCGCCCGCCACCGGCCGTTGCTGGAGTAGTGGATGGTCGAGATCTGGTTGACGAACTGGTCCATCGCCACGAACGAGAAGTCGGCGTACATGATCTCGGCGATCGGGCGCAGGCCGGTCATCGCCGCACCGAGGGCCATGCCGAGGAAGCCGGTCTCGGAGATGGGGGTGTCGAAGATGCGGGCGGAGCCGAACCGCTTGTGCAACCCCTTGGTGGCGCCGAACGGCCCGCCGGGCAGGGCGACGTCCTCGCCGAAGTAGACGGTGTCGTCGCGGCTGTCCAGGGCCCAGGTGAGTGCGGCGTTGACGGCCTGGATGTAGCGCAGGGACTCAGACATGGACGTGCTCCTTGGCGGTCGCCGGGTCCGGGAACGGCACGGCGCGGGCGGCGGTGACGGCGGCCTCGACCTCCGCGGCCACCTCGGCGTCGATGGCGTCGAGCCGGGCGGCGAGTGCGGCGTCGGCGGCCTGCCGGATCCGGGCCAGGGGCTCGCGGGTGCGGGCGGCGGCGATCTCGCCGGCCGGCCGGTAGTGCTGCACGTCGCCGCTGTAGTGGCCGACCAGCCGTTCGGTCATCGCCTCCACGATGGAGGGACCGGCACCCTCGCGGGCCCGGGTGACGGCCTCGCCGACGGCCTCGGCCACGGCGTCGGTGTCGTTGCCGTCGACGACCCGGCCGGGAATGCCGTAGCCGGCGGCGCGCTCGGCGAGCTGGCGGACGCGGACCATGTCCTCGATCCGGGACATCTCGGAGTAGACGTTGTTCTCCACGACCAGCACCAGCGGCAGGTCCAGCACGGCGGCGAGGTTGATCGCCTCGTGCACGTTGCCCTGGTTCATCGCGCCGTCGCCGATGCTGACCAGCGAGACCGTGCCGCTGCCGGTGCGCTGCGCGGTCAGCGCGGCGCCGGCGGCGACCGGCACCCCGGCGCCGACGATGGAGTTCTCCCCCACGAACCAGCGGCTCGGGTCGGACAGGTACGGCGAGGCGGCCCGGCCGCCGCAGAGCGCGGAGTCGCGCCCCATCATCTCGGCGAAGAGCCCGGTCATGTCGACGCCCCGGGCGACCGCCCAGCCGTGGCCGCGGTAGGTGGCGGTCACGTGGTCGCCGTCGCGTAGCGCCCGGCAGGCGCCGACCGGGATCGCCTCCTGGCCGTTGCACAGGTGGATCGAGCCCGGGATCTCGCCGTCGTCCTTGAGGGCGGCCAGCCGCTCCTCGAACCGGCGGATCCGGGCCATGAGCCGATAGTCGTCCGGCAGACCCATCACACCCCCAGTAGCAGTTAGAGCCTTATTGCGGCTCGTTCGTTCCGAAGCCTAGACCAGCTCCGTAAGGCTATGGAAGAGTGCAGTAGCAAGTTTCTGGCCGTTATTGGTCTCTAATTTGGGGGCAGGTATGGAGATCACCGCCGTCGAGTCGGTGGTGCTGGGCGACGCGCACTTCGTCCAGCTGCACACGTCGGACGGGCTGGTCGGCGTCGGCCAGTCCGCGTGCTGGGGCTACCCCGCCGCGGTGCACGCCGTGGTGGAGGCGTTCCGTCCCCACCTGCTCGGCGCCGACCCCCGCCGCATCGAGCACCACTGGCACCACCTCTACCGGATGGGCCCGTTCCGGGGCTCGGTGCTCTCCGCCGCCGTGGCCGCGGTGGACATCGCCCTGTGGGACCTGCTCGGCAAGCGACTCGGGGTCCCCGTCTGGCAGCTGCTGGGCGGGCGCGTACGCGAACGGATCCGCCTGCACCTGTTGTTGCCCGGCACCGGCGCCGACGCGCTGGCGGCGCAGGCGGCGGCGGCCGTGGCCGACGGCTTCACCGCGGTCAAGTTCGACCCGCTGCCGACCGACTACGCCGACCTGTCGCTGGCCCGCCTGGTCACCTCCACCGAGGCCACCACGGCGGCGGTACGCGACACCGTCGGTCCCGACGTGGACCTGCTCGTCGAGCTGCACCGCAAGCTCACCCCGTTGCAGGCCGAAGCGGTCGTGCCCGCGCTGGCCCGGCACCTGCCGTTGCTTGTGGAGGACCCGATCCAGATCGACAGCGTCAGCAGCCAGGCCGACGTCGCCCGGCGGGCCCTCGGCGTGCCGATGGCCAACGGCGAACGGCTGCACACCATCTGGGAGTTCAAGGAGCTGCTCGCCCAGGGCGGGGCCCAGTACGTCCGCCCCGACCTGGGCCTGGCCGGCGGCATCAGTCACGCCCGCAAGATCGCCGCCCTGGCGGAGGCGCACCACGCCGCCGTGGTCAGCCACAACTGCCTCGGCCCGCTGCTGACGATGGCCTCGGTACACCTCGACACCGCCATCCCCAACTTCGTGGTGCAGGAGTACTCCCCCCTCGACGACCAACTTGCCGAGGGCCCGGCGCGGGCCTGCGTACGGCGCGAGGGCGGCTTCCTGCCGGTGCCCGAGGAGCCCGGGCTCGGCGTGACGCTCGACCTCACCGACGCCGCGCCCCTGGACCTGACGGGCCGGCCCCTGCATCGCATCCCGCTGCGCGCGGACGGCTCCGTCGCCTACGCGGTCTGAGCACACGCGACGGTTGCCCGGCGGCGCACGCCGCCGGGCAACCGTCGTACGGGCCGTCCCGCTCACGCCGAAGGCGGCCGGCCCGCGTGGTGGAAGACCGGGTACGCCCACAGCGGCTCGCCGTCGGCGTCGGCGATCTCGGCGAACAGGTGCGCCAGCGACCGCGTCCACCGCGCCTGCACGGCGGATGCCCCGGTGACCCGGCGCACCCGCGGGTAGCCGTCGCGGGTGCGCAGCACGCAGATCAGCAGCAGCCCGTGCCGGTAGATGTGGTAGTCGTAGACGCCCGCCTCGTCCAGCAACGCCGACATCTCCGGCCAGATCTCGGCGTGCCGGCGCTCGTACTCCCCCTCGGCACCCGGCCGCAGCCGGTAGACGTGGCACAGCTGCTCCCCCGGCCGCGCGGCCCCGGGATCGGCCGCCGGCCCGACCCCGCCGGGGCCGGCGGGAACGGGGCCGGCCACCGGGCGGATCACTTGCCGGAGCCGGCGAGCGCACCGGAGACGAGCTGGCGCTGGAAGACCAGGTAGATGATCAGCACCGGCAGCAGGGCGACGATCAGGCCGGCGCTGACCAGCGGCACCGACACGTCGTACTGGCCGCTGAGCAGGCTGACGCCCACCATCAGGGTCTTGCTGTCCGAGCCGCCCATGATGACCAGGGGCAGCAGCAGGTCGTTCCACATCCAGACGAAGTTGAAGATGGCCAGCGCCGCGAGTGCCGGCGCGGCGATCGGGGCCAGCAGGCGGAAGAGGATGGTGAAGTGGCCCGCGCCGTCGACCCGGGCCGCCTCGATCAGCTCGTCGGGCACCTGCTGGAAGTAGCCCGCCAGCTGGTAGGTGCCCAGGGGCAGCCCGAACGCCGCGTACGCCAGGATCAGTCCCTGGTACTCGCCGGACATGCCCAGGTCCAGCACGGTCTGGTAGAGCGGGTAGATGATCGCCTGACCGGGGATGGTCAGGGTGATGATGATCAGCAGGAAGAGCACCTTGCCGCCGCGGAAGCGCAGCTTCGTCACCGCGTACGCGACCAGCAGCGCGGCGAGCACCGACAGCACCAGCCCGCCCACGGTGGTGATCAGTGAGTTGAGCAGCAGCCGGGGCATGTCCATCCGGCGGAACGCCTCGAGGTAGTTGTCGAGGGTGATCCCGCTCGGCAGGCCCAGCGGGTCCTGGGCGAAGCCCGTCTGCGTCTTCAGCGAGCTGACCACCGTGAACAGCAGCGGATAGACCGCCGCGACCGCGACGACGACCAGCGCGAACGTGAGCAGGTAGCGCCCGGCCCGGGCGAAGTGGCGCTGGTTCATCGCGGCTTCCTGGTCCCCTCTGTGAACATGTGCCGCACGCTGAAGATGGACAGCACGGCGACGAAGACGAACAGCGCGATGCCGATGGCGGAGCCGTAGCCACGGTCCAGGAACTGGAAGGTGGTCAGGAAGACCAGGTACTCCGGCAGCATCGTGGCGTCGCCCGGCCCGCCCTGGGTCAACGCGTAGATCAGCGGGAAGAGCCAGATCAGGACGCCGGAGGCGCACAGCACGCTCCAGTACGCCACGGTGGGCCGCAGCATCGGCACCACCACGGAGAGCAGCCGACGCCAGAACCCGGCGCCGTCGAGGTAGGCCGCCTCGAGCGTCTCCTCGGGGATCGTGGCCAGGCCCGCCAGGTAGGTCATCACGCCCAGGCCGAAGAAGCTCCACAGGGCGACCGCGACCAGCGAGAACAACGCGCTGTAACGGCCGTTGAGCCACTGGATCGCCAGCGGTTCGAGGCCGACCGTCCGCAGCAGGGCGTTGAGCGGACCGTCCGGGGCGAGGATCTGCCGGAACATGATGCCGACGACGATCGGGGCGATGGTGTACGGGACGAAGTAGACGGCCCGGAAGAACTTCCAGCCCGGCGACCGCTGGTGGATCAGCAGCGCCAGCACCAGCGGCAGCACGATCCACACCGGCAGGGTGGCCACCACCAGCAGAGCGTTGCGGAAGCTGGTGAGCACCATCGGGTCGTCGAGCATGCGGGTGTAGTTGTCGGCCCCGGCGAACGAGCTGCCACCGAACCCGCTGGACGACTCGGTGCTGGTGATCACACCCCGGATCAGGGGCACCACCTTGAACATCACGGCCAGGACCAGCGCGGGCAGCACCAGCACGGCGCCCAGCCACCACTCGCGGGCCCGGCCGGGGCGCGGGGGCCGCCGGGCGGATCGGGTCGGCTTGTCGGCGGCCACCGGCTCCGGCACCGGCGCGGTGGAGATCGTCATCTGGCTTCCTTCTCCGGGTGGCGGGGCGGGGCGTGTCCCGCCCCGCCCCGTACGGCTAGTTGCCCTGCTTCTTGGTGGGGCTGCGCTCCAGCGCCTGCTGCATCTGCTCGGCCCACTTGTCGACGGTCAGCTGACCGAGGCTCACCTGCTGCCAACCGCGCGCCAGCGCGTCGGCCTCGGGCCCGGAGAGCATCACCCCGGCGTGCAGGGTCGGCTCGGCGACCAGCTCCTGGATCTTCTGGAAGGCCGGAGAGGAGGGCAGCAGCGCCTTGTCGACGTTCTTGTTCAGCGGCTGACCCTTGGCGTGCTTCACCCACAGCTCGCCGTTCTCCTTGCCGGCGAGCCAGGTGATGAACTCCAGCCCGGCCTGCTTCTTCTCGCTCCACTTCGTCACGCCGTAGACGGCGCCCTCGATGCCGGAGAACTTCTGCGCCAGCGGGGCGCCCGGGTCGGCGGCCGGCCAGCGGGTCACGCCGAGCTTGTCGTCGCCGAGGGCCTTACCGAACGCCTCCCAGTTCACCGCGTCGGAGATGATCGTCCCGGCGAATGCGGCGTCGCCGCGCTGGAAGATGTCCGCACCGTCGGGGAGCATCGTGATCGACGGGGCGTTGCTGTTCGCCCAGCCCTTGGTGGTGATCTCGGCGAGCTTGCCCAGCACCGCGACCAGCTTCGGGTCCTTCCACGACAGGGTGCCGGCCAGCAGGCCGCGGATGTCGTCCTCGCTCAGGTAGCTGCGGGCGATCTCGGGGAAGTCCCAGTAGGCGGGGAAGGTCCCCGACAGTCCGAGGGCCAGGCAGGTCTTGCCGGCCTTCTTCACCGCGTCGCAGGCGGCGCTGAACTCGGTCCAGGTCGCCGGCGGCTTCTCCGGGTCGAGCCCCGCTGCGGTCAGGATGCTCTTGTTGTAGTAGAGGACGTTGCCCTGGTACGAGAAGGGCACGCCGTAACAGGGCTTGGCCGTGTCGAAGCCCTCGCAGGCGCCGCTGTAGGTGACGAGGTCCTTGTTGATCTCGGCCGCCTTGTCGCCCAGCGGCTCGTACGCGCCGCGCCGGTCGAACAGCTCCAGGCCGGCGTTGTTGGCCATCACGTCCGGGCCCGACTGGGAGGTGATGTAGGGGCCCTGCACCTCGGGGTACTTGTCGAAGGGCACCGACTGCATGTCCAGCTTGATGTCCGGGTGGGTGGCCTCGAAGCTGGTCTTGACCTGCTTCCAGTACTCGGTGCCGCCCGGCTCCCAGGTCAGCACCTTGAGGGTGACCGGTCCGGATGAGGCGTCGTCACCTCCGCAACCGGTCAGCAACGCGGCGGCGGCCATGCCGGCGGCGACGATGCCGGCGGCCAATCTACGTCGAGTCATCGGCAGAAGCTCCTGTCAGCGAGGGGGATGGGGGAACTCGGCGGGGGGCGCCGTCGGCGGCGGCGCTGTCGACGACGGCGGCGGCGATCTGCACCACGTGCAGCCCGTCGGCGAGGGGGACGACCGGCGTGGGCTCGCTGCCGTCCAGCCGGCGCAGGAAGTGCCGGATCTCGGCGGCGAGCGCGCCACCGCCGTCGGCCGGGGAGAGCAGCCAGTCCGGCGCTTCGGTCCGCTCGGCCTGCACGAGCAGGGCGGGGTGGGCGAGGTCGACATGACCGATGCCGTCGGTGCCGTACACCTCGACCAGGTCGGCGGTGTGGTTGGGCGTGTCTTCGGGCAGGAGGTAGCTGTTGCGGACCGACGACACGACGCCATTGGCGTGTCGAAGCTCCGCCCACACCAGCACCGGCGTCGCCGATCCCGGGCGGGTCCGGGCCGCCGCGCGCACCTGCACCACCGGTGACTGCGCGTACCAGAGCGCCAGGTCGATGTCGTGCACGGCGGTCAGCAGGGCGGGATGCTCCCCGGGGAAGAGCCGGGTCAGGGTGCGGGGGCGGTCCCGGCGGGAGGAGACCGCCAGCACCTGACCCAGCCGGCCGGCGCGCACGGCGTCGTGCAGCGCCCGGTGGGCCGGGCTGTAGCGCAGGATGTGCCCCGGCTGGCAGAGCACCCCGTACGCCTCGGCGGCGGCGACGATGGCGGCGGCGTCCGCGACGGTCGCGGCCAGCGGCTTCTCGACCAGGACGGGCACCCCGGCGGTGATCAGGTCGACGGCGACGGCGCGGTGGGCGGAGCCGGGCACGCACACGGAGGCGGCGTCCGGCGCGCCCGCGTCGAGCAGCTCGGCGACGGTGGCGAAGGTGCGCGGGACGTCGTGACGGGCGGCGACCCGGTGCCGGGTGGCCGCGTCGGGATCGACCAGCGCGTCGACCCGGATCCCCAGCGCCTGGTAGGCGGCGACGTGCCGCACGCCGAACGCGCCGCCGCCGATCACCGCCACCTGCGGCCCGTGGCTCATGCGTCCACCGCCCCGGCCGGCGCCGGCACGGCGTCGGCGACGTCGGCGCACAGTCGGCCGTCGAGGACCGCCCGCGTGAGCCGCTCCAGTGCGGCCACCCCCGTCACCAGGCACCGCTCGTCGACGTCGAACGCGCCGGAGTGCAGCGGAGCGCCGCCGCGCTCGCCGGTGACGCCCAGCTTGACGTAGAGGCTCGGGCCGAGCGCGCCGAGCAACGCGAAGTCGTCGGTGGTCAACGGCGGTACGGGCAGGTCGACGACGTCGACGATGCCGGGCAGTTCGGCGTGCGCCAAGGCGACCAGTTCGGCGGCGTTGCGCACCGGGGGCATCTCGTTGGCCCAGGTGAAGCGCACCCCAAGGTCGAGCGCGGCGGCCTGCTGGCGGGTGACGCGTTCGATCACCGCCTTGAGTCGCTCCCGCACGGCCGGGTCGTGGGTGCGCAGGGTCCCGGTCGCCTCGGCGCTGTCGGCGACCTGGCTCTGGCTCGCCCCGCCGGAGATGGTGCCGATGTTGAAGGCGACCAACTCCTCGGGGTTGCGGGCCCGGGCGACGGCGGCGTGCAGGGTGGTGACCATGGCGGTGAGGCCGAGGATGGCGTCGCGCCCCAGCGCCGGGGTCGCGGCGTGCGCGGCCAGCCCGAGCACTTCGACGCGGAACGCGTCCTTCGCGGCCATCGCGGTGCTCCGGTCGACGCCGAGCGAGCCCGCCGGCAGGTCGGGCCAGCAGTGCAGGCCGAGCACGGCGGCGTACCGGCGGTCGCGGAACGCCTCGTGGGCGAGCACCGCGGCCGCGCCGGAGTCCGCGCCGAACGGGATCTCCTCGGCGGGCTGGAACAGCAGGGTCACCGAGCCGCGGGCCGGCGGGTCGGCCGCGAGCCGGGCGGCGACTCCGTACGCGACGGTCATGTGTACGTCGTGCCCGCAGGCGTGGCAGACGCCGGGGTTGCGGGAGGCGTACGGCTGCTGCTTGGCATCCTGGACGGGATAGGCGTCCATATCGGCCCGAAGGAGAACACTGGGTCCGGATGCGGCTCCATCGATCTCCAGGGCCAGGCCCGTCCCGGCGATTCCGGTCCGGATCCGGCCCAGCGGCCGCAGCAGCCCTTCGAGAGTAGCGGCCGTTTGCCTCTCGGTGAACCGCAGCTCAGGGTGTTGATGTAGCTGGCGCCGCAGCCGAACCAGTCCATCAACGTTGTCGCCTTCCAGCGTCACGCGGTTCACCCCTTGCTCGCGCCCCAGAATCCGGACCTAATTGAGACAAGAACCTAAGTCAGGGGTGCCGCCGCGTCAATGGCCTGCGGAAATTTGGGTTAGGGTCCGACCATGCGACGCGCCGACGCCCACCTGCACCTGTTCGCCGACGGCTACCCCGGCCGCTACGGCCACTCCCCCGCCGGCGGGGACGAACTGGCCGTCTACCAGGCACTACGCCGCGAGCACAGCATCGAACGAGCACTGGTGGTCGGCTACGAGGGCGAGCCTCGCTTCGCCGGCAACAACGCCCATGTCGCCCGCCTGGCCGCCGCGCACGACTGGATCGCCGCGGTCGCCTACGTCCCACCAGGCGGACCGGCGCAGGCGGGCGAGATTGCGCGACGACTGTCCCGCGACTTCGTCGGCGTCGCCGCGTACCTGCCGGACGAGTCGGCGGCCGAGGCGTTCACCGTCTGGGTGACGCGCGAAGCGCCGGCACTGAACCACGCCGGGGCGGTGGTCAGCCTCAACGCCACGCCCACGGCGACCGCGGGGCTCGGCCCGGCCCTGGCCGGCCTGGACGGCTGCACGGTGCTGTTCAGCCACCTCGGCCTGCCCGGGGAACGGGCCGGGGTGCCAACCCGCGAGACGGTGGAGGCCGTCCTCACCCCCCTGGCGCGGCTGGCCCGGCTACCCCACGTCGGGGTCAAGGTCTCCGGCCTGTACGCGGTCAGCCGCCCCGCGCACGCCTACCCGCACCACGCGGCCCGGCCCTTCGTCGACCTGTTGCTCGACCGCTTCGGCCCACGCCGGCTGTACTGGGGCTCCGACTTCTCCCCCAGCCTCGACCACGTCTCCTTCGCCCAGGCGGCGGACCCGATCGGCCTGGACGGGCTTTCGCTCGGGGACCGCGACGCCGTCCTCGGCGGCAACCTCCTGCGCGCCCTCGGCCGCCAGGCCGCCGCGACGGGGCGGCAGCCGTCGGCGTCCACGCCACAGGAGGGCCGGCTACCCTCGCCGTCGTGACCCACGAGAACGAGATCACCGAGCCGGTCGACCTGTGTCTCGCGGGTGGGCGGCTCAATCCCGCCGCCGTGGGCTGGAGCCGCCGCCCGCTGCACCGGGCGAACCTGCGCGGCTGGGGCCGCAACAAGCGCTGGGAGTACTGGGGAGTCGTCACGCCGACCCACGTCGTCGGTCTGGTCGCCTCGTCGCTGGACTACGCGGGGGTGCACAGCCTCTACGTGCTCGACCGCACGACGAAGGTCGAGATCGACAGGGGCGCGGTGGTCCCCCTCGCCCGGGGTACGACCTTCCCGCCGGTCAGCGGGGCGGGCGCCGTACGGGCCCGCGGCGGTGGGCTCTCGATCGACATCGACCAGGAGGCGGCCGGCACCACGATCCGCGCCAGCGCCCCCGGCCTGGAGGTCGACCTCGTGGTGCCGCTGCCGGCGGGGCACGAGTCGCTCGGCGTGGTGGTGCCCTGGAGCACCCGCCGGTTCCAATACACCGTCAAGGACCTCGGCCGACCGGTACGCGGCACGCTGCGGATCGACCAGGTGCGGCATGCGGTCGCCGAGGCGGACTCCTTCGCCGTCCTCGACCACGGCCGCGGCAGGTGGCCGTACGCCGTCCGCTGGAACTGGGCCGCCGGCAGCGGCCCGGGCCGGGCGATCCAGCTCGGCGGCAGGTGGACCGACGGCACCGGCTCGACCGAGAACGGCGTCTTCGTCGACGGCCGGCTGCACAAGATCGGCGACGAGCTGCGCTGGGCGTACGACCGCGCCGACTGGCTGCGGCCGTGGCGGATCGACGGCGAACGGGTGGCGGTGCGGTTCCACCCGTTCCACGAGAAGGTCTCCCGGACGAACTTCGGTGTGCTCGCCAACGAGACGCACCAGTGCTTCGGGCACTTCACGGGCTGGGCGGCGGCCGACGACGGCGAGCGGATCGACCTGGACGGCCTGGTCGGCTGGGCCGAGGAGGCACGCAACCGCTGGTAGCGGCACACGGCGACGCCGAGGCGTCGGCCCTGGCCGCGGGTGCCGGGGCGACGACGCCGCCGGTCGCCGGGGCGGCGCCGGACGGCCTAGGGTGGGCGCATGGCAAGCCCCGGCCCCTCCGCCGACGCCTCGGCGACCCGCAACCCGCTGACCCTGCTCACGGTGGACGAACTCCGGCAGCGCACCAGCGTGAAGTGGCGCATGTACCCGCCGGACGTGCTCCCGCTGTGGGTCGCGGAGATGGACGTGCCCCTCGCGCCCCCGGTGGCCGACGCCCTGCGCCGCGCGGTCGACCTCGGCGACACCGGTTACGCGTACGGCACGGCGTACGCCGAGGCGCTCGGCGACTTCGCCGCCCGGCGCTGGGGATGGCACGACTTCCGCGTCGAACGCACCACGCTCGTGCCCGACGTGATGATGGGCGTCGTCGAGGTGCTGCGGCTCGTCACCGATCCCGGCGACGCGGTCGTGCTCTGCTCCCCCGTCTACCCGCCCTTCTACGCCTTCGTCGCCCACGCCGACCGGCAAGTGATCGAGGCCCCACTCGGGCCCGACCGGCGCATGGACCCCGCCGCCCTCGACGAGGCCTTCCGCCGCGCGCGCTCCCACGGTCGCCGGCCGGCGTTCCTGCTGTGCAACCCGCACAACCCGACCGGCGTCGTGCACCGGCGCGACGAGCTGGAGACCGTCGCCGAACTGGCCGACCGGCACGGCGTACGGGTGATCTCCGACGAGATCCACGCTCCCCTGGTGCTGCCGGGGACGCACTTCACCCCCTACCTGACGGTGGCCGGTGCCGAGAACGCGTTCGCGCTGACCTCCGCCTCGAAGGCGTGGAACCTCGCCGGGCTCAAGGCCGCGCTCGCCGTCGCCGGGCCACGGGCCGTCGCCGACCTGCGCCGCATGCCGGAGGAGGTCAGCCACGGGCCGAGCCACCTCGGGGTCGTCGCGCACACCGCCGCGTTCCGCGCCGGCGGACCGTGGCTCGACCTCCTGCTCGACGGTCTCGACGGCAACCGCACGCTGCTCGCGACGCTGCTGGCGAAGCACCTTCCGTCCGTCGCGCACCGCCGCCCCGAGGGCACCTACCTCGCCTGGCTGGACTGCACCGCGCTGGGCATCGCCACGGAGCAGCCGGACGAGCCCGGCGTGGTCAGCGACGTCGCCGGGCCGGCGAGGATGTTCCTCGACCGGGCACGGGTCGCCCTCAGCTCCGGGCACGTCTTCGGCACCGGCGGGGCGGGCTTCGTACGACTGAACTTCGCCACCTCGCCGGCCGTCCTCACCGAGGCCGTCACCCGCATGGGTCAGGCCGTCGAGGCGCACCGGTCGGCCCCCCTGCCCCGCTCCCCCGGGTAGCTGCCGGTCGCGCGTCGACTCCCGGCCAGGATCGTGCTTGTCGCCGCCCGAGGGCGACCTCGGCGCCGGACGGGTCGCCGCGCGTTCGGGCGCCGTCGGGCCCGCCGGACCGGTCGTCCCGCGCCGGCTGGTCGACCAGCCGCTGGTAGCGCCGCACCGCGAGCAGGACCGTCAGCTGACCCAGCGCGCTGACGGCGACGAACTGGTCGAGGTAGAACACCAGCAGGTTCACCACGCTCAGGGAGGTGAGCAGGCCGGCCTGGGCGATCTCGACGGCCCGGCGCGCACTCCGCGCAGCAGCAGCCCGGCGGCCACGACGAGCGCGGCACCCACGCAGACGTCCAGCAGCCCGAGTGCCACGACCAGCCCGACGCGCAGCCGAACCGGGGTCAGCGAACGCGCCAGCCACGCCCGTACGGCCACCGCCACCCGGAAGATCCACCCCGACCGGTGCTCGTACGGCGGCAGCGTCCCAGGCCGGCTCAGCTCCAGCAGCGCGACGGCCAGCGGCCGCAGGTGGTCGCCGACCGGACCCGTGGCGGCCATGTCGAGGCGTCGCCGCAGCTGCGCCCGGTCGCGTTCGCCGAGTCTGCCGTCGACCGCCTCGCCGATGCCGGTGCGACGGGAAGCTCATGGGACAGCAGACACCGGGCGACCACGTACCGGCGGCGCCTCCGCCGAACGCGGGCTCCGGACGGCCGACTGCGGGTGCCTGCGCCGCGTGCGGGCTCCAGGCGGCCGTTGTAACAGTTCTTATATATTTCCGGTACAGTGCCGGGGTGGCAGACGGTGAAGGACAGCCCGACAACCCCGATCTCCTCGACAGTCGCTGGCGCCCGCTGTGGCAGATGCTGCACGCGATGGATCAGGACATCGCGCAGCTGTACGACCAGGCCGGCATCACCGGGCTGCGCAACCGTTTCGTGGGCCCCCTGATCCAGTTGGGCCGGCACGGGCCGATGACGATCCAGGAGTTGGCGACCGCCGTCGAGGTGACCCACTCGGCGATGAGCCAGACCGCCGCCGCGATGCGCGCCGCCGGTTTCGCGGACAGCGCGGAGGGCAGCGACGGCCGGACCCGGCGCATCCGGCTCAGTGCACGAGGACGCGAACTCCTGCCACTTCTCCAGGCGGAGTGGCGGGCGACCGAAGCGACGGTGCGGGATCTGGAGGCGGAGATCCCGTACCCGCTCACCCAGGTGGTCAAGGACATCAACGCCGCTCTCGCCCGGCGCTCCTTCCGGCAGCGGCTCGACGACAACCTGGCCCGGGCCCTCAAGGAAGACCCCTGATGGGTCCCCTCGGCGCACTGGTCGACATCCGCCCGCTGCGGGGGCACCCCACCTTCCGCCGTCTGTGGCTGGGCACCACCGCGTCCGCCGCCTGGGGCGCAGCGTTGGCCGGAGTCGGCCTGAGCAGCCAACTCCCCGTCGTGCTCGCCCTGATCGCCCTCGCCGGCGCCGCCGACACCTGGTCCGTCGTGTCACGTGGCACCATCGTGCAGTCGTCGACGCCGGAAACCCACCGCGGACGAGTCGCCTCCCTCGAACACATCGTCGGCGCCGCCGGGCCACACCTCGGTGGCCTCCGCGCGGGACTGGTCGCGACGGGGGCGTCCGGCGGCACCGCTCTGCTCGTGGGCGGGCTCACCTGCCTCGCCGGAGTGGGGCTGGTCTCCGCGATCGCTCCCCAACTCCGCCGCTTCACGATCACCCGGCAGGCTCCAGCCCGAGCCGAGGCCCACGTGTGACAGCCACGCGGAACGGCGCCGGGGTCGCCACCCCGGCCTCAGCGCCCGGCGCCAACCCGCCTCAGCGCCGGGCGCCGCCCGGTCGGTCCCGGCCGGTCCCGGGAGCCCGGTGACCGATGCGCGGAGCCCGTACCACCGTGGCGCTGCCCGCACCTGAGCGGAAGTCCCGCGCCGCGCCGGCAACCATCTCGTCGGGGTCGCGGCCGAGCGCCTGCCGGATGTGCGGCGGAACCAGCTCCGACGTCGCCATCGCCATCCGCACCTGTACCGAACGGTCGTCGACCAGGCGTCGCAGGTCCGCCTCGTCCAGCTCGACGGCGAGCACCAGCGCGACCCGGACGTCCACCACGGGATCCTGGGCGAGCGCGCTGCGCTGGGCGGTGGTGGTCCGCGGGTTGCGGGCGAGCCCCTTGCGTACGCGCGCGGTGCGATCGGCCATCAGCATGGTGATCACGTCGGGGTCGTGGGTGTGGGTGGCGAGTCTCTCCCGCACCTCGGGTGAGACGTCGTCGGCCAGCCGCGCGGCCAGCTCGTGCTCCAGTTCGCGCGTCTCCGCGAGGAGACCGCGAAGCTCCTTGTCGGGAGCCTCCGCCATCACCCGGCGAATCGACTCGTTGCAGGCCGGGTTACCGGCGACCGCCCAGCGGACCCACCGGTCGGCGTCCTTGACGAGCAGCAGGAGGTTGCCGATCGAGGTCGAGGGGTTCCTCGCCACGGCCTCCCGGACATCACGGTCACGGTCCCGGGTCAGCGGTCGCAGTGCCTGCGCGGGCGCGTCGGTGCGGCTCGCCACCGCCTTGCGGACCACGGCCGACGGATCGGACGCCAGGTCGATGAGGGTCATCTGTGGCGTCGCGGGGTCCTGTGCGACGGCGAGTCGCGCGTCGACGCTGCCACCCGCCGCATCGTCCGCGCCGGCACCTGACCCACTGTGACGGTCGGTTCCGCCGGTGTCCTGCTGTCTGCCCATGACGGAATCATGTCACGGGCCGACAGGGTCACCGCGTCACGCGCAGGGCTTCCGCCCGCAGACATCGATCACCTTGCCGGTGAGCAGGAAGACCGCCTTCTGTCGCTGGGCCGCGGCCTGGGCGCGCGGGAACTCGTGCGAGTCGTCGCCGTACTCCGGCCCGGCCGGGGCGAGGTTCGTCGGCGGTGGCGCGTACGCCGCGCC
This sequence comes from Micromonospora echinofusca, assembly GCF_900091445.1. NCBI lineage: Bacteria > Bacillati > Actinomycetota > Actinomycetes > Micromonosporales > Micromonosporaceae > Micromonospora > Micromonospora echinofusca. The sequence goes on from NZ_LT607733.1 coordinate 3,896,838, forward strand.
GCTGTTCCAGACCACCATCGCCGAGCCGGCGTACGGGTACCTGCGGATCGGCGCGATTCCCCAGTACGGCCGCACGTCCGGTGACCAGCCGTCGGCGAGCGCGGGGGTGTGCAGGCGGGCGCCGATGGTGCGCGCCTGGACCTCCGCCGCGACCGTGGAGACCTGCTGGTCGCCGAAGGCCACGTGCATCAGCACCTGGTGCGCCGGGGTGCCCGGCAACGGCCGGTCGGTCATGTGCTGGGCGTACCCGTTGGCCTCCGAGCGGTCCCACAACATCTGCAACAGCGCGAGGATCAGCTGCTGGTCGGCCTTGTCCGGGTAGTGGCCATCCATGATCGCCTGGAACGGGGTGAAGGCCACGCTGCGTTGCAGCAGCGTGGAGTAGTTCATTCCCGGCACGCCGAGCACCGACCGGGTCCAGTCCTGGGCGATGGCGGTGAGCGCGCCGCCGTTGATGCCGCCCTGGCTGTTGCCGTCGTAGTGCAGGCCGCCGGCCACGTCGATCAACGGCCGTCCGGTGGCGTCCCGGAACGCCGGGTGGGCGGCGAACCCGCCCGGGTGGATCATCGTCCGGCCCAGGAAGAGGAAGTTCAGGTAGCTCTGCTGCAACCGGTCGACCACCGCGGGGAAGGCACTGAGGTCGGTGAAGGCGCCGGCCACGTAGGGGACGTCGGCGGCGGCCATGCCGATCCAGCTGGTCGCGCAGAAGGTGAAGTCGTACGTGTGCGACATCGTCCTGACGTTGCCGGCGTTGATCTCTGTCGGCCTGCCGAGCAGGCCGTGGCCGTAGAGCGAGAGGTGCGCCGGCCTCGCGGCGGAGGCGCTACGCGGGATGTTGCAGACGAAGTCCGCCGCCACCGTCGTGCCGGACGGTGTGGGAAGGGCGTTCGGCGTCGGTGGCGTCCCACCGCCGCCGGCCGGCCCGTAGTGCAGCCGGGAGCCGGGCCCGCCGTCGCCGCTCAGGTAGGACGGTACGCCGATGGTGCCGGTCACCTGCCGGGCGATCAGCGGCTCCTGCTCCGGCGGGTAGTCGGTGACCTGGGTGACGGTGAACGACGGTGCGGCGCGGCGCAGGGAGGCGAACGCGCCGTCGCGGATCGCCAGCGTCCGCCCGGTCAGACCGTGTCGGCTGGCCACGGTGAAGTCCCAGGCCAGGTAGAGGCTGTGCCGCTTGACGCCGGCCCGGCCCAGGTCGGCGAGGATCCGCTTCATCTGCGGTGCGCGACGGTCCCGGCGGTCGAGGCCGGCGCCGGTCACGTACGCCGTGAATCCCTTCGGTGCCGGGATCAGCGCACCGGTGCCGTCGCGCAGGCCGCGCAGGCCGACGACGTAGCGGGTGCCCTCGGTCAGCGCCACCGCCGGCCGGATGATCAGCACCTGCCGCTGCGGCTGGCCGGCCGCGTGCGCGTCCAGCTCGGCCCAGTACGGCGTACGCCTGCCGGTGCGGGCGTCGAGCAGCACGATCGGCGCGTCCGGCGCCAGCGAGCGACCGATGTCGGTGACCGGCGCGATGCCGCTCGCCGCGGCGTCGAGGCCGGGCACCCGCACCAGGATCGGCGAGCCGGGACTGAACCCGTCCTGCCGGTTCCACTCCGTCGGGTCGATCGGGTTTCCCTGCGCGTTGGCGGGCATGGCGGAGGCCGCGAACCGCACCCGTTTGCCGGTCGGGCTGCTCCGATCCGGCACGGTGAAGTAGTCGTTCGGGAACGGCAGCAGGCAGGCCGTCGGGTCGATCGGGTCGCAGCCCTGGGGCCCGGCCGGTGCGGGAGACGCGGGTGGCGCCGCAGCGGCGGCTGCGCCGAGCAGGACGGCTCCTGCGGTCACCAGCACGGACACGGCGAGACGGAGCCGTCTGGGTGTGGTCACGCGCATCTCCTTCGACACCGGAGCGTGGTCCGATGCGGGGGCCGACGATGGTGGGTGGAGCGTGCTGTCCTTCCTACGCTCGTGAATGAATCTCGGCAAGAGGGTCGATACGACTGGCCACCGGAACAGCCCTTGGCTACTGACGCCCTTCTCCGGACAGGAAGAGCATCGACCAAGGGCTGTTTCCGTTCCCGGTCACGATCCCCACAGGGCCCCGGGCGTCAAGGATCAAGTTGGTGGCTGGTGCGATGGCGACTGCGCGTCGGGCATCCTCACACTCGCCGCAGATAGCCGCCAGGGAACCAGGTGAACATCAGTTCCTCCTTCGACCTGTCGACTTCGAAGCGCTGATCGGGCAGGAATTCCTCGAGCGCCTCCCAGGGCCCGTCGCCCGGTTCCCACGGCCCCGCCTGGACCGGGTGCCCGCTGAGGTTGGTGTCCTGCACGATCAGGTAGCAGCCCGGCGTCACCAGGTCGGCGTACGCCGCGAGTTCCGCGAGGACGTGCTGCTTGCTGTGGTCGCTGTCGAGGATCACCATGACCCGCTCGACGGCCTGCGCCTTTTCCCGCATCTGGGCGACGACGGCAGGGTCGACGGACGACCCGGTCATGGTGTCGACCCGGTCGAAGTACGGCGAGTCGACCGCCATTCCTTCGCCGTCGATCCAGCCGCTCGGTCCGGCGAGATGTTCGGGCTTGACGTCGACCGTGGCGACCCGGCCGTTACCGACGAGTCCGAGCATGGTCGCGTAATAGAGTGCGGACCCACCGTGTCGGGTGCCGGTCTCGATGATCAGATCAGGTCGCGTCTCCTGAATGATCTCCTGGATCATCCACATGTCCATCGGATTCTGGTGACACGCCACGCCGAGCCATGTCCGGCGACGCCACACCTTGCTCTTGTAAAAGGCCCGCTGGAACGTGTCCACGGCCCCAGAAACATCAGCATCCATGGGGGGAAACTATCATGACAAATGCTGGCCGGTGGTCATGCCTCTGACCCAAAAAAACGCCCGTACGGGGTGACCCCTTTTCTCGAACAAAACGGCCAGGAGACACGCCTGAGAAAGGGTCGGGCACTGCGGCTCGTTCCATAACCGTAACCATCGGTCACGGCCGGTTCCGGACCGTGACCGTCTGATCCCCGCCAATGCCGGCAGGTGCGACACGGGACCCGCCGCCCACGTCACCGACAAGGCGGACGGAGGCGCCTGAGCGAGGTGCCCAAGCGCCTCCTGCCGCCTTACTGGCAGGCCATCGGGCCGCCGACGACATCGTCCAGCTCGTCGTCGGCCATCTCACGGATGTCGACAGCCTCGAAAGTCACCTCGATCATGTTGGTTCACCCCCTCCCCGCATCATCGGTCACTGCACCCGACCAGATGGTCGGACGAATCACATGCAGCGGGCCGCGCCCACCACATCGTCCAGCTCCTCGTCGGCCATCTCACGGATGTCGACAGCCTCGAAAGTAACCTCGGTCATGTTGGTTCACCCCTTTCCGCATCATCGGTCCTTGTCCACCCGACGGGTTCGATCCGCAAGCCGTGGCGGCGGACTCAAGTCCACAGGTTCCACACGGATCGACAGCCCTTCCATAGCGGGCTGGGGGCCATAGGATACCTCCGTCATGTCCACGGGCGATGTCGCGTTGGTCGCGTTCAACTGACAACTGTCAGAGGGCTATCAACCGGCCTCCAGATCGGCCTTGACCGCGCGCAGGAACGCCACCGCCGACCGACCGTTGACAAAACGATGGTCGTATGCCAAACCCAGGTGGAAATAGTCACTGGTGGTGACCGAGCCATCATTCTGAAGCACCAACTCGCGCTGCATCGAGGCGAGAGAGACCGCGCATGTGTGTTCCGGGAAGATGAGCGGCTGCGCATGCACGACGTCCGCGTCCGTATGTATCGTGAGCGCGATGTTCGACCCGGCCAGATCCGCCTCGGCGAATTCCCCGCGCACGGCGGCGCGACGGAACCGCAACAGGTCGGCGGCGACGTCCCGCAGCGGCCGGGTGTCGGCGTCGGCGACGACCGGCAGGTAGAGGCCCCTCCCGACGTCGATGGTGACACCGACGTGCGCTCCCGGCAGAACCGTCGCCGCCTGATCGCCCTCCGCTCGCGCGAAGCACAGCGGGAACTCCGCCCGCCGCGCCGCGATCGCCTCGACCACCAGCTCCGGGATGCCGACGAAGCCGATGGTCGCCGCCTCGGCACGCAGGCGTTGTTTCAGTCGATCGGCGACCACCTTGACGACCGTGTACGCGGCGGGGATCTCGCGGTGCGAGGTGGACACCGTACGGGCGACCCGTCGTTGGGCCGCGGACACGGTCACCCGCTCGGCCGTGGCCGGCGGCGCCTGCCCGGCGACCAGCTGTTCGATGTCCGACCGCGCGATGACCGGCTTGCCGATCGACCGTACGTCCGCCTCCGCCACACCGTGTTCAGCCATCAGCCGCCGGGCCGGCTCGGTGATGGTGATCGGATCCGGATCGGAAGCCTGCCGCACCGGCGGCGGGCGGTCGTCCCCGCCGACGGTCGCCACCATCTCCCCGGGGCGGCAGGTCGACGGTGCGGACGTCCGCTGCCACAGGATGCCGGCGTCGTCCGCGACGAGTTCGTGCGCCGCCTTGGAGGTCTCCACCAGAGCTACCGCGGTGCCCGCCTCGACCGGCGCCCCGTCGCCGACCAGCCACTCGATCAGCGTGTACTCCTCGTCGGTCGCGTTGAGCCGCGGCAGCCGGATGTCACCCACCGGCGACCGCCGTCACCACGGCGCGGATGTCGTCCGCCTGGACCAGCACCGCACGCTCGAGGTGGGGTGCGGCGGGGATCGTGCTCGGCGGCGCGTGGAGCAGCCGGACGGGCTGGGACAGCAGGTCCCACATCTGCTGGTGGATGGTGTGAGCCACCTCGGCCCCCCACGTGCCGCCGGCCGTCGCGTCCTCGACGACCACCACCCGTCCGGCCCCGGCGACCAGAGCAGCCAGCGGCGCGGGATCGAACGGATAGAGCCGCGACGGCACCACCGCACGCACCGCGATCTCGTCACTCAGATAGGCACCCCGCATCCCGCCGAGCACCCTGTCGGTGAGGCCGCCCGGTGCGATGACCACGACGTCGGCCCGGTCGACCCCGCGCACGCCCAACACGGCGAAGTCGCAGGCGCCACCGATCCGCTCGCAGTGGAACAGCTCGTCTCCGGCCGCCGCGCCGAACCGTCGACGGCCGTAGAGCACCTTGTCCTCGAAGTACATCGCGGGAGCCCCCGAGTCGAGGATGCGGGCCAGTGTGGCGTGCGCGTCGTGCACCGGGCTCAGCTCGTGCACGGCGAGGTTGGGCACGCCCACGAAGTGCTTCTGCAGGCTCTGGCTGTGGGTGGGCCCGTATCCGCGGTTGCCCCCCGTCGGGCACCGGATCACCAGCGGCATCCGCACCGGTTCGCCGTACATCGTGACGGCCTTGCTGGCCAGGTTGACGATCTGGTCGAAGCACAGGGTGGCGAAGTCGGAGAACATCACCTCGACCACCGCCTCCCGGCCCCGCAGGGCCAGGCCGACCGCGAAGCCCACGATCGCCTGCTCGCTGATCGGAGTGCTGAGGACCCGTTCGGGATACCCGGTGGACAGCCCGCGGGTGACGCCGAAGGCGCCGCCGTACGGATCGGCCATGTCCTCGCCGATCAGATGGAGATCCGGCCTCTCCGCGAGCAGGGTCGCCAGGGCACGGTTGAGGCCCTCCCCGACCCGCTCGGCCCCCGGCTCAGCCATGACCGGCGCCGATCAGCGGTCGGGCGAGTACCGACTCGACCACGTCGCGGATCTTCCCGGTCGCCGCCGCGTCCAGGCGGTCGACCTGCTCCGGGAATGCCGCGCGGTAGTGCGGGTACCAGTCACGCCCGGCGAGGGCCTCGAGCTCCGCCGGCGTGCGGGTGTCGTCGCCCTTGCTGTGCGGGCCGAGCCGCACCGTGTCGAACTCGACCACCAACGGAGACCCGTCGTGACGTACGGCGGCGACGAGCGGCGCCAGGCTGGCCCGGATGGCGTCGACGTCGATGCCGGTCACCTCGACGTGGCGGATGCCGAAGGCGGCACAGCGGTCGGCGACGCTACCGGCCATCTGTGCCGAGGTCGGGGTGGACTGGGCGATCCCGTTGTGTTCGACGACGACGACCATCGGCACCCGCCAGAGCGCGGCGAGGTTGAGCGCCTCGTACACCACCCCCTCGCCCCAGGTGCCGTCCCCGACGTACACCACGGAGATCGAGTTCGTTCCGGTGCGCCGCATGTCGAAGGCGGTGCCCACCGCGACCGGCACCAGTTGCCCCTGGATGCCGGTGGACATGAAGCCCGGGCGGCGGATGTGCTGCGAACCGCCCATCCCGCCGCACAACGCGCCCTCACGGCCGGCGAGCTCGGCGAGCAGCCCCGCCGGATCGTCGTACCGCGCCAGGAAGTGGCCGTGTCCCCGGTGGTTGCTGAACACCTCGTCGTCGGGGCACAGCAGGGACTCGACCACGACCGGAACGTACTCCTGGCCGAGGCAGGTGTGGCTGGTGCCCGGGATCAGTCCCCGGCCGAGCAGGTCGAGGACCGCGTACTCGAAGCGTCGGATGGACAGCATCGCCCCGAGGGTGGAGTCGGCCAGCGGGCGCAGCCGGCTCTCACGCATGGGTGACCTGTCCGCCGGCCACGAGGTCACGGGCCCGCGCGGCGAGCACCCCACGGTCGATCTTGCCGTTCGCCGTGTGCGGGAACGCGTCGATGTCGCGGCACAGCAGCGGAACCATGTATCCCGGCAGGATCGAGGACATCGGGCGACGGATGTCCACGCCCGGCGTGCCGACGTAGAACACCGCCAGCTCCGTCCGCCCGGCCGCCTCGAACGCCACCGCGACGGCCCGTTCCACCCCCGGCAACTGCCCGACGTGCCACTCCAGCTCGTCCAGCTCGACCCGGTAGCCGCGGACCTTCACCTGCCGGTCGACCCGACCGAGATAGACGAGTTCACCGCCGGCGCACTCCCGGACCCGGTCGCCGGTGCGGTACCAGCGCACCGAGTCGCCGTCGTGGAAGCGGCCCTCGTCGTCGGCCGGATCGAGATACCCGGGGAACATCTGCTGCCCGGTCACGCACAGCTCGCCCTCGGTGCCATCGACGCCGTCCTCGACGATGCGGTATCCGAGATGCGGGTACGGCGCGCCGATGGGGACGACGCCGTGCACGGCGAGGTCGGCGGAGTCCTCGGACAACCGGTGCGCGGAGCAGGCGATGGTCAGCTCGGTCGGGCCGTACAGGTTCTCCACCACCGATCCGGCCGCCGCCCGCTGCCAGTCCTCGGCATCCGTCATGCGCAGCGCCTCACCGCAGAAGAGGCTCCACCGCAGCGTCGGCATCGAGCCGGGAGTCAGCCCACCCCGGCGCCGCACCAGAGCGATGGCGCTGGGCACGGAGAACCAGAACGTCACCCGCTCGGCGGCCAGGAACTCCGGCAGCGCGGTGAACACCTGCGGCGGTGTGGACACCACGGTGGCACCGGCGCCCCAGGCCACGAAGAGGTCGAACATCGCCAGGTCGAAGGTCTGGTCGAAGGTCTGCGAGCACACGTCGCCCGGGCCGAGGTCGTAACGGTCGAGGTTGTACCGCAGGAAGCTGTCCATGTTGGCGTGCGTGATCGCCGCGCCCTTGGGCCGGCCGGTGGAGCCAGAGGTGAACAGCACGTACGCCACGTCGTCGTAGCCGGCCCGGGGCAGGGCGTCCAGCGGCGTCGTGGCCTGCGCCGCCACGGCGAGGCCGGGCAGGGCCGCCGTGAGGTGCGCAAGCGCCGCCGTCCCCGACCGGTCGACGATCAGCGTGTCGACGCCGGCCTGCGCCGCCATCCGGCAGGTACGCGCGGCGGGGAAGCCCGGGCTGAGCGGCACCGCCGTCGCGCCGGCGTAGAGCGTGGCGAGGAGCCCGGCGTACGACTCGATGCTGCGCACCGCGAGGATGCCGACGCTCCGCGCCCCGCACGCGACCAGCCCGCCGGCCCAGCGCCGGGCCACCTGGTCCAGCTCCGTGTACGTCCACTCCTGGCGACCGATCCGCAGCGCGACCCGGTCCGGCGCCGTCGCCAGGCCGGCGATGAACCACTCGTGCAGCAGACGTCGTGGCAGCTGACCGGTCACCAGGCCACCGTGTCTTCCGTGAAGAGCCCCAACCGGTCGAAGAAGCGGGTGGTCTTGTGCATCACGGTCCGATGGAACTCCTGACGGTACTGGTCGCCGAGCACCTCGGCGCGGACCCGCCTGGCCTCGGGAAGGGCGGCGTCCGCGTACACCTCGGGGTGGTAGAACGCCCGCAGGCACGAGCTGACGTAGCGGGACAGGTACGTCCCGGCTCCCGCCATCTCCTCCGGCGTCGCGCTCTGCTTCGCCTCCTCGTACAGCGCCCGCATCATCTGCCGACCGAAGGCGATGTGTCGCGACTCGTCCTGGTGGTGGACGGCGTTGATCTGCTGCGCGATGTGCGGCAGCCGGCCGTCGGTCGCCATCTTCGCGTTGTAGTAGTCGCACAGCTCCTCCGCGATGAGGATGCGACCGAAGATGACGAGGTCACGGATGGCGGGGCCACCCTCGATCGCGGTGCCGGCGACGCGCTTGGTCTTGTAGACCTTCCCCCCGTACCGCTGGCAGAACTGGGCGAAGAACCACATGTGTTCGTTCTCTTCGTGGATGAAGTCGTGGAAGAACTCCGACAGGCCCGGGTACCGCGTGTCGTAGATCCGCCCGGCCACCTCGCCGATCAGCTCGCGGATGAGGTGGACGTTGAGACTGAAGAAGTTCACCGCCTCGGCCTGGGTCAGGCGCACCCGTTCGGCATCCGACAGGCGGTCCCACACCGCGGTGCCGTAGCACGTCGTCAACTCCGGGCTCATCCAGAACTGGTCCGTCGGCAGTTCCGCCGGCCAGTCGAAGATGTCGAAGACGTGGTAGCGCTGGTCCCGCGCCTGGTCGCTCAACCTGGCGGCGACCGTGGTGAGCCGCTCCCACGACTGGTGCATGTCCGCGTGTCTCTCCTCGACGGGGCCGGTCACATCAGACTCCTGACCGCGTTCCAGATGGTGCCCGGAGTCGCGAAGACCTCCGGCTGCAACAGCTCGGGTGGGATCTCGATGTCGAACTCGGTCTCCAGGTTGACGATCAACTCGACCACTTCCAGCGAGTCGACACCGAGCTCGGTCAGGCTCTGGTCAGGTTCCAGGGGCGAGTCGGCACTGAGCAGCCGACTGCGCTCCCGAATGAGTGGTTCAAAGGCGGGTGGCCAATCCACCATGTCACCCTCCCGTGTCGCGGTAGGTTGGGAATCTCGCGAAAACCGGCTGACCGGCATGCGTCACCAGGTCGCGCCAGCTGGGTCCGACGCGGCCGAGAATGGCACCGAGCGAGCGGTCGCGCTGCCACTCTGGCCCGGCCATGCCCCACTGCCCAAGGGCGTCCAGGAGCACCGGGTCGACCGGGACCCAGACCCCGTCGACCTGGAACTCCGCCCACGAGTGCGATGCGGAGATCGGTGGGGTCAGCGACCTGCCGAAGGAGAACCGGGCGGTCAGTCCCCGCCTGCGGGCCTCCTCGACCAGCAGGTGGGCCACGCCGACGCAGTCGCCGATCCCGGTGTCACGGACGAAGGCGCTGTCGGCGCGCAACGTCTCCGGCAGCCAGAGGAACCGGATGTGCCGGGTCTCCGCCAGCAGGTCGAGCACCGCGGTCGGCAGTTCCGGCCAGGTCCGCGGCCGGTCGAACGTCACCGAGTGCAGCACGCCGCCCCGGTTCTGTACCGACGTCGTCTCGTGCCAGGCGTCGTCCGGCACCGCGAGGCGCCACCGGCACGGCTCGTCGTGCCCGGGCTCCGGGCACTGCGCCACGTAGTCCATCCGGTAGCGGGCGTGGGCGGTCGGGCGCCCCAGCTCGCGGATCCACCAGGAGAGGACCTTGCGCCCGCGCGAGCGCGGGTCCAGGTGCACCGAGACGTTGCGCAGGTCGGTGGCGTCGAACAGGAGGCCGTCCGCGCCGGCCGCCGAGGGCAGACCGGCGGCGACGAGGACGTCGAGGCCCGGCCCGTCGATCTGGTACTCGGCGGCGGCCGTGGCGGCGTCCATCTCGAAGCGCCGATGCGAGTGCGGCACCTGCAGGATCAGCGGCAGCAGGGCGTCGAGCGCCTGCCGGTCGAGCCAACGCTCGGCTGTCACGAGGCACCTCCCACGAGGCGCCGGTACAGACCGTCCTCGGCCATCAGGTCCTCGTGGCGGCCACGCTGGACGAGCCTGCCGTCGCTCATGACGAGGATCTGGTCGGCGGCCTCGGGATGGGAGAGGCGGTGGGCGACGACCACCAGCGAGCGCCCGGTCCGGCGCAGGTTGGCCATGATGCGGTCCTCCGTGAGCCGGTCGAGGGCGCTGGTCGCCTCGTCGAGGATCAGCAGCTCGGAGTTCCGCAGCAGGGCCCGCGCCAGGGAGATGCGTTGGATCTGCCCACCGGACAGGCCCGCCCCGGAACTGCCGAGCAGCGTCTCGTACCGCATCGGCATCGCGTCGATGTCGTCGTGGACCTCGGCCAGCCGGGCAGCGGCGATGACGTCCTCCAGGGAGCACTCCGGCCGGCCGAGCGCGATGTTCTCCCGGATGGTTCCGCCGAACAGCCGGGCGTCCTGCCGGACGTACGCCATCGACCGCCGCGCGGCCGGCCGGTCCAGCTGATCCGTCGGCGTGCCGTCGAGGGACACCGTGCCGGCGCTGGGCAGGTAGAGCCCCGCCAGCAGCATGGCGAGCGTCGACTTGCCGGAGCCGGACTCACCGAGGATGAGAGTGAACTGCCCGGGCTCGATCTGTGCGTTGACGTCCACGAGCGCCGGCGTCCGCGCGCCCGGATAGGCGAACCGCACGTCGTCGAGCGTGATGGCGCCGGTGACGCGGGACGGCACCACCGCGTCCGGGCCGGCTTCCGGTCGCGCGTCCAGGATGTCGGCGAGCCGGGTCAACGTGGCCCTCAGGCCGGCGACCTCCAGCCCGGTCTGCACCAGACTCGCCAGCGGTACGAACATTCCCATGGCCAGGGCGGAGAAGCCCACCACCCGGGACAGGGAGATCTCGCCGCGACCGAGCAGGACCAGACCGGCGGCGAGCACGGCGAGCGGAGCGAGGAACTGGATCGCGGTGCTGACGGCCTCGCACACGCCGAGGAACCGCCGGCTGCGGGTCCTGGCGTTCACCTCGGCGACGAACGTGTGGCTCCAGGTCTCCGCCGCGGCGCCCTCCAGCCCGGAGGCCTTCAGCGTCGGCACGCTGTCCAGCAACTGGAACAGCTCGGTGTGGCTCTTCGCCTGCGCCTCCAACAACGCCGCGGTCAGGTATTCCTGCTTGCGCCAGCTGAACGCGAGCAGAGCGAGCTGGGCGACGGCGAGGGTGAGCACCAGCGCGCCGAGACGCCGGTCCGCGACGACGATGAGCCCGCCGTACACGAGCACCAGCACCCCGTCGAGCACGGCCGACAGCGCGGATCCCGTCAGGATCTGACGGACCGCGTTGCTGGTGCGGACCCGCATGGAGAGGTCGCCGGTGTGGCGCTGGGCGAAGTAGTCGAACGGCAGGGCGACGAGGTGGTGGACCGCTCCGAGGGTCACCGACTTGTCGGCGAGGGTCTGCACGGACAGCAGGGCCAGCCGACGGACGGTCTGCATCCAGAAGTACATCGCGAACAGCACGACCGCCGCCCCGAACAGCAGCCAGGCGCTGACCGGTTCGCCGGGCTGGCCCGCCCGGTGCACGACGTAGGTGGAGGCGGCCGGCACCGCCAGGCCGCACAGGGTCAGCGCGACCGAGGTCAGCGCGAGGGGAACCCAGGCGGCCGTACGCGGGAAGAACTTCGACAGGTACGGCAGGCGGCTCGCGCCGAGGTTCCGGGCGTCGGCCCCTCGCCGCGACGTCGTGGCGCCGACCGGTGGATGGAACTCCAGCGCCACACCGGTGAACGCCTTGCCGGCCTCGGCCAGGCTGACCTTACGCCGGCCGAAGGCCGGATCGACGATGTACAGGTGGGTGTCGGTCACCCGCTCCAACACGACGAAGTGGATGAAGTTCCAGAAGAGGATGGTCGCCGGGGGGAGGTTGCGCAGCCCTTCGATGGAGACCCGGACTCCGCGCGCGACCAGGCCGCGCCGCCGCGCGGCAGCGAGCATCGCGCGGGCCGCGACCCCGTCCCGGCCCGTGTTGGTCTCGGTGCGCAACTCGTCGAGGGGGACCGGTTGACCGAAGTAGGCGAGGACCATCGCCAGCGCGGCGGCCCCACACTCGCTCATCTGCGACTGGAGCACGACCGGAACCCGGGTGCGCGAGACCCGCAGCGCGGCCCGCACGTTGCGCCACCGCAGGCTGCGCAACGCGGCCAGGCCGGGTAGCGCCCGCCAGCCGAGCTCCACCGCGTCGCCCGCCTCCCGGTTGACGCCGTGGTGACGCAACGCCTCGCGCCGGAAGCGCTGCCGTCGGTCGGTGAACTCCGTCGGTAGGCTCGTCGCCTCCGGCGGCCGGGGGGCCTGTTCCGCCTGCCCGGTCTTGTCCAGCGTGCTCATCCGCCGCTGCCCGAGTCGACCCGGAGCACCTGCGCGGTGATGGCCTCCGCGGCGGGTGAGAGCAGGAACTCGACCGACCGCGCCACGTCGGCGACGGTGGCGGCCCGGTTGAGCATGTTCCGTCGATTGATCGCGGCGCGGAGGCCGTCCTCGATCGATGCGGTCATGGCGGTGTCGATGAAGCCCGGAGCGACGCAGTTGACCGTGATGCCCCGGCTGCCGACCTCGGCGGCGAGCACCCTCGAGAACCCTTCCAGAGCGCACTTGGTCGCGGTGTACGCGCCGAGCCCACGGAAGGTCCGATGGGCCGCGATCGAGGTGATGTTGACGATGCGTCCGCCACGGCGGTACATCGCCTTGACCGCCGCCTGGGACAGGGACATCGGGACCTCGACGTTGAGCTGCCACATCCGGGTCATGTCCGACCGTGCGGCGGCCACGTGCAGAGCCGCGCTCGCCACCCCCGCGTTGTTGACGAGACCGTGGAGATCGGCGCGCTCCCGGAGCCGGTTGGCCACCGCGAGCCGATCGTCGCCGCTGGTGAGGTCGGCGGCGAGGAACGTCAGCGGGTCACCGACGGACTCCCGCAGGGCCGCGAACTCGCTGGGAGCGGTCCGTGCCACGGCGACCACCCGGTAACCGACGGTCAGCAGCTGCCGGGTGACAGCCAGTCCGATGCCCCGGGTACCGCCGGTGACGAACACCGTCCCGAGCGCCTCACTCACCGCGGGCCGCCTTTCCGGACGGTGCCGTCGGAAGCTGGTCGACGACGGTGACGCGACGCGGTTGTTCCGCCGGGGCCAGTACGCGGCGGGCATGGGCCTTGACCCGCTGCACGACCAGGTCACGGTCGGCGCCCGGCGGCGTGACGACGTCGGCGCCGACGACGGCGCCGAGCACGCTGCTGCGCACCGGGTAGACGCGGACCGCGACGACGTCCGGGAGTTCCCGCAGCAGCCGGGCCACGTGGCCGGGCACGACCTTCACCCCACCCACGTTGATGACCTCGCCGCGTCGCCCGAGGATGTGCAGGCGCCCACCGTGGATCGCCGCCTCGTCCCCCGTCGGCAGGTACGGTGCGCCGGGCGCCGGGGACAGGAGCAGCTCGCCGTCACGCACCGTCAGCGCCTTCCCGGTCGGCCCGTACCCGTCGAGGACGGAGAGCGGCAGGCCCGGCAGCCCGTCGGAGACGGTGGCGATCCGGCCCAGCTCGGTGCTGGCGTAGAACTGCAGGACGCGTTGCGGCGCGAACGCCGACTCGATCAGCCGTAGCAGCTGGGCGTCCACCGGCTCGCCGCCCATCGAGACGGTGTGCACCTGCGGTCGGGCCTCGTCGGTCCCCCGGTGCAGCGCCGCCATCCGCCAGAACGACGGGGTGCCGGCGACGACGTCGTAGCGTGCGCCCGTCCCGACGGCCAGGTCGGTCGGGGTGAGGAAGTCGATGCTGGCAGCCCGGCCCAACGCCTGGCTCACGGCCTCCACCCCGGCGTAGGTGAAGGGTGCGTAGCCGATCCCCCACCTCTCGTCACGGTGCGCGGTGTCCCAGTCGGCGCCGCGGGTCAGCTCCGGCCAGGGCCAGTAGGTCGGGGTCGGGGTACCCGTGGTGCCCGACGAGAAGATCCACAGCCCGCCCTGCCCTGCGCCGGAGGGCCGGCTGCCCTCCTCGGTGGGCTGGATCCGCCCGCTCGCGACGTTCAGCACGGCCTGCGGGCGCAGCTCCGCCAGCGCCGACGCGGTGACGGTCGGACCCACCACGACCACGGACGCGTCGAGCGGGCGGAGCGCACGCAGTGCGACCACGAGATCCGGCCCGGAGGCCACCTCGACCGCGAGGTGGCGCAGGCCGGTCGCCGCGACCGCCTCTCGCAGCCGGACGATCCGCTGCGCCAGCGGATCGGCATGGATAGTCACGGGCATGGCTCAGCCTGCTGCCGGTTGCAGCGCCCGGCAGAGGTCCGCGAGCGTCTCCATCCGGTCGACGGCGACGACGTCCAGCAGTACACCCAGCTCCTGCTCGAACTCGACGATGAGTTCCGCGACGACGAGGCTGTCGATCTCCAGCTCGGCCAACTGCATCGCACCGGTGTAGCGCGGCGCGTCGCCGACCGGCGGCACGGTGAGCACCCGCTTCGCCACCGCGTCAAGGGTTTCCTCGTCGATCACCGTGTCGACGTGGACACTCTCCACGCTCAACCAACTCCATCCATGAATAGCTCCTCGGACCGTTCGACGGCGGCGGTGTCGGACACCACCGCGATGCGCACCGGGACCGCCAGGAACGGCCGGCCGGCGACGTGGGAACGGACGTGGCTCGCGAGATCGTCCGCCGTGACTCCGGCGTCGGCGGTCGTCACCTCGGCGGCGAGCCGCGATCCGCCGTCCTCGGCGACCTCCACCGAGACCCTGGCGGAGGCGACCGCGGGGTGCGAGTCGAGGACCGAGGTCACCTCGGCCAGGTCGACGACCAGCACGACCGCACCGTCGGGTGCGCGAAGTGGCGTGAGCCCGGGGCCGCTCTCCGTCGCCGGCGCGGCGCTGGCCGGGTCGTCTCCGGCCAGCAGTGCGCGGAAGGCGGCGACGAACCTGGTGAAGGTGGCCTGCGACATGGTCTCGCCGTCGACGGTCAGTCGGACGCCCAGCCCGTTGGGCCGCTCGTTCGCGGCGATCCGCAGGCCGTCGGCGGTCCTGACCAACGTCGGGGTGTACGCGCCGCGCTCGATGGCGATCGCATCGCCGTCGGCGTCGTCGCGGTCGGCGGTGTCCTCCAGGTACGTCATCGACAGGGTGTCGTGGACCGGACGGCCCAGGCGCCGGACCGCCGTCGCCCACATGTCGTCCAACGCCTGCCGCGTGACGGTGCGGCGCGAGGTCGCCGACAACAGCTCCCGCCGCACCTGCACCAGCAGGTCGGCGGGCCGGTCCGGCCGGTCCAGCACGACCGGCACGACGACGTCGAACATGCCGACGACGCCCTGGTCGGCGTGACGCCTGCCGTTCAGCTTCATCGAGACGACGAGGCGGTCCTGCGGCGTCAGCTGGAACGCGGCGGCCGCGAACAACGTGAGGAGCCACTGGACGGTGCTGAAGCCGGCGGCCTGCCAGCGCTCGCGCACGTCCTTCCACTCGTCCTCGACCAGGGTCAGCAGCTCGGTGTGGGCGACGGTCGCGGACGGCCCGCCGAGCCCCGGAAGGAACTGGCACCGGGGCGGCAGCCACGGGCCACGCTGCCGCCAGTACGCGGACACCGCCTGGGCGCGCGCCGAGTCGGCGGCGGCGGCCTGGCCGGTCACCGCGGCGAGGTAGTCGGCGTCCACGGGGTCGGCGTCGGTCCCGCCGCCGAAGTAGGCGCCCCACAGGTCGCGTACGACGATCATCCGCGCGGTGGCGTCAACGGCGTAGTTGGAGAACACCCCGAGCACGGCGTGCAGAGTCGGAGTGAACCGCAGCAACCGCAGCACGAACGGGTACTCGACCGCGAGGTCGAAGGGGCGCCGGATGTCCGCCGCGAGGACGGAGCGCACGTAGCGGGTGAACTGCTCGGTGTCGTTCGCCGTGACCTGGGTCGTCGCCACGAGCCGGCGATCGTCGGGCATCGGCCGGACCCACTGGACAGGTTCACCGTCGAGCGTCGTGACACCGATCCGCAGCGCCGCGTGCCGGGCGACCGTCGAGCGCACCGCGCCGACGAATGCGGCGACGTCCAGCGGGCCGGTGACCTGGTAGGACATCCAGACTGCCACGCCCTGCTCTGCCGTCCCCGACAGGGCGCGGTGGTGCGCGAGCTGGCCCGGCAGCAGGGGATGGACAGCGGTGTCGAGATCGACCGCCTCAAGGCGGGTGGGTCGCGACGACATACGGTCCTCATCCCAGCAGCAGTGGTCACCTACCGGAGGCCAGATTCAAGATCGGCAGATTAGCAACTCCCCGGACACCGTCAAGGAATCCGCACTTGAACGGGGGTCGGCGGTGGGTGCGAACGCGCGATCGCCCGGATCTGTTGACGGTCCACCTTCCCGTGCGGGGTGAGCGGCAGCGCGTGGACCGCGACGCAACGCTCCGGCGTCTTGGCCGGTTCGAGGCGGCGCGCCAGCTCCGCCAGCACGTCGTTCTCCGGCAGGACGGTGGCCACCACGACGGTGAGCGGGTTCGCCTCGTCCGGCGCGACGGCGGCGGCCCCGTCGACGCCGTCGATGTCCATGGCCGCCGCCTCGATCTCGGCGATGCTCGACCGCACGCCCCGGTGCTTGAAGACGTCATCGCCGCGACCATGCAGATACAGGTGGCCGTCGACGTCCAGGTGGCCGCGGTCGCCCGTGTGCAGCCGCCGGCCAGCCGCGGTCGCCCGGAAGGTGGCGGCGCTCAGCTGCCGGTCGCGCCAGTATCCGGCCATGACGTTCGCGCCCTCGACGACGACCTCGCCGACGTCGCCGGCGGGTAGCGGTCGACCCTGACGGTCGACGACCCGCACGACGGTGCCCGGGATCGCGCGCCCGACGGACCCTGGGCGTTCCAGGTCGCCGTCCGGCTCCAGGATCGTGGCTCGCTTGCATTCGGTCAGGCCGTACATCTGCACCACGGCCGCGCCCGGGAACGCGTCCCGCAGCCCGTCTGCGAGCCGTGGCGACATCCGGGCGCCGGTGTTCGTGAACATCCGGACCGGCTGCGGCACCGGGAGCGCCGTCCTGGCCGCCAGCCGGAGCAGCGCGGTGGCGATCTCCGGCACGACGGGCACGACGGTGGCCCCCGCGCTGGTGATCCGTTCGAGGAGGGCGATCCCCTCCCCTGCCTCGAGCGCCTCCCACCGCGAGCCCGCAGCCGTGGCGAGCAGGAGCTGGTAGAGCCCGTAGTCGAACGAGGGCGGCACGCAGGAGAGCACGACGTCGTCCGGCCGGTAGCCGAGGACCTGTCCGATCGCCCGGGTCGCGAAGAGGACGCTGTCGTGCGGACAGACCACCCCCTTGGGCCGCGCGCTGCTGCCCGACGTGTACATCAGGAGGGCGGGCGCCTCCAGGCCACCGTCGGCACGGCGGGCATCGGTCTGGTCCGCGTCCCCGACCGGCGCGTCGAGCGTCTCCAGGATCTCCCGGAACTGTCCCGACGACCAGGTGCGGGCGGACACCTCGACGGCTGCGGGGTCGATCCCCACCACGAGGGCTGGTTCGATGTCAGCGAGTACCGCCCGAAGTTGGAACGGACGCATCATGGCCGACAGCGGCGCCAGCGTCAGGTCCGCGTACGACGCCGCGAACAGGATCGCGGCGAAGCCGGCGCCGCCGGACCGCACGGCGATCCGGTCCCCCGGCAGCAGGCCCAGTGCGCGGAACCGACCGGCCAGGTTGACGCTTCGCTGCCGGAGTTCCTGGTAGCTCCACCGGTGACTCCGGTCGACGACCGCGGTGCGCTGGGGATGCCGTCGCGCGGCGGTGTCCAGCAGGGTGTGGATCCGCATGTCAGGACCGGGCTGAGCTGCCCCTGGCGGCGAGGCTCAACGCCCGACCGTCCGGTGCCGTCTGCGCTCCTCGGGCAGCATCTGGCTGAATTGGTACCAGCCCCCCGCGCAGGCCTGGGCGACGACACGAAGCGACTCGTGGCAGTGCGCGGGAACGTTGCCAGCGGTGTTCGACGACTGCGAGATGAAGGCGAGCGTCCCGGTGAGCAGCCGGAGCAGGGCCTTGCCGTGGTCCGTGTAGCGCAGCGCGGGATCCTGGCGGAGCCGCTCCAGCTGCAGTCGGATGTTGGCGGCGAGCTCCTGGTCAGTCGCCGGCAGCCCGTCGGGGGACGAGACGGCTGCCAACTCGGCGAGCGGCGGTGCCGGGGCCTTCTGCCCGGCCGGGACGCAGGCGCCGCCGCCGAGCGCCTTGCGGCGGACGTCGAAGGCCGTCCCGACCGAGATGCCTGACCGGCGCGCCACCTCGCGCAGGCTGGCATCGGGCTCGCGACGCACGATCGCCTCGGCCAACCGCCGGCCCTCTTCTGTCGAGACCGGGTGCCGGCGCCCGTCCCGGCCGATCCGGACGTCCTGGTGGTGGCCCGTGTCCAGGGATCGCCGCCGCAGGCCGGCGACGGTCTTGGCGGCGACGCCGCACACCGCCGCTATCCGGCGGTCGGACCACTGGGGGTGCGAGGCGAGGATCCGCTTGGCAGCGGCCAGCCGGTCCCGGGCGCTCAGCGGCAGGCCGTGCTCGAGGTTCAGCTGCACCGCGGCCACGAAGGCGTCCGCGTCGGAGCCGTCGAAGTAGACGACCGGCAACTGGCGGTCACCCCGCACACGCGCGGCCCGTAGCCGGTGCATGCCGTCAACCACCCGCAGCGAGGACCGCTGGACGACGATCGGTGGCAGCTCGACGGTCAGCTCGACGAGGGTCGTGACGTGTCTCGCGCTGATCCCGTCCAGTCTCGGGGAGAAGCCGACCCGCAACGAGCGCACGTCGGCCACGTCGACCTCCGGAGCCGCTGCCTCCCCCGCCTGGGCGGACTGTGCGGTGGAGTCGCTATCCGGTCGTCTCTTCATTCGTCCCTCGCGCCAAGTCGCCACAGTGAGAATGGTTGCGCTGACGCTGGTCGCCCCGTGCACCTGTGACAACACACAGTCGCACTTCCCGACGATTTGGGCCCGCCACCATTACCCGTCCGTCACGAAATACCCGTGGCGGCCATGCTACAACCCGCAGGCAGACGCCTTCCAGAGCGCCACCGACAGCAATTCGAACGGTAACGACGGACGTACCGACAGTTCGACTTCACGCAGGTCGGGACAGCTCGACAGCATCAGCGCGTAAACACCCTGCGGACAGTCGGTAATTGTCCGACGCAGAAATCGCCGCAGTCCATGCCGAATTGCGACCGAGCAACACGGAGGGTGGCGACCCTCTGACGCAAATGGGCCATGAGCATGCTTGTGGATCACCATCACGGTCGGTACTATGCAGGCCCCAAGACCATTGGCCAGTTGTCCGGCCGAAGGCGGGCGTGGCGTTCGAGAAATGCCGTTCGCCCTTGCTCGACAAAACACTTCAGAGACACCAGCAAACCAATTAGGACGTACGGGCGGGGGCCAATGCCACAGAAATTGAAGCTGCCGGCCACTGTCGTCGCGCACCGCCACCCCGCCCGGCCGCCGGCCGGGTCGTCAGCATGTGGGGCACCGGCCACCGGAGCAGGCGTCCTGCCGGGGCGCCGGCTTCGGTGGCGGACTCCCGCCAACCCCGCGACACGGGCTGCGGGGTGAGCCGTACGACGCGGGCACGGACGCGCCTGAGCCGCCCGACGGTCGATGTGCCGACCGCGGCGCGGGGACAGGCACCCGCGCCGGGTCCGCGACGACGGTTCACCCGACACCACGCACCGGACCGGAGCGGCAGTCGTGACTGAGCGGGAGACCAACCGGGTGCTGGTGCTGCGCCCCCTCGCCGTGCTCAAGCTCTACACCGCTGCCTGGCGCCGCGACACCGAGGTGGCGGCACTCGAGTCGCTGCGCGGACACGCGCCGGTACCCGAGGTCATCGGCAGCGCGACGTTCGGCCGGCACAGCGCGGCCCTCATCCGGTACGTGCGGGGCAGCGCACCGAACCCCGCCAGCGCCCTCGACGTGCGGGCATCGGTCGCCGCGTTGCGGGCCGCGCACACGATCACCGGACCCGCCTTCGGTCGGCTGCACGCGCCCGACCAACCGAGCTGGGCCGGGTTCCTGGCGGGCCGGCTCGACTCGTACGCCGAGACACTGACGACGTTGGGTCTCACCACGCAGGCGCGGCAGTGCCGGACCCTGCACCACGCGCTCGACGTGCTCGAAGACACCCGCCCCCACCTGCTGCACAGCGACCCGAACCCCGGCAACGTCATCCTGACCGAACACGGCCCGGTTCTCGTCGACTGGGAGCTGGCGACCTTCGGCGACCCCGACCTGGATCTGGTCAGGCTGGCCTGGGAGTGGCGCCTGCCGCCGGCGCGGTGGGCGGAATGGGTCGGCCTCGACCCACGGTCGCCCACCGTCGACCTCTACCTGCGGCTGCACCTGTTCAGCCGCCTGATGAGCGCGAGCAGCAGGCCGGGTGCCGCCTCGGCCGCGCTGGCGCACCGCTGCCTGACCGAGCTGACCGACCTGTACGACGGCATCCACTCCCCCGGAGGCTCCGATGCAAGCTGACGCGGCCATCGACATCCTGACCTCGGTGGTGCCGCAGGCGGCCCCGCTGGGGGCGACACCGGTCACGAAGGGCATCTTCAGCGCCGGATGGCGGGTACACACCACCGACGGCGACTACCTGGTCAAGATCAACGAAGACTCCCGGGCAGCGGACGACTTCCTGGGAGCCCGCAGGGCCACCAGGACCGCGCTGGCGCACGGCGTGCCGGTGCCGCGCCTGCTGGGTTCGGGATCGGACGGCGACGGGCACGCCTTCCTCGTCCAGGAGTGGATCGACGGCACTGATGCCGAGGACCACTTCGCCGCCCGGGACGGGCGGGAGCGGCGGCGGGTGCTCGAACGGCTGGGCGCGGTGCTGGCCCGGCTGCACGACATCCCCTACACCGTGGAGGGGCCGACCAGCATCCACGACACGGTCGCAGTCAAGATCCGCCGCTACGCCGCCCGGGCAGCCAGGTTGGAGATATTTACCCCCAGCGATCTTGATCGGCTCGTCGCCAAACTGCTGGAACTGGTCACCGAGGTGCTGCCGTCGATGTCTCCGCGGCTGACCCACCTCGATGTGCACCTACCCAACGTGCTGGTCGACAGATCCGGCGACGTATGGCTGCTGGACATGGACTTCGCCCGGCCCGGTGACCCGGTGGAGGACTTCGTGAAGCTCGACTGGTGGTGCTTCGCGGACGACACCGAACGGGCAGCGTTCCACACCGCCTATGCGGCGCACCGGACCCACCCGACCCCGCCACGTGACGTCGAAGCCGGGCTGCACCTGCACAAAATCATCACGGCTCTTTCCTACGTCGCCCTCTTCGCCGAGAAGGAGCCGCAGGCAGTGGCCGAATGGAAGCAGCGCCTCAGCGACGAGCGCCGGTCGGCGGCCTGGCTACTCGGAGAGGCAGTGACATGACATTCGAAGGCTACGACCTGGTGGTCGTCGGATCCGGCCTGTTCGGATTGACGATCGCCGAGCGGACCGCCGCCGAGTTGGACAAGCGGGTGCTGGTCCTGGAACGGCGCGACCATCACGGTGGCAACGCCTACTCGGAGGTCGACCCGGACACCGGAATCGAGGTGCACAGATATGGCCCCCATATCTTCCACACCTCGAACGAGCGAATCTGGGCCTACGTCAACCGTTTCACCGAGTTCACCGGATACCGGCACAAGGCTTTCACCCTCTATCAGGGGCAGGTGTATCCCCTGCCGGTCAACCTCGCGACGATCTGCCAATTCTTCGGCCGCTACCTCACCCCGGACGAGGCACGGGCACTGATTGCCGAACAGGCGGCCGAGATCGGTCAACTCCCCCCTGATCCGAGCCACGAGGAAAAGGGCATCTCACTGGTGGGAAGGCCTCTCTACGACGCGTTCTTCCGGGGATACACGGCCAAGCAGTGGCAGACAGACCCGAAGGAACTTCCCGGGTCTGTCATCGCCCGGCTGCCGGTGCGGTTCGACTTCAACAACCGGTACTTCAACGACACGTACGAAGGCCTTCCGGTCGACGGGTACACCGCCTGGCTGTCGCGGATGGCGGCCGACCCGCGCATCGACCTGCGCCTGAACACGGACTTCTTCGAGCTGGCCGACGCCATTCCGGACGGGACGCCGGTCGTCTACACCGGTCCGCTGGACCGCTACTTCCGCTACAGCGGGGGTCGGCTCGGCTGGCGCACGCTCGACTTCGAGCGGGAAGTGGCGCCGGTCCGCGACTACCAGGGGACCACGACGATCAACTACGCCGAGGAGTCGGTGCCGTTCACCCGGAACGTGGAGTACCGCCACATGCACCCGGAACGGTCGTACCGCGGCGACCGTACGGTGCTGGTCCGCGAGTACTCGCGCTCCGCCGGCGACCAGGACGAGCCGTACTACCCGATCAACACGGCCGGGGACCGGGATGCGCTGCGGACGTACCGGATGTTGGCCCGGCAGGAGACCGCCGAGCGCAACGTGCTCTTCGGCGGACGGCTCGGCACCTACCAGTACCTGGACATGCACATGGCGATCGGTTCCGCGCTGGCGATGTTCGAGAACCGGATCGTGCCCTACTTCCGCGATCGGCGCCCGCTCGGGTCCACCGGTCCGACCACCGACGACAAAGAGTAGGCACCATCTTGCAGACGATCACCGTGCTGGGCCGCGTCGTGGCGATCCTGTTCGCCGCGCACGCGGTCTGGGTACTCGTTTGGATCATCGTGGCGGCACGGGCGGTCCGCGACCGCCCTGCGGCGCCGGCCGCGTCCCCCGCAGACCTTCCCGTCATCGTGGTCATGCTGCCGGCCCTGCGCGAGCAGCGCCTGGTGCGCGAGACGCTGGAATCGTTCGCCACCGCGCGATATCCCGGGACGTTGATATCGGTCGCCATCACGAGCGAACGCGAGACGGCCGAACGTGCCGCCCAGGAGGCGGCCCTGCCCGCCGTGGTCACCGAACTACACGGTCTGGCCAGGCGTGGCAGCCGGGAGCGGGCACTGGAGAAGGTGCTCGCGCCGTCGGTGATCGCCGCGACGCTCGACGAGCTGGAGCGGACGTCGCCGGACGAGTGGCCCGGTGTGCTGCGCCGCGCCTTCGACGCGACGCCCACCACGGAGGAGCTGTGCCGGCAGATCACCGCCGAGTTGAACGGCAGGCCCGGTACGCACCGCTCGTGCCACGTTCACTTCCCCCACACCGACGGGCGCAAGGGTTCCCAGCTCAACTACGCGGTGGAGCTGCTACCCGAGTTGTTGCCGGGCGTCGACCCGGACAGCGTCTACCTGGCCGTCTACGACTTCGACGCGGTGGCCCACGGGGAGACCTTCGTGGCGGTGGGAGACCTGGTGCGTGGGGCGGTCGCCGCGGGCCGCCGCCCGCCGGCGCTGCTGCACCAGGTGCAGCTGCCGCTGCGGTTCCGGGCTCCCTTCGCCCCCGGTGCCGACGGCGCCCTGATGCGCGGACAGGTGCTGTACTGGCTGCGGCGTGGCCTGGCCGTCGAGGTCGGGCGGATACTCCAGAACGACCTGTTGCGCCGCAGCCCGCGCCTGGTTCGACTGCTCGCCGCGCCGTTCCGCCCGATGATCTACGCGATCGGCTCGGGGACGTTCGTCCATCTCGGCGCGTGGCGCGAGCTCGGCCCGTTCCCGGAGATGCAGGAGCCGGTCGGGCACCGCGCCTCGCTGCTCGGCGTCGAGCAGGCGTTGGTGCCGAGCTTCAACCTGACCGAGCCCTACTACCAGACCAGGTCGATGATGAACGGGTGGGCCAATGTCTGCTACGGCAGCCTGGGGGTCGCCCGGGAACTGGACCACGTACGCCCCTACCCGTCGCCGGTCAGCCTGCCAGGCAAATGGTTGCTGGTGGCGAAGGAGCTGTTCGACATCGGCATCTGGTTCGCCGGAGTGCTGCTCATCCCCGCCGGGCTGGTGATCACGGCGCTGGGGGGCGGCTGGTGGACCGTGCTCGCCGTCGGCACCGGCCTGGTGGCGTATCCCGTCACGGCCGTCCTGCTGCTGGCGCTGCTGCCGCGACTGGGCGGGATCGACCGCCAGGACCGCTCCGTCAGCTGGTTGACCGGGAGACGTCCGAGGCTGACGCTCGTGGCGACGTTCGTCGCCGCGCCCTTCGTCAGCGCCACCGGCCCGTGGCTGATGTTCCTGCGCATGCTCCGCTCCTGGCGGGTGGGCACGCCGGTGCTGTCCGGGAAGACCGAACGGTAGACCGGTCCTCGCGTCGCTCGCGAGGCAGGAGGCGCTCGGGCGGCATCGCCCAAGCGCCTCCTGTCGTCACACGAGTGACTTCGAGGCGGGCAGGTCGCGGTCGGCGTCCGGGTCGAAGAACCGGGTGAGGAAGTCCTGCTGCCAGGCGCGCGGCTCCGGCAGGTCCCACTGGCCGTACTCGTTGAGCAGGCGCTCCGGCTCCGGGCACCGTTGCCGCAGCGCGGTCAGGGCGTCCGCGGGGACGGCGTCCGGGAAGAGCATCCGCAGGTGCGCGAGCCCGTAGAAGACGGGGCCGGCCACCGCGTACTCGTCCACCCGCTCGAGCAACAGGTCCCACAAGAGGTCCGGGCCGGCACGGCGCACGACCTCGGCGATGTCGACGTACTTGAGCAGCTGCCGGTGCTTGCCGCGGTTCATGAACCTGAGGGTCGTCGAGGTCTTGTAGATGTGGGCGGCGAGGTCGATGACCGCGTCCTCGGGGGACGGCACGAGGAACGAGGCGTCCCCGTACCGGTGGCGGCCGGCGTGCGCCAGGACGGCACCGACCGGAACGTCGTAACCCTTGCCGGGCAGCGCCAACGAGACGTTGATGTCGATGCTGACGATCGGCCGGTGGAACTCGCCGAACTTGTTCATCTTGGGCAGGTCGCTGCCGTACAGGCGCCAGAAGGCCCGTTCCCGCTTGCTCAGCGGGACGATGTCGACGCGCGTCGGGTTGCCTTCCACATAACCGAGTCCCTCGAGCGCCTTGACCAGGGTGGGCGCCTCCTCCCTGGTGACGAGGACGTCCAGGTCACCCATCGGTCGCGTCCCGGGCTCCTGGTAGACCGCGAAGGCCAGATGGCCGCCCTTGCGCATGAGCACCGTGATGCCCTGGTCCGCCGCGGCGTCGCTGATCGCCTGGACCTCAGCCAGCATGAGCTCGTTGGCACGTTGCGTGTCCCGGTAGGCGGAGTACATGAGCAGCACGACGGGAGAATCGAGGCCCGCGACCCTCTCGGTAGTCAACAGGCGCCAGAGATGCCAGCCCACGAGGGGGGCGACGCGGTGCCTGGCGGCCTGGACGGCGAATTGCCCCCAGTCCAGGCGCGGCTCGTCCTGACTGATGATCGTGCGCACACGAGCCATCTGCGTGTCCGTCACCTGCTGCCTGCTGAGCAGGAGCAACAACTCCGATTCGGCTGACAACTCGGCCATTCGGCCTCCTTCTCGACGGTGCCCCGGGCATTGCACGGCGCTGACTCGACATCCGTCCGCAGTGGCCACGAGCTCACTCTGCGTGAAGCTCACCCCTGGACGGGCGGCAAAGCTTAACGGTCTCCAGGAAGCGTTTCACCTGCCTGTCAGTCGGACGCGCGCAAGGGCGTCGCCGTCGACGGGGCGCGTTCCGCTGCTGGGTGGGGCGCTGGCGTGGGGCCCGGGCCGGCAGCGAGGTTGACCAGCGCTCAACTGCTGCCCGGCGATCGTTCAGCTGATTAGTGGACTCTCGCTCCGATCTTGATCACTATAACGGTCAACGGCACAATGGCCGCTGGGTTCGGCGGAGACAGCAGGGGGCGTGGATGGAGTTCCATCAACTGGGCCGCAGCGGCTTGCGTGTTTCCACGGTCACTCTGGGTACCTTCAACTTCGGCGGCCCGACCGACGAGGCCGCGGCCGAGGAGATCATCCACACGGCGCTCGACGCCGGCGTCAACCTCGTCGACACCGCCAACGCCTACCAGGACGGCCGCAGCGAACAGATCCTCGGCAAGGCCATCCGTCACCGCCGCGACGACGTCCTGATCGCCACCAAGTGCTACAACGAGGTCGGACCGGGTCCCAACGACTGGGGCAACTCCGCGTACGCCATCAAGCGTGAGTGCGAGCGGTCCCTGCGCCGCCTGGGCGTCGACCACATCGACATCTTCCACCTGCACCGGCACGACCTACGGACGCCCGTCGAGGAGACCCTCGGGGCCTTGGCGGACCTCGTGCGGGACGGAAAGGTCCGTTACATCGGCACATCCACGATGCCGAGCCCGGAGGAGATGGCCGAGCAGGCCGGCCTCGGCGTGGTGCCGACCTGGCGTCTGGTCGAGATGGCCGTGCTGGCACGAGGCTCGCTCGGCATTCCCGGCCCGGTCGCCGAGCAGTCGCCCTACAACCTGCTCGAACGCGAGGTCGAACGGGACATCCTTCCCATCTGCCGCGAGTACGGTGTCGGCTTTGTCGCCTACAGCCCGCTGGCGATGGGCTACCTCAGTGAACGGTTCCTCGGGGAGCCGCCCGCCGCCGCCCGCTTCACCGAATGGTGGTCACCGAGCGGCGCGATCTGGGAGCCGGTGCAGCGTGCCCTGGCCGCGCTGCTGGATCTCGCAGCCGAGCACGGCCAGTCGCTGCCCGAGTTCGCTCACTCGTGGCTGGCCGGCAGCGGTGACGTGACCAGCACCATCATCGGTCCCCGGACCCTCGAGCAACTCACGCTCGCGCTCAAGGCGACAGGGACCGTCGTCGACGCACAGGCCCGTCAGGCGGTCGATGCGATCGTCCCCCCCGGCAGCAGCCTGTGGTTCCGGACCATCGAGCAGGGCCATCGCGGCAAACGTGACAGCGAGGAATGTTGAGCCAAGGCATGAACGACCTCACCTCCCGCCGACCCGTCGTGCTGCTGACCGACGACGGTCTGCTCTCGGAATTCTGGGCGTTCCTGCGCGAGCGGCTGGAACAACGCCTGTCCCCGACCTGCGAGATTCGCTACATCGACGTACGCGAAAGCGATCTGGCTGCCGTCGACTGGGCCGACATCGACGCGGTTGCCCTGTTCGGGGGCGACCTCACCCAGGACATGATCGCCGCCGCGACTCGACTGAAGGTGGTGGCCAGCGAGACCGACACCTGCGGAATCGAGGCCATGGACGCGTTGTGGGACGCGGGCATCCCGTTCGTCGAGGGAACTCCCGGCTGGGGTCAGTCGGTCGCCGAATGTGGGCTGAGCCTGATCCTGTGCGGGTTGCGTCGCATTCCGCAGTGGCACCACCAGGTCATCACCGGCTTCCGCCCCTGGGACTACCCGTACGTGCAGTTCTGCGACGATCCGCGCTTCGCCAACGGCACCGTGGCGGGCAAGACCGTCGGCATCATCGGGGTCGGCGAGATCGGCGGTCGCATCGCCACCTGGTGCGCCACCCTCGGCGCGACCGTGCTGGCGTACGACCCGTTCCGCTCCCCGCAGCGCTTCGCCGAGGTCTCAGCGGAGCCGGTGGACCTCGACCGGCTGGTGCGGGACTGCGAGATCCTCGTCGTCGCGGCACCGGACACCCCCAGCGTCACCGGCGTGGTCGACCGCGACCACGTCTTCGCCCTGCGGCAGGGCGCTCTCGTCGTGACCATCACCCGAGCGGCCGCGATCGATGCCGCAGCACTGCGGGAGCGGGTACTCGCCGACGAACTGGCCTGGGCTGCGGACGTGTACGACGTCGAACCACTGCCGGAGGGCGACCCCTTGATCGGCAGACACAACGTGGTCCACCTGCCGCACATCGCCGGGCGAACCAAGGACGCCAACATCGCGGTCGCCGACATCGTCGCCGACGACATCCTGCGCGTACTGGCGGGAGAACAGCCGCAGCACCCGCTGACACCCCAGCGGCTGCACGTACGGCTCGGACGAACGCCGGCCGCCCGGCACGGCAAGGACGGTACCGGTGGGTGACCTGGAGAACGGCTGGACGATCAGCGATGCGTTCCCGGCCGCCGGGCTGAGCCCGAGCGAGCTGACAGCCGGCCTCGACCGCGCGTACGCGGAGACGACCGGTTGGGACGATCCCACGGTGACCCGGCTCGGCTTCGCCATGTCGGCCCCCCACCAGGTGGCCCTCTCCGCCTGGACCCGGTTCCTGGCGCTCAACAGCAACAACGTCGGAGTACACACCCCCTTCGGCGCGGGGCGCGCCGGCACCCGACGGCTCGAACGTGAAGCTCTGCTGGGGCTCGCCGGCCTGCTGCACGCCGACTCGGCTGACGGCTACATCACCTCGGGCGCGACCGAGGCCGTGCTGCAGGGACTGCGGATCGGGCGCAATGCCGTCCGGGCCGACGCGGCGTCGCGGGTCACCCTCATCACCAGCGAATTCGCCCACCATTCCGTGACCAAGGCCGCCGAGGTCCTCAGCCTCGACCTGCGCACGATCGCACCCGGCCCGAGCTGGGTCATCGAGCCGGAGCAACTGGCGCAGGCCGTCGAGGCAGCGGTCGCCGCCGGCGCGACCGGCATCATCGTGGCGCTGACGGCCGGCTACTACAACAGCGGCCTGTGCGACCCGGTCGACCAGCTGGCCGCGCTGCTGCGGCGCCGGGCGTTTCAGCTCGCCGATCAGGTGCGGTTCTTCTGCTACGTCGACGCGGCACACGGCGGCTTCATCTTCCCGTTCAGCGACCCCGCGATGGCCTTCGACTTCCGGAACGTCGGCGTGCACGCGATGGCCCTGGACCCGCACAAGTCGGGGCTGCTGCCGTACTCGTGCGGGGTTCTGCTCATGCGCAAGGGCCTGCTGGGACATGTCGCCGAGGCGAGCCCGGTCACCGGGATCGTCGACTCGACCCTGACCGGGTCCCGCCCCGGCGCCGCGGCCGCCGCCCTGTGGGCCACCGTCTTCGGCCTCGGCCGTTCCGGTTTCACCGCAGCGATCCAGGAGTGCCTGCGTCGCCGGGACCTGATCGCCGACGCGATCCGTGCCGCCGACCCGGAGGCGGAGATTCGACCGGCACCCGCCTCACCTGTCGTCGTGGCCGGTTTCTCCACACCGGACGGGCTGCTGCCGAAGGAGTTCACCGAGCGCTACCGGCTCCTCCCGGTCAGCGCGCCCGCGCCGGAGGGCGGACGCCGCAACTACCACCACTTCTACGCCGGACACAGCCTCACCGACGAGCAGATCGCCCGTTTCGCCACCGGGTTGTCCCAGGCCGTCACGCAAGCCAGGGCCGAACGCGCCAAGCGCGGGCGCGTGAAGGCCGACGCTGGTGTGCCGGAGCAGTTGCGTGACATCGCCGCCGACACCGACTGCTTCCGGCACTACATCGTGCACCCGCCGGGCCGCCGCGATCCGGACGTGCCCGGGTATTCCTTCCACACCTTCCTGCACCGCGCCGCCACCGGCGAACCCCTGCAGGTGCGGGAATGGGGCGAGACCGCGACGGGTCGCCAGGCGCACGTCTACGCCCCGGATCTCGCCGACCCGTTCGGGAACGAACTGTTCGGCGTGCGGACCGCCGATTACTACGTCGAAGTGCTCGACCGGCCGCAGCAGAAGCTGTCCCTGGTCGGGGGCGTGCATTTCTGCGTCGGCACCGGTGAGCCCGGCGAGCGGGTGCTGATGAACCTGGAGAACAGCGGCGAGTTCCGGTCGCTGGAGTACAAGTTCGGCGATGGCGAGTTCACCGACGAGATCCAGTGTTTTCGGGACCGCATCGTGGTGAAGCTCGGAAAGAGCGCGCGTGGCTTCCGGCGGCGCGCCCACAGCAACGACTACTCGTTCTCCATCGACACGTCGTTCGAGTGCACCATCGAACTCGCCGACGACGACCGCCCGGCCCGGTTGGACGTGCTCCGGGTCAGCGGCGACCCGCTGCTGCCCCGGCGGACACACCTGCTACGGCAGGAGTACCAGCGGTTCCCGAACCGCTTCTTCGACATCGAGTGCACGGTCGTGGTGGGCGCCCGGTCGGAGGACGCCTGGCGGTTGTCCGACCTGGTCGCCGCGTCGGCGACGGACGCGCTGGTCGCCCGGTCGGGCCTGGTCGGCCGGTGCGTACCCGACGTATCCGGAAGCGCCGGCGAGCTTGTCGTGACCACCGCGTCGCTGCCTGCCGGGCGGCGCACCCGGATGGCGGTCGACACCGGCGTGGGCCGGCGCATGGCCCGCCTCCTGCCCGTCTTCGACGTCTCCGAACCGGAACGGCTGCGGGTCGACGACGTCGTCGCCGTCGCCGATCACGGCGCCGACCTGATCCGGGCGCACGCGGCGGTACGGAGCACGGACGGCGGAACGGAGACGGTCCTGGCCACCGCGGTCGGGGTCGCATCATGACCACTTCCTTCATCGGCGCCGACCAGAACGCCGACGACCTCGCCGTGGCCGCGATGGACCCCCTCCGCGCCGACGACGTCCTCGCCGAGCTGCCGGCCGCCAACGAGCGCGCCGACACGGCGTGGATGGCCGACGCGCTGGCCGACCTCGGCGCCGGCTTCGATACGGCTGACGTCTACACGGCCCGAGCCGCCCTGCGTGACCTGGGCTTCCTCGCTGCTTCACTCATCAGGCACGATCCGGACGCCGACCTGAACGGCATCGAGCCCACACTCCTACGCCTGGCCGCCGTCGCCGACGAGGTCCCCCGCGACACCGTGTACAGCTACACCACGCGCAACCCGGTCGGCCCCCGCCGCCGCGGCTTCCTGCTCAGCGACGAAGAGCACGTGTTCATCGACTCGGTCGTCGCCGCGACCCAGGCACTGAATCTGGCCGTCGACGACCTGGCCGCCTGCCGCGACAGCGCCGACCTCGACGAGGACATGCTCCTCGCCGCACTCGGCCAGGTGCACGACGGGGTCGAGGTCCTGCGGAAGAACCTGCGTACGGTCCAGCGGACGATCACCCCCGACTACTTCTCGAACCGGCTACGGCCCTACTTCCCGTCGATGAGCCTCGGCGGGCGGGCCTACATGGGTCCCGGCGGCGCCCAGATGCCACTGCTCGTCCTCGACGTACTTCTGCTCGCGCCCAGCGAACCGGGCCAGCTCGGCGCGTGGCACGACGGCTATCTCGGAGAGAATGTGCTCTACCTGCCGCCCACCCACCGAGCGGTGTGTGACGACACGCTCCTGGCGTACCGCAGCGGCAACTCACCTCTGCTGCGCTGCCTGCTCGAGTCGCCCCGGGTGCGTGCGGAGTATGCCGCGCTGCTCAAGCGCATCCTGCGCTTCCGCTACCCCCACCGCCAGGTGGCCCGGGCCAACATGGCGATCCGGGCCGAAGGCTCGCTGGGCAGCGGCGGCTACACCGTCGAGGCCCTCGACCACCTCATCGAGATCACCACCTCCAAGGCCGCGGTGACGCTGCCGTTGCCCCGACAGCGGAGAGGAAGCGCCGATGACCGCGACCGGTAGTGTGGCGGGCTTCGCCCCCGTACGGGTGGGTTCGGTGCGCGGCGCAGTCCCGTCCGTGCCACCCGCCGCCGGAATCGAGGGCCGGGTGCGCCTGCGCTACCCGAACCGGCTCAACGCGATGGCACTGGACCCGAGCAAGGTGCTGCCCGGCGCGGGCTCCTACCCTGCCGGTGAGCTGGTCTTCGTCACGGACCTCTTCACGAGCGTCGAGGTCGAGGTCACGGCGTCCGGCGACGGTGTCGAGGTCACCGCCGACAGTGCCCGGCCAGTCCTGGGGCGCCACGCCGCACTGCTGATGCGCCAGGTCCTGGGCCTCACCGGCGAGATGCGGATCACGATCCGCTCGCACCCGCTGCCTCCGCACGTCGGTCTCGGTAGCAGTAGCGCCGTCCTCGCGGCCGTGGCCGCGGCGATCAACGAACTGTGCGGTCGGCCGCTGGACCACCGGACGCTGATGCGGCTGCTGGTCGACAACCACGGCGAGGAGATCGACGGCAACGACGACGAGATCATGCCGGTCCAGTGCATCGGCGGCTCGGCCGCCGCCGGTCTGGTACCCGGCGCGATCCAGGTGGTCTCCGGAAACGCGGTCGCGCTGCTGGCCGCCCCCGCGCCGGCCGGGCACACGATCGTGCTCGCCGTACCACCGGACCTGCGCAGCTGGGACGCCTCGGAGAGCCTTCGCGCCGAGGCGGAGAACTTCGACGGGTTCCTGGAGACCGGCCGTCGATACGCGCCGCAGATCGCCTACCGGCTGCTGCACGAGTGCTGGCCCGACCTGGTCACCGGCACTCCGAGCACCCTTGGACAGCTCGTCTTCGACTACCGGTTCGAGATGGGCAGCATCCGCAACTGCGCCTTCTCACACCCCCGCCTGCTGCAGTACGCGGCGCAGGTACGGCAGCTGTTCGAGTCGGGACAGGCAGCGGTGCTCAGTCTCTCCTCGGTCGGACCGCTCTTCTTCGCTCTCACCGAGCAGCCCGACGCCGTCGCGGCTGGCTTCGAGGCCGCGGGCCTCACCACGTTCCGCGCGATGCCGTGGGACCAGGGCTACCTGATCGACGAGTGCACGGTGAAGCGCGATGCGCGCAACGGGTGACTACTGGAATCGGCCGGACGTGGTGACGACGTTCGCCACGGCGTCGCCGCCGGGATACCTGGCCGACATCGTGCCGCAGGGCGGCCCCGGCGCGGTGGCCCTCGACGTCGGCTGCGGTGGTGGGCGGAACCTGCCGCTGCTGGCCGAACGAGGCTACCGGGTCGTCGGACTCGACCTGCACGCCGAGATGGTGCTGCGCGCACGAGGCATCGCCCCCGGTGTGGCCTTCTGTCGGGCGGACGTCGTCGCGCTGCCGGTGGCCACCGCGCGGGCCGCAGTCGTGGTGTGTCACGGGGTCCTGCACAACCTGCCCCGGCCGGAACAGGTCTGCGCCGCCATCGGCGAGCTGAGCCGGGTCGTCGCCACCGCCGGCGTCGTGTCGCTGAACCTGTTCAGCGCAGCGCATCTGGACCACCGGCTGACCCGGCTCGCCGACGACCGCCACCGGCTCCCCAACGGACAGGTGATGACGCTGCTGCCGCCGGAGCGCATCGCCGCGCTCTGCCGTACCGCCGGATTCGAGTTCGTCGACGGCCCGTTCGAATACCTCCACGATGCCGACCCCGGCCAGCGCTCAGTCTGGCGGGCCGTCCTGCGACCGACGGGGACACGATGATCCAGAGCGAAGCAAGCCTCATCGACACCGATCCGGCCGAGCTGGCCGATCCGCACGCGCTGGCGGCACGGCTCGGCGTACGCGCCGGGACCGTCCGGCTCGGCCAGACACGGATCGCGGTGAGCAGCACCGACCCGCGAGCCGTCACGTACCTTCACGACCTGTTCACCCCGGCGAACGACATCTGGGAGCACCTGCCCGACGACTTCTCGCCCTGTTCCCTGACCGCCGTGAACCTCGCCGTTTCCGACGCGTGCTTCGAACGGCTGGTCGACCACTACGCGGCGCAGGCGGTCCGGCGGCAAGCCGTACATCTGCACGTGGCCGCACCAGGGATCCGCTACGAGATGGCCGACGGGACCTGGGCCGTGGTCTCGGAGCCCGACGAGATCGACGGCACCAACCTCGTCGTGCAGTCCCCGCGCGGCCTGGTGTTCGTCACGACCGCGCGCCCCTACGCCCACCTGGCGCTGGCTCGGCACCTGCGCGAGTTCGGCTACCGGCGAGGCGAGAGTGACGGTTGGGCCGGGCTGCACGCGTCCTGCGCGGCCACCCCCGAGGGCAACGTGGTGGTGATCGGCCGCTCCGGTGCCGGCAAGTCCACCACCGCCCTGGCCCTGGCCGCTGCCTCCGGCTGCGGCTTCGTCGCCAACGACCGGGTCATGGTCCGCGTGGAGGGAGAGCAGGTGACAGCCTGCGGGATGCCGGTGCCGATCCGCATCAACGGCGGCACCATGCACGCGCTGGGCCTGAAGGACGCGACCAGCTGGCAGCTGACCCGCCGGCAGCCGGACTTCGTCACCAGCGACTGGCAGAACTTCTGCGGAGACTCCAAGCTGAACCTGCTGCCCGTCGAGTGGCGTGCGCGCACCGGCACCGCCCTGGTCCCCTCGGTACGGCTGACCGCCATCGTGCTGCCCCACGTGACGAAGGACTCCGCGGTGCTCAGCGTGCGTCGGGTCGGTCCGGACGAGGCGCGCGAGGTCCTCGCCGAGCAGCTGATGACTCCGGACGACGACGTGTTCGTCGAGGACTGGCTGCACGCCCGCACCCGCGACCGCGACGAGATCGGTGCCCTGGCGGGGCGGACGTTCGAGGCACTCATGCGGTTGCCGATCCTGGTCACCGAGCTCGGCACCCGCAACACGCTGGTGAATCTCTCCAGCTCCATCCGCGAGGCGCTCGGAACGCTGCGTGGCTGACCTCGCCTTCGCCGCGTTCGACCTGGACGGCACGCTGGTCGACGAGCGCGGTGTGCCGTTGCCTGGCACGATCGAAGGCCTCGCCCAGCTGCGTGACCACGGCCTGACGCTCCTGCTGGTGACTGGACGATCGACGGTGTTGTTCACGGCGCTCGGTCTACCCGAGCGCCTACTCGAACTGTTCGGGCCTCACCTGCTGCTCGACAACGGCAACGTCGAGTACGACCGCGCCGCCGCCCGGGCGACGTATCGCCGCGCGCTGCCCCGCGAGGTGGTGCCAGCGCTGCTCGCCGCAGGTTTCAGCGAGATGGTCGCGGAGTCGGATCACCGCTATGTCGCGACCTCCCGGCGCGCGTCCACGTGGTTCGCGATGGCACACCGGCTGCCCCGATCGTCCATCGACGTCGACCCGCAGCTCGGCGGGCGGACGCAGGTCGGCTCGGTGCTGGTGCTGGACCGTGTGCCGCTGCCCGAGGGGCTGTTGGGCGGTGCGGTCGAGGCGATCCCGTTCGCCGGCACCGCGGCGAAGCTGGTGCGTCCTGCGGGGACCTGCAAGAGTGCCGCTCTGACGGCGTTGCTGGCCGAGCGGGCCGGTGAGGCCGACCTGAAGCGGGTCATCGCGTTCGGCGACGGGCGCAACGACCGGTGCCTGCTGGCCACTGCGGCGGTCGGGGTCGCGGTGGCCGACAGCCACGCCGACGCCGCTGCACGCGCGACGATGCGGCTGTCGGGCCCGATCGGAGACTTCCTGGCCGCCTTCCACCCGGACGCGCTCGTCCGGCGTGACCGACCGGACGTCGTGGAGGATTGTGCGCACTGAGGGTCACCAGCGCGCGAGCAGGACCTCTTCGTCGTCCCGGTTGCGCCAGATCCAGGTGGTGCCGGCCGGCACCGCACCGCTCAGGTAACCGAGGATCGGCTCCCGCTGGTTGTCGCTCTCGAGCTGCCCGATCAGCTTGAGAGCCTCCGGCAGCGGGAAGAAGGCTGCCTCGGCGATCTCGTCGTCCTCCGGCAGGGTCTCGCCCTCCCAGTCGTTGATCTCGAACGCGATCGCCAGCGCCGACGGGTAACGCTCGGAGTCGATGTGCATCACGAACGCGGTGGCGACCGGATCGCCGACCACCAGGCCGGTCTCCTCCTGCATCTCCCGCCGCAGCGCCTCGTGGAAGACCTCGCCGTCCTGGACGCCGCCGCCGGGCAGCGACCAGAGCATCTCGCCGTTCGCGCCGAGGCTCTCCCGCACCAGCAGGATCTCGTCGCCTCGCCGGACGATGCCGATGACGAGCTGCACGCGAGAAACAGGCGCCCGCGCCGGCGCTTCAGATTCAACAGGGGTCATAAGCAGAGAATCCTAGTGGCCCGCCCGGTGATGGCACTCCCCGGGCTTACACCTGCCAGCTCTCCCAGCGGCGGAGTCGGCGCCAGCAGATGATGGCGCCGACGAGGCTTCGTGGATGTCGTTCGTGGAGCTCACAGCGGGGTGGGCGGCGGAACCGGTGCGACAGAGGGGTGGCCTGCTCGACGACCCGGCATGCTCAGGATCGTTCGGCGACCACGACCGTGTCCAGGGCGTCCACCGCTCGGCCCTCCACCGTCACGGGTCGGCGGGCGGTCTCGGCCCGGCGGATCCGCAGCCCCGGAAGCTCTTTCACCACCGTCTCGGGGGTGAGCAGGATACCGGGGTCCTGCGGGCCACCCGTGCCGCCGGAGAGGTTCCCGAGGTCGTGGCCGACCACGAGGACCCGCCCGCTCGCACGTACCGCGCGGCGGGCGTGGGACAGCACGGCGGCGATCTCGGCGGCAGGCAGGTGCAGGTACGCGATCAGCACCAGGTCGAAGCCGTCGGCCGGCGGCTCGTACTCGGTAACGTCGGCCACCTGCCAGTCGACGCTGACGTCTCGCTGGCGGGCCAGTTCCCGGCCCCGCTCGATGGCTACCGCGGAGAAGTCGACTGCGGTGACCTCCCAGCCCTGCTGGGCCAGCCACACCGCGTTACGTCCCTCACCGGCGGCGAGGTCGATCGCCCTGCCGGGGGACAGACCGGCGACCTCCTCCACGACGAAGCGGTTGGGTTCGGCGGTCCACACGAGTTCCGGCGCGCTCGCGTACCGCTCGTCCCAGGCAGTGCTGTCCATCGTCGTGCTCCTCTCGACGTGCGAAGATTCGTTTCCCGGCGCGGCTCTCATCCTTGCCGAGGGCGGCGACGGACACGGTCCGGACCGTCAACTGCCTGCCACGTGGGCGGGACTGCCGGCCGCAGGTGGCGAGTTGGTCGAACAGGTGGCGGCGTGGAGGGCCAAGCCGGCGGAGGCGATCGCCACCGCCGGTGGTCCGGTCAGGAGCAGTCCGATCGCGCTGGCGGCGACGAGGCGGTGAAGGGTCCGCGGTCGGGCCGGCGGGGCAAGCATCCGACGTACCCGCTCGACCGCGCCCGTCCCCGCGCCCAGAGCGTGCCGGGGAGCACGGTCGGCGAGTTGGACGATGGCCGTGGCGACAGCTTGCCGTCCGTGGCGCTCGCTCGCACGGTCGTCGGCCAGGTGCTCCACCAGCCGTCTGATCTCCGTTTCGGCCGCGTCGGCCATCGGCAGTCCCGGCAGTGCCCGGTGGAACGCGACGGCGAGGGCGACGAGGAGGTGGTGTCGGCCTCGGAGGTGCGCCCGCTCGTGCCGCAGTACCGCTGCCAGTTCCTCGGCGGTGAGTGCGTCGAGCGCGGCGCTGGTGACGACGACCCGGCCCGGGCGGCCCGGCAGGCAGTAGACCGCGGCCGTGGTGTGGTCCACGACCGTCCAACCGTTGGCACCCGGTCGGCCGAGGGGCAGCAGTGCGGCGAGGTGTCGGCGGCGCCAGCGGCGGGCGGAGGTGAACGTGACGATGAGACCGATCACGATCCGGGCGGCGAGGACCACGGTGGCGAGCAGCCCGATCACGGCGAGCGTCTCGTTCGGGGCACCGAGGCCCGTCAGGGCCCGCGTGCACGCGACGACGATGCCTTCGAGGCCGGCGGCGAAGGCAGCGGGCGGTACGGCGACCAGCAGACCGGCGGTGAGGACGGCGACGCTGACGGAGAGTTCCGCGCCGAGCCAGAGTCCGACGGTGAGCCGCGGTAGGGAGGTCGTCCATCGCCCGGTCAGGGCCGGAGGGGCGACGACCGCCACCGCGACCGCCCAGACCAGCAGCACCAGACTGGTCACGGCTTCGGCGTTCCGCGTTGATCGAGCAGCTCGCGCAGGGCGGCGGCCTCCTCGGGAGTCATGGTGTCGACGAACCGGGCCAGTGCGGCATGCTGGTCGGCGGCCGAGGAGAGCGCCTCGGCCATCAACTGTCCGACACGCTCCTCCCGGCTGGCCTTCGGGCGGTAGCGGTACGCCCGCCCGGCGAGGTCGCGCTCCGCCCAGCCCTTGCGATGCAGGTTGTCCAGGACCGTCATCACCGTGGTGTAGGCGAGGCCGCGCTCCCCCATCGCGTCCACCATCTGCCGCACCGTGAGCGGCCCGGGCGCTTCCCACAACGCGTTCATCACGGCGGATTCCAGCGGACCCAGTGGGCGGTCGTTGCCGGGGTCCTTCCTTCGGGGTCGGCTCACCGGTCGACCGTACCTTCTGCCGCGAGCGGCTCCGGCGCGGCCGGATCCGGGCAGGCCCGCTCAGCGGCGAGCCGACGCCGCAGTGCCCAGGCGAGCAGGGCGATCGAGGCCGCGGCGAGTACGGGCTGAGCCGGGGCGAACCAGCTCATCGCCCCGCTGTAGCCGAGCGCGATGAGGACGAGCTTGTTGCAGACGGGGCAGCCGACGGCGAACAGGGACAGGGTCGCCCCGGTCACGCCGGTCCGCGACTCTCTGCCGCAGGTCGCCTTGTCACCGGTTGCGGCGACGGGCGCGACGTAGGTGGCCAGGAGCAGCCCCGACAGGACCGCGGTCACCAGCAGTACCGGCCAGGCCCACCAGGTGACGGCCATGTCACGGCTGAAGTAGGGGGTGTCGATCAGGTCGGTGGGGATCGCGATCGCCACCGCGGTCGCCACGGCGCCGGCAACCGCCGCGATCCACCGCCGAGCCGGCCACACCCACGGCTCGGGTGCGAGGCTCGCCCCGACCACGTCGGTCACCGACGGCAGCCGGGCTGCAGCCGTTTCCCCGGCGGCGGGGGTTTTCGGAGCGGCGGCGGTGTCCGCAGTCGCGGCGGCACGACGCCGGCGCAGCACCAGGACGGTGATCGCCGCCAACCCCGCGACGAGAAGGACCAGTTCGTCCGGCACCTCGCCGAGTGTTCCGGTCACCCACTCCTGCGCGGCGCCTTCCACGTCTGTCAGGCCGAAGCCACCGGCGAGGCCCGCCGTGCCGTCGAAGAGCAGGAAGAGTGCGCCCAGCGCGACGAAGAGCAGACCCGACACGGTCGACGTGCTGTGCAGGTGCAGCCGGCCGACGGAGAACTGCCGGCCCCGCAGCCACCGGCGCTCGCCGATGCGCCACCGGTCCCAGACGAGGGCGAGCAGCAGCAGGGGCGCCGTCATGCCCAGGGCGTAGACGGCCAGCAGTGCACCGCCCGTCGCGGGCTGCTCGGAGGTCGCCGCAACCGTCAGGATGCCGCCCAGGATCGGACCGGAGCAGAAGCCGGCGAGCCCGTAGACCGCGCCGAGGGCGAGCACCGACAGCGGAGAGTCTCCGGTGAGCCGTCCCATCAACCGCTGGGCCGGCCCGAAGGCGAACCCCTTGCCGACCAGTTGCATGGCCCCGAGGGCGATGATCGACCAGCCCGCGACGGTGATCAGCGTGTCGCGGTGTTGGAAGAAAGCTCCGGCGACGACCGAGGACCCGGCGCCGAGCGGCACCAGCACGGCGGCCAGGCCCAGGTAGAACACGCCGGTGCGGGCGAGCAACTGCCGCGGGTTCTGGAAGGCGTACGCGAAGAAGGCCGGCAGCAGCATGGCGCTGCATGGGCTGAGCAAGGCGAGCACTCCTCCGAGCAGGGCGGCGAGGTAGCCGATGTCGCTCATCGGGCCCCCACCTGCCTGTCGATGGCCTGCTTGAAAGCCTCGTACGGCTGGGCTCCGACAATCGGGGTGTCTCCCACGATGAACGCCGGGGTGCCGGTGATGCCCATCGAGGTCGCCTCCTGCTGGTCGCGCCGGACGGCGGTGTGGGTGGCGGCGGAGGCACGGTCGGTGTCGAACCGGGCGAGATCCAGCCCGATGCTCCTGGCGATGTCGCGTAGCGCGTCCTCGTTCAGGGAACCACTGTTCACCCGGCGGTCCCTGGCGTACACGGCGTCGTGGAACTCCCAGAACTTCCCCTGAGCGGCGGCGGCGCGCCCCGCGGCGGCCGCGTCATCGGACTCGGCACCGAGGTAGGGCAGGTCGCGCCATTCGATCCGGACGAGGCCCTTGTCGACGTAGTCCTTGATCAGCTTCGGCCCGGTCTCGCGGGCGTGCCGCCCGCAGAAGGGGCACTGGAAGTCGGCGTACTCCAGGATCACGACGGGCGCGTCGGGCTCACCGAGTGCGAGGGGGTCGTCGGGTGCCCGCCGGGCCAGACCGGCAAAGGGGTTCTCCGCCTGGCCACCACCGGTCGATCCGCCGGTGGCGGCACCGGTTACCGGCTCCGCCGGCTTGTCGGCCGGCCGGGCGATGATCGCCAGGACCGCGACGATCGCGATGACGACGACCGGCCCCAGCCAGCCAGCTGCCCGACGGATCGGGGGCGTACGCCTGGCGCTTGCGGGCGGCGGCTTCGTGGAGCGTTGCATGCGTCCTCCAGCAGCTATCGGTATCTACTATGAATCTTAGTACTATCAGCTCTAGTACTAGGTTCGCTAGTAAGCCTGGCCAGGGGCACCCGGACCCACCGGGCGCCCCTGGCGTGCAAGGAGGTCAGCGACGGGACGCGGACTCGACCGGCTCCCGGACGGCCGACTCGCCGTGCACCCCGGGCTTCCGCCGGGCGAACGGCACGGTCACCGCCACCGCGGTCGCAACGGCAATGCCCACGCCCGTCCACAGCAGCGGGTTGCTGCGCAGTTCCGCGGGCAGTTGCTGGGCGAGGACGAAGACACCCATCACCACCACGAACCAGCCGAACGACTTGCGCAGCACGTCGGCCGGGATCTTCCCGGCGAGCCGGCCGCCGAGGAAGCTGCCGACGATGGCGGCGGCGGTGACCGCAGCGGCGAGCCCCCAGTTGATGCTGACGCTCGACAGGTAGCCGGCCAGTCCGGCGAAGGACTTCATCGCGATGACCACCAGGGAGGTGCCGACCGCGACCGGCATCGGCAGACCGCCGAGCAGGGCCAGGGCGGGCACCACCAGGAAACCACCGCCGGCGCCGACAAGGCCGGTGACCAGACCGACGACGACGCCGTCGATGATCACCCGAAATGCCGGCAGCTCGTGAGGCACCGGTTCACCCTCGGCTGAGCGACGACCGCGGATCATCGCGATCGCAGTGGCCAGCATCATGATCGCGAAGCCGGTGAGCAGGTACGCGGCCGGGATGAACTCGGCCAGCCGGCCACCGGCGTACGCCCCCGCCATACCGGCCAGGCCGAAGATCAGGCCGGTACGCCAGCGCACCCGGTTGGCCCGGGCGTGCGGGATGACGCCGACCGCGCTGGTGGCGCCCACGACGAGCAGCGAGGTGGCGATGGCCTCCTTCGCGGGCAGGTCGGCGACGTAGACCAGCAGCGGTACGGCGAGGATGGAGCCGCCGCCGCCGAGCAGGCCGAGGCTGATCCCGATCAGCACGGCCAGCCCGACCGTCAGCAGCAGGGTGGCACTCATTCCCGGCTCCCCGTACCGCGCAGCTGGCCGACGACGCTGTCGAGGTCGCAGCTGGCGCCGCGGTTGTAGGGCAGCTTGCCGAGCATCATGCCCATGGCGCAGGTGTTGGTCACGGCGGCGAAGGTGAGGCCGGCGCCGATGAAGCCGGCCACCCACTTCAGGCCGGGGACGAACACCGAACCCAGGACGCTGGCCAGGACGATGGAACCGGCGACGAGACGGACCTGGCGCTCCAGGTCCCAGCGCTGCTTCCCCTGCTTGATGGGGGCCCTGGTGGCCTGCCAGGCCAGCATTCCTCCGTCGAGGACCTTGAGGTTCGGCAGGCCGATCTCGGCGAGGGCCTGCTCGGCCTGAGTGGCGCGGGCACCGGAGCGACAGATCAACACCACGTCCTCGTCAAGGTGGTTGCGCAGCTCCTCGCGGTGTTCCTTGAGCAGGTCCAGCGGGACGTTGTAGGCCCCGGGAATGTGCACCGTCTCGAACTCGGCCGGGGTACGCACGTCCAGCAGACGGGGAGCCCGACCGGAGTCGATCAGCTCACGCAGGCTGGTGGCGTCGAGAGTGGCCGGGCGGATGGTTTCGGAAGCGGTCATTTCTCCTCGAT
Organism: Micromonospora echinofusca; assembly: GCF_900091445.1. Taxonomy (NCBI): domain Bacteria; kingdom Bacillati; phylum Actinomycetota; class Actinomycetes; order Micromonosporales; family Micromonosporaceae; genus Micromonospora; species Micromonospora echinofusca. Next base: position 3,938,596 of record NZ_LT607733.1, read on the forward strand.
CAGGTCAGACCGTCGCGATCGACGGCAGGGTGGGATGCCGGCCGGCGCCGAATCGCGCCGTCCGGTCCGCGGGTAGGGTCAGGTGTTGTCGGCCATGGCGACGCCAGCCGCCTCGGCCTGGTCGAACTTGTCGTCGATGACGACGGCCTCGCGGCCGGCGTTGACCAGCAGCGACGCGGCGGCGGTGGCCCGGTAGCCGGAGCCGCAGTGCACCCAGACCGTGCCGGCCGGTACGTCGGCGAGCCGCTGGGGCAGGTCGGGCAGCGGCACGTGCACCGCACCCTCGATGTGGCCGTTGCGCCACTCGTTGGTCATCCGCACGTCCAGGACGACGTCCGGTGCCGGCAGTCCCGCCGGGGTGTTGCCGTTACGTGCCGCCGCCAGCGCCGGGAAGTCGGCCATCCGGAGCTCCCGCAGCTCCTCGGGCCTGCTCACCCACTGCTCCGGCTGGCCGGTGGCCTGTGCGGCCGGCCGGTCGATGCCGATCCGGACCAGCTCCCGCTGGGCGTCCGCGACCTGCTCCGGCGTCTCCGCCAGCAGCGTGATCGGCACGCCCCAGTCGATCAGCCAACCGAGCCAGGTCGACATCGGCCCGTCCAGCCCGAGGCTCACGGTGCCGGCCAGGTGCGAAGCGCCGTACGCCTTGCGGTGCCGCAGGTCCACCACCCACTCCCCGGCGCCGATCCGATCGCGGAGCTGGACCGCGTCGGCCCGGGTCACCGGGGTGAGGTCCACGGCCGCTGGGCCGGCGAAGTTCGCCACGCCCATGTGGGCGTAGTACGCCGGGTAGGCGTCCAGACCGGCCAGGGTCTGGCTGACGAACTCGTCCGCCGCCAACGTCAGGACCGGATTCGCCTGCCTCTCCCGTCCAATGGTCGAGTCGGGCGCGTCGGCCTGACTGGCCGAGCAGAAGCTGCCGAAGCCGTGCGTCGGCCACACCTGGGCGCCGTCGGGCAGCAGGTCGGCCAGGCGCTTCGCCGAGGCGTGCTGGTGGTGGGCCAACTCGTGGGCGTGCTCCTTGCCGAGCAGGTCGGTGCGGCCGGTCGTGCCGAACAGCAGCGACCCACCGGTGAAGACGCCCGCCGGCCGCCAGCCGCCGTCGGTGGCCTCGTCGAGGGCGTACGACAGGTGGTGGTAGGTGTGACCCGGGGTCGCGATCGCCCGCAGGCGCAGGGCGTCCGAGACGGGCACCACGTCGCCGTCGGAGACCGGCATGCGGTCGAAGCCGACCTCGTCGGCTGCGGCGACCAGGTAGTGCGCGCCGGTCACCCGGGCGAGCTCCAGGCCGCCGGAGACGTAGTCGTTGTGGATGTGCGTCTCCACCACATGGGTGATCCGCACCCCCTTCTCCCCGGCGAGATACAGGACCCGGTCGATGTCGCGCTGCGGGTCGACCACGATCGCCACCTGCCCGTCATATGCCAGGTAGCTGCGGTCGCCGAGCGAGGACGTCGCGATGACGGCCACCTCTGCTGCCATTGCCGTTCTCCCTTCGGTATTCTCCATATACCCAGGGGGGTATATGGGAGACGGACTTCTGCGTCGACTCAGAAACGAGATGACTACCCGCCTACGCCGTGGACACGCGCTGCCGGCGGGTGGTCATCCGCTGTTCAGGCCAGAGCGAGGAAGAGCTTCTCCAGCTCCTCTTCCGTCATCTCGGGCGCCTCACCCCGGTCGCGAGCGGCATTGCAGTGCCGCATCCCCGAGGCGATGATCTTGTAGCCGGCGCGGTCGATCGCCTTCGACACCGCGGCCAGTTGGGTCAGCGCCTCGCGGCAGTCCTGGCCGGTCTCCATCATCTCGATGACCGCATTGAGCTGACCCCGGGCCCGCTTGAGCCGGGTCAGCGCCTCGCCGGTCATGTCAGGCCGAAGCTTCACCGCACTACCTCCCAGTCGAAAGATACCCCAGGGGGTACAGCCTCGCCACCAGATACCCCCACGGGTATTCTGAACCGCACGGATCGTCCGGGCATTCCGCGGCCCATCCGGAGGACGCACCCGCGGCGACCGCTCTTCTCGCCTCCAGGAGGTTCCATGGCTTCGGTACGGCACCACCAGGTGGTCATCGTCGGTGGCGGAACGGCGGGGATCAGCGTCGCGGCGCGGCTGCGCCGCGCCGGCGTTGGCGACATCGCCCTTGTCGAACCCTCCGAGCAGCACTACTACCAGCCGCTCTGGACTCTCGTCGGCGGCGGCCAGGCCACGGCGGCGGAAACCGTCCGGCCCGAAGAGAAGCTGATCCCGAAGGGGGTGACCTGGCTCCGGGACCGGGCAACCGGCGTCGATCCGGACAATCGCACCGTCCCGCTCGCTGGCGGCGGGACCGTGGCATACGACCATCTCGTCATGGCGCCGGGGCTCCAGCTCGACTTCGACGCGGTACCCGGCCTGGCCGAGTCGGCGGGCCGGCGCGGGGTGTCCAGCAACTACCGATTCGATCTGGCCCCGCTCACCTGGGACTTCATCCGGGATGTCCGGCGCGGCACGGCGATCTTCACCATGCCGGCCGGGCCGATCAAGTGTGGGGGTGCGCCGCAGAAGATCGCCTACCTGGCGGCCGACTGGTGGCGCCGACAGGGGCTGTCGGAGCGGATCCGCATCATTCTGGTGCTGCCCACGGCGACCATCTTCAGCCAGCCGGAATGGGCCAAGGTCCTCACCGGCGTCGCTGCAAACTACGGCATAGAGGTGCGCTACGACTCCCAGCTCGTCGGGGTGGACGGCGAGGGCCGGCGGGCAGTGATCCTGGACAGCGCCGCCGGCACCGAGGAGACGCTCGACTACGAACTGCTGCACGCCGTGCCGCCGCAGAGCGCGCCGGACTGGCTCAAGGGCGGCCCACTGGCCGACCCGGCCAGCCCCTTCGGCTACCTGGCGGTCGACCAGTACACCCTGCAGAGCACCCGCTGGCCAGAGATCTTCGCGCTGGGTGACGTGGCGAACCTGCCCACGTCGAAGACCGGCGCGGCCATCCGCAAGCAGGCGCCGGTCGTGGCAACCAACCTCCTCGCCGCACGCCGAGGCGAGCTGTTGCCGGCGCGCTACGACGGCTACACGTCCTGCCCACTGGTGACGGCACACAACCGCATGCTGCTCGCCGAGTTCGACTACCAGCTCACACCGAAGCCGAGCTTCCCGTTGATCGACACGATGAAGCCGCGCTACGACATGTGGCTGCTCAAGCGGTACGGGCTGCCAGCCATGTACTGGTACGGGATGCTGCGTGGACTGGCCTGAGCGGACATCTCGAACAGCCGGTGCCGGCCCCTCGGGGTCGGCACCATGTGAACTGAGGGGAGCGCACACATGAGCTACGCGATGACCATCCGCCTGCCCGCCGCGTTCAGCCCGACCGTCGAACGCGTCCGGACGGCGTTGAAGGACCAGGGCTTCGGGGTGCTGACCGAGATCGACATGCGGTCGACGCTGCGCGAGAAACTGGGCGCCGACATCGGGGACTACGTCATCCTCGGCGCCTGCAACCCGCCCCTGGCCCACCGCGCCGTGCAGGCGGACCCGGGCATCGGCCTACTCCTGCCGTGCAACGTCGTGGTCCGCGCCGACGGACCGGACAGCACCGTGGTGCAGGCCATGGACCCGCAGGTGATGGTGCAGCTCAGCGACGCGCCCGAACTGCGAGAAGTGGCCGACGAGGCTGCCGCTCGGCTGCGGGCCGCGCTGGACGCCGTGTCAACCTGACGCGCGGCAGGAGTCCGGGGACTGCGGGGCGCAGGGTCCCGGAAGGGCGGGACCTTGGGCCCGGAACATACCCCCGGGGGTATGCGTTATCGTGATTGCACCGCCCGCCACCACTGCGAAGGAGTTCGGCACCATGTTGTTCACCCAGTACTACCTGGACTGCCTGTCCCAAGCCTCGTACCTCATCGGTGACGAGACCACCGGTCGGGCGGTACTCGTCGACCCGCGCCGGGACATCGACGAATACCTGGCCGACGCCCGGGTCCGGGGGCTGACCATCGAAGGGGTGATCAACACCCACTTCCACGCCGACTTCCTCGCCGGCCACCTCGAGGTAGCCGCGGCGACCGGGGCGTGGATCGGTTACGGGCACCGCGCCGAGACCGAGTACCCGAGCCGCAAGCTCGCCGACGGTGAGCGGATCAGCCTCGGCGACGTGACCCTCGAAGTCATGGAGACCCCGGGTCACACGCCGGAGTCCATCAGCATCCTGATCTACGAGCGCGCCGACGACGCGGTGCCGTACGGGGTGATGACGGGCGACGCGCTGTTCATCGGTGACGTCGGCCGCCCCGACCTGCTCGCATCCCTCGGCGTCACCGCCGGTGAGCTCGGCGCCATGCTCTACGACAGCGTGCAGCGCAAACTGATGGGTCTCCCCGACGAGGTGCGGGTCTTCCCCGCCCACGGCGCCGGCTCGGCCTGCGGCAAGAACCTCTCCACCGAACGGCAGTCCACCATCGGCGAACAGCGCCGCACCAACTACGCCTGCACCCCGATGAGCGAGGAGCAGTTCGTCGCCCTGGTCACCGGCGGGCAGCCGGCCGCGCCCGGCTACTTCGCCTTCGACGCCGTGCTCAACCGCAAGGCCCACGAACTGTTCGACCACACCCGGCAGGCGCGCCCACTCGACGCTGCCGAGTTCGCCGAGGGCCGCGCCGAGGGGGCGGTGGTGATCGACGCCCGCGACCCGCAGGAGTTCACCGCAGGGCACATCCGGGGTGCGATCAACATCCCGGCCGACGGGCGGTTCGCCGAGACCGCCGGCAGCGTGGTCGCTCCGGACCGCAAGGTACTCGTGGTCGCCCCGCAGGACCGGGAGGAGGAAATCGTCGTACGCCTCGCGCGGATCGGCTTCGACCAGGTGATCGGGTACCTACGGAAGCCCGAGGGAGCCTTCCTGGAGATGGTCGCCGACATGACCCGGGCCAGCCGGGTCACCGCCACCGCACTGCGCGAGGCGCTGGACGGGACCGAGGCGCCGGTGGTGCTGGACGTACGCAATGCCGGGGAGCGGGAACAGGGTGCCGTCGCCGGGTCGCTGCACATCCCCCTGGCCGAGCTGACCCGACGCGTCGACGAGGTGCCGACCGATCGCCCGGTCGTCGTGCACTGCGCCGGCGGCTACCGCTCCTCGGTCGCGGCCAGCCTGCTCCGCAACGCGGGTCGGGCGGACGTCTCCGACCTGCTCGGCGGCTACGGCGCGTGGCAGACGCTGCACACAGCGGTCTGATCCCACCGTTACGCGACAAGCAGGTGACCGAGGGCGCCTCGGTCACCTGCTTGTCCGCGAGAGGAGGGTGAGAGTGACAGAAAGGATGTGGGCATGACCGCGAGCCCTGTCGGGCCGAGGCTCGGCCTACGGGCGAATTCCGCCCAGTTTCTCCTCCTCGTCGTGGTCAACGCGTTGGTGGGTGGCGTGCTCGGCACCGAGCGCACCGTCCTGCCACTCCTGGGGCAGCAGGAGTTCCACCTGACCGCCCACACCTACATCCTCGCCTTCGGCGCCACCAAGGCGGTCACCAACGTCTTCGCCGGCACCCTCTCCGACCGGTACGGCCGCAAGCCGGTGCTGCTGGCCGGCTGGCTGGTGGCGATCCCCGTACCGCTGATGCTCATCTGGGCGCCGAGCTGGGGCTGGGTGGTGGCGGCCAACGTCCTGCTCGGCGTGAACCAGGGGCTTGCCTGGTCCACCACGGTGATCATGAAGATAGACCTGGCCGGGCCGCGTCGGCGCGGCCTCGCGATGGGGCTGAACGAGGCGGCCGGGTATCTTGCCGTGGCCGCGACGGCGCTGGCGACCGGAGCGTTGGCCGCTCGTCACGGCCTGCGCCCCGCGCCGTTCCTGCTCGGCGCCGCCTACGTGGCGGTGGGCCTCGGCCTGGCGTCGCTCCTGGTGCGGGAGACGCGTGGGCACGCCCACCACGAGGCGGCCACCCAACAGGCTGCCGAGGGCGCTCACCGGGGTGATCTCACCACCCGGCAGGTCTTCAGTTTGGTCAGCTGGCGGGAACCGGCACTGAGCTCGGCAAGCCAAGCCGTCCTGGTGAACAACCTCAACGACGGCCTCGCCTGGGGCCTGTTTCCCGTGCTGTTCGCCGCCGCCGGCCCGTTCGGCCGCTTCGGAGATCGCCGCCGCCTCGGCGGCGGTCGCCGCCAGCGGCTTTTCGCAGACCACGCCGAGCCCAGCCGCGATGGCCGACAGGGCGATCGGCAGGTGGGTGCCGGTCGGCGTGCAGATGTCCACCAGCCCGGCGCCGTCGAGCGCTTCGTCCAGTGAACCGGCGGCCCGTGCACCGAACTCCCCGGCCAGCGCGTCCGCCCGGCCGTCGTGGGCGTACACCCGCACCCCCGCACCCACGCGCACCCACGCGTCTAGGTGGATGCGGGCGATCGGCCCGGCTCCGATCAGCGCGACCTCGACCCTCATCCCGCCATTCCACCCCGCCGGCCCACCCCGCGGCATCCCCCAGGGCGATAGCGTAGTCGGCCGACGGGCGCCCAGAGCTGGTGATGTGCGCAGTAAGTGGCCTTTGTGAAGGCGCCGGCTTCTTCACCAGCACCGGCATGACCCTCGAACTCGAACCACCGAGATAGCTCGCACCTTGGCCCTTCACCGGCCCGCGAGCTGGTCGACGGTCGCCCGGTTCGATAGGCTAGGTCTACTTTGGACGGACCCACCGAAAACAGGGAGGACCGTTGCGCCAACCGACGGTTCGGTACCAGAACGAGGTCATGGACAGCGGACGGTGGGAGGGTTTCCCGTTCCGCGAAGGTGACATCGTGGTTTCGACTCCCGCGAAGTGCGGGACGACGTGGACCCAGACGATCTGCGCCTTATTGATCTTTCAGACACCGGAGCTGCCGGCACGGCTGGACGACCTCACCTACTGGCTCGACATGTTGACTCGCAGCCGGGACGACATCTTCGCGTTCTACGAGGCGCAGCGGCATCGCCGTTTCATCAAGACTCATACGCCCTTCGACGGGCTGCCCATCCATGATGGGGTGACCTACGTCGCGGTCGGTCGGGATCCCCGGGACGTCGCGATCTCCTGGGACGCCCATTTCCAGAACGTCGCCCAAGAGGCCTTCGACGCGCTGCTGGCGGCCGGCGGTAGCCCGACCCAGGAGCCCGCGGATACGGCTCCGGCGCCTGCACAGTCCGCGTACAACCGGTTCTGGGCCTGGCTGGAGGACACCAATGTGCAGGTGGGCCTGCCGTCGATGCTGCACCACCTGTCGGGGTTCTGGGCCGAGCGGGAGCGGCCCAACGTGCTGCTGCTGCACTACGACGATCTGAAGTCAGATCTTGAAGGTCAGATGAGGTTCCTCGCCGGGCGCCTTGGAATCGAGGTGCCGGAGTCGCGGTGGCCGGATCTGGTGCGGGCGGCGACATTCGACTCGATGCGCGGCCGGGCGGAGGCTCTGACCCCGGTCGCGGCGATGTGGCGCGATCCGAAGCGGTTCTTCAACCAGGGTGTCAGCGGCCAGTGGCGGGACCTGCTCGACGAAGATGACCTGCGACGATACGAGGATCGGGTCGCGAAGCTGGCCGAGCCCGACCTCATCGACTGGTTGCACCGCGGCCCCATCGTTCCCGCCCGCTGACCCTACGCCGCCCTCCTCCTCGCTATCCCGCCTTAGCTTGATCTTTAACCTGTACGGCGTGGCCGGGGATTCGTGGTTTGCTGGGTGGCGGCCCTCTCCGGGTCGCAGCGGTCTTCACGCACTGCGACGATGCGGTTCCTGAACTCTCCCGCACAGGTGGCGGCGTCAGCGACTACGCATCCGATCCACCACCCGACGAACCCGCACGGCTCCTCGGCCGGCGCGCGCAGCCGCCCCGACAGCCGTCCCGCGACGCAGGCGCTGCGTCTGGACTGCGCCTGGCGCGGCGGCGTGCGGGCAGCATGCGTCCGTGCGGCGACGTACCATCCCGCTCATGCGCACACGGGGGCCAGCGAACTGGTCGATCGACATCGACGATCCCGTGGTCGGTGTCGGCGAGTTCGTGATGGCGGACGAGGCGGCGTACTGCGCGCTCGATCGCCGGTTGGGGTACGCCGAGTTGTCGCTGCGCCGCGAGACCGTGGCTGCCCGCCTGTCGGTGGTCGACATCGCCGACGTCGGGTCGTTCACGCCGCAGTACCGCGATCAGCTCGGCATCGATGACTGTCGCGGGGCGGTGCGACTTGTCGGTGGCGGGCTGGGTCAGTTCCGCGCTGGAGTCTGGGCCTCGCCCGTGGCTGAGCCGGACCGGCAGGCGCTGATCACCGAACTGGTACGACAGGCCGTGGACGAAGCGCGTCGCGACGGTACGGCTGCCGTGTCGCCGTTCGTCGGCGCGGCGGACCTGGCGGCCTTCACCTCGGCCGCCGAGGGCGTCCGCACCCGCGCGCAGGCGTCGTGGTGTTCCCTGCCGATCGGCGCGCCTGGCGACGTCGACGAGTTCATCGACGGCCAGGAACGGAAGTGTCGCCAGACCTGGCGGCGGGACCAGCGCGACGCGGAGCGGCTCGGCCTGACCCACGAGGTGGTGCCGCTCGTCGACGAACACCTCCGGGCGGCGGCTCCGCTGGTGGCCGAAGTGGCCCGGCGCAACGGACTGGACGAGCACGTACGGATCGCCCAGTGGCGGGTGAAGAACTATCTGAGGCGGCCCGGCCACCACTTTCTGATCCGGAGCTCGGCCGGCGGTCAGGCCCTGGCGTACACGGTGTGCCGCAGGTGGGGCGGCACCCTCGACGCCCACACCGTGGGGATCGACGGCCATACCCCGCACCGGCGGTCGGTCTACCACTTCGCGGCGTACCTGGCCCCGCTGGGTGTTGCGATCTCCGCGGGGCTCCGGCGCCTGGACCTGGGTCTTGCCCACGAACAACCCAAGCTGGTACGCGGTTGTCAGGCCGAACCCATGTGGTTCGTCGACTACCGGGTCAGCTAGCCACGTCGCCCGCCGCTGGCCTGGGCAGCGTCGTCGCGGAGCCGCCGTGCCACCGTGACCCGGTCGAGCTTCCCCGAGACCGTCCGTGGAAGCTCCTCTCCCAGCAGCACATACCGGCTCGGCCGGTACATCGGTGGCAGCTCGTCAACGATCCGGCGCCGGACATCGTCCGGGTCATGGTTGTCACCAGCCAGTACGGCCACCAGATTGACCGTGCCGGTCCCGTCTGGCACGGCGACCGCCGCGACCTGGTGGGATCCGGTCACCCGCCGCAGCGCCGCCTCGACGTCACCTAGTTCGATCCGCACGCCGCGCACCTTGACCTGTGAGTCACGGCGACCGAGGAACTCCAGCCCGTCAGGGCCTTCCTCGACCATGTCACCGGTCCGGTACATGCGGACCCCGTCGCGTACCACGAACGCCGCGTCGGTGGCGTTGCGGTTCCCCACGTAACCCTCCGCGAGGAGCCCTCCGAGCAGCAGTTCGCCGTCGCCGTTCCCGTCGCGCTCGATCCGGTAGGTGGACGGAGCGATGGGGTGCCCGATCGGCGCCAGCCCGTCGCCGAGCGCCTGGGTGTACCGCCACGTCGTCGCATAGATCGCTGCCTCAGTCGGCCCGTAGTGGTTCCAGACCGCTCCCGCGGTGGCAGCCAGTTCGTTGGCCAGTCGGCCCGGCAGCGCCTCGCCGGCGCTCCACACCGAGGTTTCCGCCGATGGCGACCACCCCAGCGAGGTCATCACGCCGAACATCGTGGGCGTCGCCTGAACGACGGTCGGTGGCTGCGTGGCGAGCCACCGCACCAGGGCGCCCACATTGGTGCGGGCCGTCCGCCGTGGAAACCGCGCCTCACCACCGGCGACCAGGGGCACCAACGTCTCGACCCAGCTGATGTCGAAGCTGGGAGAGGTCAGGCTCGGCATCGCGTCCCGCTCGGTGAACCCGAGGTGCTCGGCGAAGGTAGCGATCCGGGCGCAGAGGTTGTCGAGGCGGACGTGCACGCCCTTCGGTACGCCCGTGCTGCCGGAGGTGAACATCACGTAGCCGGGTCGGTCACCGAGATCCGGCCGCTCGGCGCCGACCACCCGGCTGGGGCGGTAGGCTTCGGCGGTCGTCCGGTCGCCGTCGACCGTGACGACGGCGGTGGCTCCGGACGTCTGGAGCATCTGTTCGCGTCGCTGCTGCGGGGTAGCCGGGTCGATCGGGGCCACGATGGCGCCGCGGCCCCACGCCGCCAGGCTCACCACCAGGTTCGCGAACGGGTCGGCGGTCTCCACGGCGATTACCGTGCCGGGGGCGTCCGAGGTCGCCGCGGCCAGCCGGTCACCGACGCGGGACAGCAGGGATCGCAACTCGCCGGAGGTGAGGAGGCCCTCCGGTTCGAGCGTGATCCGGGGGCCGTCGTGGTCGCCGAACACCTCCGTCCACGAACCGGTGGTGACCTTGGACAGCCAGTGCTGCCCTGTCATGCCGCTGGAACGATCTTGCCGGCCATCTCGGCGAAGTTTCCGCTCTCGAACACGACCTCCATGTCGAGGATGAGCCCGTGGTCGGCCTCGAGGGCGGAGACCAGCCGCACTGCGTCGACCGACGTCGCGCCCAGCGCGAAGAGATCGTCCTCCGGGGTCAGTGACCCGATGTCGAACACGGAGCGTGCTGTGGTCAGCAGAGCATTGAGAACTTCTTCGTCGTCCATGGGTCTTGCCTCCCGTCGCGGCGAATGGGTGCCCAGATGTTAGCCATCAGGCCGGACCCGCGAAAGCGCCTGGAAGCTATGATGACCGTCATTCATTCACGTGATTGACGCCTATGTCCAGACCAGTAAATCGGGCAACGGAGGGAAACCTTGCAGACACAATCCGCACCCGTAACTACTCTGCGCGACGGTCGGCACGGCGTCGTCGTGGCCGTCGACTTCGGGGGCGTACGCGAGGAGGCGGGCTTCCCGGACCTGCTGCCGTTCCTGACGATCGAGCACACCGTGCTGGTGCCGCAGACGACCGTCGAGATCGACGCCGACTGGGAAGGCATGCGGCAGCACCAGCTCAGGTCCTGGCTGGACAGCATCCGGTCGTACGGCCAGCGGGTCTCCGCCGTGCTGGGTTACTGCGCCGGCTCCGCGATGGCCACGCGGCTGGCCATCGAGCTGGCCGACGCCGCCGGTGGCCCGGCGTTGGTCCTCCTGGATCCGTCCTGGCCGACCCGGGAGGTCCTCCTCGAAGCCCACGAGGTCGCCGTCGAGCGGCTGCTGGACTCGGTCCGGGACCCGGCCGTCCGTCAGTCGCTGCGTGCCCCGGTGCCGGACGAAGCCGACCCGACCCGGCTCGCGCGAGCGCTCGTCACGCACTACTCCGAGACCGCCTGGCGGGTCGCGGCCCAGCTCGGCCTGACTGAGACGCCGGTCCGGAAGCTCATCACCCGGATCGAACAGCACCTGAGCTATCTCCTGGTAGCGGCGGGTGAAGCTGCGGACGTCGCGACCCGCGACCTTCTCCCGCCGGCCGGATCGGTGCTGACGATCCTGTCCGTGGCCACGCCCGGCGAGGTGGCGTGGATGCCCGGCACCACGGTACGCACCGAGCTTCCCCGGCCCCGCCTGCTCGCCGACCCGGCCGTGGCCAGCCGGGTCGAGGAGTTCATCAGACGGCACGACGCCGACAGCTCCGGAGCGGGCACCTCGGCCACGCCCGACGGTCCGGCGGCAGTCGTCCGGTCGACGTGACTGCTGTCGGTCGGACACCCACAGGGGCGATCCAGCGCGAGCTGTGTTCGGTGAGGTAGGCGACGTGCTCGCAGGCCATGGAGATAGATCGCGGGTTGGAAACTCACGCCGTACGCGACAGGCCGATCGGGTGAGGGCCGCAGTATGGCTGAGCTACTCGCCGGCGGCGAGTCGGCCGGGCGAGCACGTCGGCGACTTCCCGGGTCTCCTCGTGCCGGGGGCCATAGACGACGCATAGGTCGTCGTGCAGCGACTGTAGCTCCCCGGCCGCCTCCACGGTCTTGCCTTCGGAGAGCAGCAGCATGCCGATGTTGCGGCGCAGGTCGAGGGCGGGGGGGGAGGCGTCGCCGGAGGCGGCGCGTACGTGGGTGAGCACCTGCCGGAACTGGCGCAGGGCGGTGGTGGCTTGACCGAGTTCGGCTCGGCAGTGGGCTGCCTGCCGGAGGCATTCCAACGCGTCTTCGCTGGTGGGGCCGGCGGTGCGGGCGTACGCGGCGGCGAGGGCGTCGAACTCTGGCAGCGCGTGTCGGAAGTCCCCGCCGATGACGAGGATGGCGGCTCGTCGGGACCGCAGCGCCAGCACGCGTGGGCTTTCGGCGCCGAGTGCCGCGCTGGCGGGGCTGATCACCTGCTCAAGCACCTCCGCCGCCTGGGCGAAGCGTTCGTCGTCCCGGACTCCGGAGCTCACTGAAGGTGATCATGGTGAGGCCTCGCTGGCAGGAGGACCTTCCTCAGCAGCACCACGACGAGGGTTGACGGCGCCCGACTACCGCTTCGACTCGAACTGAGATCGACATCGTGATGCTGGCCGATCGCGGGTGAGAGGGCGGCTACTGCGAATGCGCTCTCAGACGCTCGACCTCGACGGCCTACCGCCACATGGTTACTACCTGGTCGCTGATGTGCAACGCATCTGTTGAGCTGGCCGGCGACGAGGCCAGCGGCGCATGCCGGATCTTCTGCCACCTACTCGCGGCGCATGCCAGGATAGGGCTGCTGGCCGCCTGTCATGGAGAGGGCAATGAGCCTTCAGATCCGGTAACGGTCCACCCAGGTGCGCAGGCCGGTCCGGGAACCCGTCGTTGAACGGGTGACCCGGGCCGGTGCAGCGCAGTAGAGGCCGATAGCCGAGGTGACGCGCAGTACCTCAGATATCTCGGGAGCTCAGGCCACGGAGTGAAGTGCCGTCACATCGGATCCCGTCAGTGCGCCCTGCCAATCTCGTAGAAGCTGTCCGGCGAGCAGCAGGCGCCAGCCGAGGATCAGTGTGGGATATCGTGCGCCAGCGACCGGACGAAGGAAGTGGCGCATGACGAGAACGAAGCTCATCGACCCGCGGCGCAGAGTGCTTGTCGCGGTCGCGGTCGCGGTCGCGGCTGCGGCGGGGCTGCTTGCAACGACCGCGTGCTCACGCCTCGCCGATACCGTCCCCACGACCAGCGGAAACCCGTCGCACTCCCCCGTTGCGATGCGACTCGACAAGCCGAAGAAGCTGTTGGGCAGCTGGAACGAGTCGGTCGACCGACGGCTGCGCAAGCCAGCCATCAAAGATACCGATGGCTTCAGAAAGTTACTGAAAGGTGAGCCGACCAGCGCCGTTGGCACCGCCTACACGCCGGTGGAGGAGCAGTACTCGCGAGAGCTCGGAGTGCACCGCCCTGGCGACAACCGCGTCATCCTGGTCAATGGAGTGTCCGGCACTGTCACCGCTCCAAACGCAACACTGAGCCACGTGTTCGCCGCCCGGCCAGCCATCACCGACGTAGTACCAGTCCCCCCGGGTCCGCTCGGCGGCGTGGCGGGCTGCGGCAGCAGCCAAAGCAAGGACGGCCTCACCAAATTCTGCACATGGGTCGACGACCACACCATCGGCATGGTCACCTTCATAGGCTTCCCTCAGTCCCACGACCAGCACGATTTATTCCGGCAGATTCGGGCAGAGTTCGAACACCGGGCACCCTGACCCGTGGCACCGGCGGGTTCTCGACCATCACCCGCCCATCCGGCCGCAGGCGCGACGGTCAAACCTCAACAAGCGCCGGCCGCACCCATCCCGTCAAACAACGCGTCGACGACAGCCGAGCAGCTCGTCCGGGACTGTGAAGATTGAGAAGGCAACCAAACGCCCACGGCAGGAATCACCAGGCTCGAAGGCCCCTCACCCGTGGAAGAACCAGGACCAGAGCCAGCCGGCGGTCCTACCGCGCACCGAGGGCTCGTCGACCCGCCCGCCGTAGCGACTGCTGGCAACATCTATAGCGCTTGACGCGGGATCTAGAGACCGCAATGCCGCTTCGTCCAGGATGCAGACGAAGTGGCAGGTCAGAGCGTTCCATAATCAGCGGACCGGCAGCCAGTGATCATCGCCGTTACCGGAGAAGATCTTCATCTCCCCAGGTCAACCGGTCGGGACGGCCGGATTCGAACCGACGACCCCTTGACCCCCATTTGGCAACGATTCTGTCACGCCATGCCCCAGCAGGTTCATACGTCCTCAAAATCAGACAAGAACGGCACCTCGCAATGCTGTCCCGTGTCGTGCTTTGCCGCCAGATCCGTCCGTTGCGTTACCAGGCTCGTTACTGCGAATCGTCAAGGGCTTCCTCTGCGGGGCAGTCCGCTGGGCCCGGCGTACGTGCGATCGCCCGCGGCCGATCATCGACATCAGGATCGAGAGGATCCGACACAGCACCGCGAACCCTTCACCGTTACACCGTCGACTACGGTGGACCGTGGACGTCGTCGTCAGGAAGCAGCCGAAGGAGGCTGGTCGATCATGGGTGGTGCAGACACCGGCGGAGCGCCGGCGGGTTCCCGCTACGCCGACCAGCGGCCCTACGTCGTCGCCGACCGGCTCGACGCTCTGCGGGGGCCGACCAACGGCGTGGTGAGCCTAGATCGCCGGCTCGACTGGTCCGGGCGGGCGCGCTACGACCTGGACAACCCGCGGCGCCTGGCCAGCATGTACGAAACCGTGCTGCGCGAAGCCACGGCCCCCAACGATCTCACCCGATGGCTGGACGGCGCGACCCTGCAACGCCTGTGGCCGGCCCTCGTGGTGCCACCGCAGGTTCGCCGTCTCTGGGAAGCACGATTCCCCGAGCTGGCCAACGCGCGCCGACACGCCGCATAGTGGGCGGCCAGACTCCGCCGATCCATCGCCGGCTGGCGCAGATCGCCCTACAGGTCGGCGGCCAGTACGGGTTCGCCTTGGCCGGCGGGCACGCCATCGCCGCCCATGGCATCCTCGACCGCCCCAGCGAAGACGTCGACCTGTTCGCCGACTGGCAACGCCGCGCCGACTTCCCCACCGCCGTCGACGAAGTGATCGCCGCATACCGCGCCGAAGGTCTCCGCGTCGAGGTCGACCTTCGACTCGACACGTTCGCTCGGCTGCACATCACCGACCCGGCTCACCCAGACCAGCAGCACCGCGTGGAACTGGTGGCGAACTGGCGTGCCCAGCCGCCCGTCCAGATGGACATCGGTCCGGTCCTGCACCCCGATGACGTCATGGCCGGCAAGATGGACGCCCTCTACAACCGGGCAGCCGCCCGCGACTTCCTCGACATCGATGCCGCCATCGGCAGCGGCCGGTACACCCTCGACCAGCTCTGCGACCTCGCGCACGCCGCCGACGACGGATTCGACCGGAGCAGGTTCGCCGCGATGCTTCGCCACGTCGACCGCTTCGACGACGAAGACTTCACTGACTACGGTCTGGCGCCGCATGAGGTCGCCGACATGCGGGCTCGCGTCTCTGCATGGCGGACCGCCCTACTCCGAGCAGTCGAATAGGTTCGATCAGGCTGCTCTGCTGCCTCCGTCTCCTCGGCCTGCTCGACTCATGGCACGTCCGGGTCAGGGTGCTCGATCCGCCAGCGGCTCGCGGCAGCGTCATCGATCAGGCTGCTGTCGAGCAGCCAGTCAATGGCCCGGCGGGTTGCCCGAGCCTGGTGGAAGGCGTGCCAGACCGTCAGCAGGTGCGGATACTCGTCGTGCAGTTCGTCCCTGAACCGTCGGAAGGCACCCCTGCCTTGGACGGCCCGTAAGAGCGTGCGGCCCGCCTGCTCGTCGCTGACCCGCTCGGCAAAGTCGACCATGTCGCGGTGCCAGACGGAGGGCGGTAACGCCTCGATCGGAACCAGGTCGAGTTCATCCAGGTCCACCGGGGTCTTCCCGTCGATGCCGCCGTCAGCCGTCCACATCATGATCTCCCCGCTGGCCGGATCGATGAGCCAGCGGTACTCGTACGCGCTCTGGTCCTGCAGCGCCGTGGCGATCTCCTCGAGATCGAGGTGGCGTACGTCGAGCATGAAGTCCACTCCCGTTGCCGTGGTCGTCGGCAACCACGGTAGGTCCGCTTCCCTCTCGGCCGCGAGACTGCCGGCCCAGTCGATTATCAGCACGGGGACCGAGGCCATCAGGCAACTACTGCTCCAGCAACCCGCAATCGGGAGACCGGTCAGCTACAGCCCGGCGGCGTCGAGGGTCTTGAGGAACGTCGGCCGGCGCTTGTGCGCGATGCGCAGCTCCGCGAGGTACCGTCCGAAAGCCGCGGCCTCTCCTGCCGCCTGGTACGCCGCCCGCAGGGCCGCAAGCAACGCGACGGCCCGTCGGTAGCGCCGTTTGTCAGCCGAGTTGAGGATCGCCTGCTCGACGAGGTCCCGGTACGGCTGGATCACCTCCTCCGGATGCGTCACGGCCCGCCCCTGCAGCAGAGCCTGCCACTGCGGCCCACCGAGCCACCGCCGGTGGTGCAGGGCCTCCTGCCACGCCTGCTCGTCACGGCCCACCGCCAGCAGCACGTTTACCAGTTCAGAGGCGTACGCCGGCTGGTGGGTGATCCGGTCGCGCAGCACCCCCAGAGCCCACGCTGTCGGATCGTCGCCACCGGCCTTCTCCACAGCGTCGATGAAGGATCGGTACCCGGCAGCGGTGGGATGCCGAGCGAACTCCTCCCGCCGCACCCGGACGGCACCCGGCGTGTCGTCGGCGGCGACGAGCATGTCGACCAGGAGGTCACGGAGCCGGTCGGTGTAGGGCGAGCCCGCGTTGGCGGCCACGCCCCGCCGGGCCCAGCCGATCGCCTCGTCCCGGCGTCCGGCGGCATGTAGCGCCTCGGCGATCCGTTGGTACTGCACGGCGTTGGTCAGGTGCTCGGCCAACACCGCGACGTACCGGTCGACATCTCCAGACACCTCAGCGAGCTGCTCCCGCAGTTCACGCACCGCGAACGCGCCGGTCCACGACTCCGGGTCGGCCACGCGTGCCCGCTCGGCGACCAGCCGCTCCACCTCCGCGATCCCCCGCTTCCCCAGCGCCGGAGCGAAGTCAGCCAGTCGGACGCGGGGCCAGCCGGGGCCGTCGCACTCCAGCTTCACCAGCCAGCCGGCCAGGCTGATCGGGTTCGGCAGTGCTGCAACGCATGCCTTCGCGTACAGGTCCATGAGCTCCTGCAGGTCGTCTCCGATGATCCCGGAGGAGTCATCCAGATACATCAGGGCCCGCGTGATGCGGTCGACGGCCTTGCGCAACACCGGCACCGCGAGATCCGCCCGCCCCTCGGCGACCAACCGATCACACTCCTCGGCCACCTGGCGGGCGGTCTGCGAGTATTCCCGTCGACCCCGGCAGGGATCCCGCCGGCGGTCCCAGCGCAGCCGGTCCACCAACACCGTCAGCTCGTCACCGGTCATCTGTCCATCTCAACAGATTGCGTCCGCACCTCGGGAACGCGCCGCCCTATCGTATGGGGCGTGCCGCATGACCAGGTTCTGGACGACGCGATCGAGGCGATCGTCGTCGACGAGCAACACAGCGCGTTCCTCGCCGTGATCGAGGACGAAACACCCCTGCCCGCCGCGGGCACCCTGCTGGGCAGCCCGGTCACCGTCACCTCGATCGACTACACGAAGGAGGCACGCGGCCTCGTCGCCACCTGCCAAGGCCCGGATGGCACGGGCGAGGTCACCCTCGCCGACCTGGCGTTTTCGCCGGACACGGTCACCGCCTGGATCCACGCCGCCTACCGGCGTTACCTCGGCCTCACGCCGTTCCCGGCCCGGCCGAGGCCCGAGTGGACCTGGCCCAGCACTTGGCGGTGCCTCAGCGCCGGTGGGCGTACGCGGCCAGCCGCTCGCTGACCGGGCTGACCCGCGGTCGCGGCACCCGACGGAAGTGCTCCGGCTTGTGTGCGCGGAGAAGGTCCTCACCGTCGCGGGTCCAGTCGAAACGCGGCTTCTTCAGCAGCCGCCGGAACACCACACTGGCGCGCTCGGGATCACGCGCGGCCAGCCGACGCAGCACCAGCGGGCCGACGCTGTCATCCTGCAGGTACGCCAGCGTGTGCTCCCGATAGCGGCGGCGGCGCAGCAGGTCCGGATCAGCGAACGCCGCCTCCACCAGCGCGAACTCGGCGTAGAACCCCAGCCCGTCGACCTCGTCGTAGATCATCGCCACTGTCTCCGCCTCCACGACGTCCGGCGGCAACTCGAACATTGTCGTCTCGTCACCGGCCGCTGTGGAGGACGACGCGCCTGACGCTTCCGCACGGCAGAACGCGTGGTAGTCGGCCATTCGGTCGGCGACCTGGTCGCCGGCCACCACCACCAGGTCGCCGCCGAAAAACCGCACGAACCGGTCCCGATCCTGACGTTGCAGCTCCCACGCCTGGGCGAGCTTCTCCGGGTTCCGGTACACCGCCTCCGGTGCGCGCAGCGACATCTCCAGCGCCATCTGGTACGCGACGTCCCGCTCCTGCGGCCGCCACACGTTCATCGGGCCGCTGATCATCCACTCCTCGCCCACCGCCGCCAGCCGAGCGAGCATGAACGACCGACGCGGCGTACGCCGGAACACCGACGGACCCATGTTGGAACGCACTCGGTAGGTCAACTCATCCACGAGGTTCACCACAACCAGCGCCGCACCGTCGCGCCCCTGCACCTCGAAGGGTCCCTGCACCACGTCCCGCCACCCGAGCAGCATTTGACGCTCCCGCCCGGACAACTCCGGGTGCGCGGCGACGAACTGCTCCACCACCGTCCGGCCGTCACGCAGCCGATGCTCCAGGACGAAGTAGTCCCAGAGGATCATCAAAGCGTGCTCGTCGAGCGCAACGCGCCCGTGGTGCTGGTCCGCCAGCACGTCATCGAACGCCCGATCATAACGTCGCTGCTGCGAGAACGCCACCAGCTGCTGCTTCAACTCACCCGCACGAATCAACAGATCATCATCCACAGTGATCGGCACGGCCTTTTCCTACCACGACGCAGCATTCGCGGGATCTCGCCCCTGTCCACCAGCTCACCGAGCCCACGATGCGCCGCCAGCCGACGGCCCTGCCGGAAGAAGGAGGATTGCCGAGCCGCCCGACGAAGCGACATCTGGCAGCATCTGCAGCGCTTGATGCGGAATCAAGAGACCGAAATGCCGCTCCGTCCGGGACGCAGACGAAGCGGCAGGTCAGAGCGTTACGAGTTCAGCGGGTTGGCGGCCGACGGGCCGCGTCGTTGCCGCCAGAGAAGATCATCCGTTACCGGATGTTACCGCCGTTACCGGAGAAGATCTTCATCTCCCCAGGTCAACCGGTCGGGACGGCCGGATTCGAACCGACGACCCCTTGACCCCCAGGACGATTTGGTAAGCGTTCCCGCACGTCACACACGCTATCCCCAAGATCAGGCCGTGCGGTCGACGTCGTGCCGCGCACCATCGCGCAGGCCGTGTGGTCCCCACCTGGTCCCCAGGCACTGAGACGTTCGACGAAACGCAACACCGGTTCAGCGAGGAGTAAGCGAGTCCGGCTCTTGGTCGTCACCCGATGACAACTTCTCGCGCTTCTCCGCATCGGTGCTCCGCTGTACTGCCATGTATTCGGCCAGATGCGGGTCGGCTCGGACTTCATCGCCGCGCATGTATCGCGCAACGACCCGCTTCGCCGCCCGGAGCCAGGCAAATCTTGATGTCCGTCGCATCCCACGACTCCCCCACCTTCGTTACGGTCAGCGACTCCCACCGACTCCCAAGGCAACCGGGTCGTGATTCCCCGCAGCCAAAGTGTCAGCCCATTCAGATCGACCTTGATCAGAAACGGCCAGAGCAGCATCAGCCACGCAAGAAGTGAAACAGCGACTACAACCAGGCTAACGACTTCGTAAAAGGGCGCCTTGCTGTAATGAAAGTGATCAGGGTTGGCCCCGGCCCACCGTGCCGCCAACCAGACGAGCGCCCCGAACAGCCCCCAGGCGAGGCAAATCTTGCGCAGTCTCGCAGTGTTCCGATGCAACTGCACGGTCCCCCCTCCTGACAAGACGAATGCCCCACGGACTCGGCAGCTGATCTGGCACCGTACCGCAGCTCGTCACGTTGCTTCCCGTCGCAGGTCAGAGGGTGGAGGGCAGGAACGTGCCTGCCCCACGCCAGCCGTCGGGCACGGGCGTGGCGGTCGCCGAGCGACAGTGGCAAGCGGCCGGAGACGCCCAGGTGACCGCACACGTGCGGCCCGTCCAGGATCCTTGTTGCTGTGAGCGAACGATCGGAAGGCAAGAGCGGCCAGCCGTGGAACTTGACCGGCGGTCAAGATGCACTACCGGCCCGGCGCACTTGACCGACGTGGTCCCCAGGAAGCCAGCAGGGCCGACCCGATGCGTCGGATCAGCCCAATGACCTGCTGTTTTACCTTGTCGGGACGGCCGGATTCGAACCGACGACCCCTTGACCCCCAGGACGCTTCGCCCACACGTCCACGCGCGTCACGCACGCTATCCCCAAGATCAGGCCGTGCGGTCGACGTCGTGCCGCGCACCATCGCGCAGGCCGTGTGGTCCCCACTTGGTCCCCGGAACGCTGACACGCTCCAGCGACCGCAGCAGGCGGTTTAGGAAGTGTGGACACGGGCGGAAGCGGCTCGGCAAGGAGCTGGTCCGGCCTGCGCTGCCAGGCTGGCGGCCACCTCCAGGAGTCGACCGCCGTTGACCCTCGGCACCCGTGCCAACAGGCACGCATCGGGCACGGCGCGACCGGAGGATTATGAGATCAATATAGGCGACCCAGCGACCTGCCCAAGTGGGCCCCCACCCGCGGAAACACCTATCGACATCTTTCACCACTCCCCCGCCGTCCGTCGACCTCTTGCGGACTCGATGCGGACCGCTCGCTGCCACGAGGTGGTCAGTTTGCCGGCCCCTCACCAGGCACTTGCCACAGCAGCCGCTCGGCTCGCTGCTCCCACCTCACATGCTCCTGCTTTTGAGAGATCGAAGTTGCTTTGGCCGGCATACGCCCAACTTGCACCACAAATGTGAAATTCATGAATATTTGCATTTAACGCTACGGCGGGAGACCTGCCCTAGTAGGCAACCGTAGGATATTGATGTTGGTTACGGCAGTTACAGGAAGCAGCCTTGATGCACATCGATTACACGGGGGATCTATGAAAAAGATGAGATCAATCCTCAGCATTCTGAGTCTCGCAGCGGCCCTTTTGGTAGTTGCACCGCCAAACGCTGCCCAGGCTGCTGCTTGGTCCTGCTCCAGTGGATACGTTTGCGTTTGGAGTGGAACAGGTGGGACGGGAAGCAGGTGCACCTGGTCCGATGCTGACCCTGACTGGCTAAGTGGAAGCATTCAATGCGGGTGGACCGCAGCTTACGCGGTTCGCTCAGCATGGAATCGCGGGACGAGCACGTCCTACCGCGGCGTCGAGTTCTACACCTATTCCAACTACGTCAACCCGGACCTCTTATTGGGGCAGGGAATCAAGTATGACGGCCTTAATGATTTCTATCGCTCACATCGCTGGGTGAGTTGAACCAAGTTTTGCAAATACCTATCCTATGACGGCCAATAGCACCTTCACTATGGCTCGAATGTCTGCCATGGGCAGCGGCTGCGTCTAACGGATCTCGATGTCATCTCGTCTGCCGCCGACCCACACACCGTGGGGCGGGCCAGGGCCAGGGTGACAAGGTGGAGCGCCCTACCGGACGAACGACCTTGTCGCCCTGGCCCTGGTCTGCTCGGCTCTGCCTGGGTCGGTGGTAGGCGGGATGGCATCCCACCACCCACGGACCGGAACAGTTCGGCAACTCCATCTCGGAGTCGTCTGGCCCCCGCCGGAGGCATGCCCTTCATTCAGCCGGCGCGCCGACCGATGCCGGCGCTTGCGCCGCCAGCAGGCCGAGCGCGGCCGGCGCGGCCCGCTTGCGGGCCGCCTTGATGCAGATAGCGAACGATTCGGCAGGCATCCCGCATTAACGCTTCGCGACTTGACCAGCGGTCAAGATGCGCTACCGGCCCGACGCACTTGACCGACGTGGTCCCCAGGAAGCCAGAGGGGCCGACCCGATGTGTCGGATCAGCCCTTTGACCTGCTGTTACACCTTGTCGGGACGGCCGGATTCGAACCGACGACCCCTTGACCCCCAGTCAAGTGCGCTACCAAGCTGCGCCACGTCCCGATGCTCCCGCGCGGATCTCCCCGCGACAGCCGGTACAGCTTAGCGCAGGATCTTCGCGCCGTCCGCACTGCCCCCTCCCGTGCCGGAACGCGTCGTCCCGCCCACACTATCTAAGGCGTCCTAGGAGGATAGGGAAGTTGGTGGGTAGCGAGAAGCCGGGTGGGAAAGGTCCTCCCCCACCCGGCTTCAGATCGAGCGGTTCAGCCGTGCGCCTTGCCCCGGCCGCCGGGGCCGAGCTTCTTGCGGGGGCGTACGGAGATCTCGATCGGGCTGCCCTCGAAGCCGAACTCCTCGCGCAGCTTGCGCTCGACGAACCGCTGGTAGCCCGCGTCCAGCGGGGCGGTGGTGAACAGCACGAAGCGCGGCGGTGCCACGCCCGCCTGGGTGGCGAAGAGGATCTTCGGCGCCCGTCCGCCTCGCACCGGGTGCGGGGTGGCCTGCACCAGCGCGGTCAGCCACGCGTTGAGCTGCGCGGTCGGTACGCGGGTCTCCCAGCTCGCCAGGGCCTTGCGCAGCGCCGGGGCGAGCTTGTCGACCGCCCGGCCGGTCTGCGCCGACAGGTTGAGCCGGATCGCCCACGGGATGCGGCGAAGCTCGCGCTCGATCTCCTTGTCCAGGTAGTACCGGCGGTCGGCGTCGACCAGGTCCCACTTGTTGAAGGCGATCACCAGCGCCCGGCCGGCCTCGGTGACCATGGTCAGGATCCGCTGGTCCTGCTCGCTGATGGGCTCGCTGGAGTCCAGCAGCACCACGGCGACCTCGGCGGCCTCGATCGCCGAGGCGGTCCGCAGGCTGGCGTAGTACTCGGTGCCGCTGGCCTTGCCGACCCGCTTGCGCAGGCCCGCCGTGTCGACGAGCTGCCAGGTCTCCCCGCCGATCTCGACCAGGCTGTCGACCGGGTCGACGGTGGTGCCGGCGACCGAGTCGACGACCGCCCGCTCCTCGCCCGAGAAGCGGTTGAGCAGGCTGGACTTGCCGACGTTCGGCCGGCCGACGAGGGCCACCCGACGCGGGCCGCGCGGGCGGTTCTCGTCGATCTTCGGCGCCTCCGGCAGCGCGCTCATGATGGCGTCCAGCAGTTCGCCCGAACCGCGTCCGTGCAGCGCCGACACCGGGTACGGCTCACCGAGGCCCAGCGACCACAGCGAGGTCGACTCCATCTCGATGGCGGTGTTGTCGGCCTTGTTCGCGACCAGGATCACCGGCTTGGCGCTGCGGCGCAGCATGCGTACGGCGGCCTCGTCCACGTCGGTCGAGCCGACCATCGCGTCGACCACGAACAGCACCACGTCGGCGGTGGCGACCGCCGTCTCGGCCTGCGCCGCGATCGCGGCCGCCCGGTCCTTGGCGTCGGGCTCCCAGCCGCCGGTGTCCACCACGGTGAACTGCCGGCCGGCCCACTGCGCGTCGTAGGGGACGCGGTCCCGGGTGACCCCGGGGACATCCTCGACGACCGCCTGGCGGCGGCCGATGAGGCGGTTGACCAGGGTCGACTTGCCCACGTTGGGGCGGCCGACCACGGCCACGACCGGCTGCGGGCCGGTGGGCTCCTCGGTGTCGGCGTCCGGCTCCCGCAGCTCGATCCACCCGTCGGTGTCGGTCATGCCACTCCCCGATCGGTCAGCAGGTCACGCAGCCGCCCGACGACCTGGTCGATGCCCAGCTCGGTGGTGTCGAGCACCACGGCGTCGGCGGCCTGGGTCAGCGGGTCGGCCTTGCGGGTCGAGTCGAGCCGGTCCCGCCGGGCCAGGTCGGCCGCGGTCGCCGCCACGTCGGTGGCGTCCTCGGCGCTGCGCCGGGCGGCCCGGGCCGCCTCGGACGCGGTCAGGTAGACCTTCAGGTCGGCATCCGGCGCCACCACGGAGCCGATGTCGCGGCCCTCGACCACGATCCGGCCGGCGTTGACGATCATCTCGCGCTGCCGGTTGACCAGCAGGGCGCGCACCGCCGGCACGGCGGCCACCGCGGAGACCGCTCCGGTCACCTCCGGGCCGCGGATCTGTGCGTCGACGTTCACGCCGTCGGCGGTCACGCCGTACCCCTGGGGGTCGGTGCCGATGCGCAGGTCGACCTCGCCGGCGACCTTGGC
The DNA here is from genome assembly GCF_900091445.1 of Micromonospora echinofusca. NCBI lineage: Bacteria > Bacillati > Actinomycetota > Actinomycetes > Micromonosporales > Micromonosporaceae > Micromonospora > Micromonospora echinofusca. Next base: position 3,962,798 of record NZ_LT607733.1, read on the forward strand.
CACCGACTCGGCGTCGGTCAGGTCGACCCCGGAGCGCAGCACCGCCCAGGTGATGGCGCGGTACATGGCGCCGGTGTCGAGATAGCGGGCACCGATGCCGACGGCGAGCCGCCGCGAGACGGTGGACTTACCCGAACCGGACGGCCCGTCCACAGCGACCACGCATCGCCCGGCCCGTTCGTTTTCCTCCACCGTCGTCCTCCTCAGCCCGTACCTCACGAAACACCGGATGTGTCGCGAGCGGTTGTCCAAACGTTCTCAATGATGCCCGGCGTCGCGGCCGCGCGGTGGGCGCCGCCAGCACCGGGCCGCCAGGGAGCCTACCGGCAGCCGTACCCCGAACCCGGGGGTCAGTCACCCACGGCCTTGAACAGGGCGGCGACCTCCGCGTTGGTCAGCCGCCGCGTCCGCCCCGCGCGCAGGTCGCCCAGCCGGATCGGCCCGATGGCGGTACGCACCAGCCGGCTCACCGGGTGGCCCACCTCGCCGAGCAGCCGGCGGACGATGTGCTTGCGCCCCTCGTGCAGGCTCAGCTCGACCTGGGCGCTGCGTCCCAGCGTGTCCACCACCCTGAAGGAGTCGACCTTCGCCGGCCCGTCCTCCAGCTCCACGCCGGCCATCAGCCGCTTGCCGAGGTTGCGCGGGATCGGTCCGGAAACCTCGCACAGGTACGTCTTCTGCACCCCGTACGACGGGTGCATCAGCTTGTGCGCGAGGGTGCCGTCGTTGGTGAGCAGCAGCAGGCCCTCGCTGTCGGCGTCGAGGCGCCCCACGTGGTAGACCCGCTGCTCCACCCGGTTGCCGAGGAAGTCGGCGAGCGCGGTGCGCCCCTTCTCGTCGGCCATGGTCGAGACGACCCCGCGGGGCTTGTTCATGGCCAGGTAGACCAGTCGGGTGTCGGCGACGAGGCGCTCGCCGTCGACGTGGATCACGGCGGTGGCGGGGTCGACCTTGTCGCCGAGCTGGGCGACCCGGCCGTCGACGGTGACCCGGCGGCGGAAGATCAGGTCCTCGCAGGCGCGCCGGGAGCCGACGCCGGCGGCGGCCAGCACCTTCTGCAGGCGCTCGGCCCCCTCGAAGACGGGCGCGTCGGGGCGGGGCGTGCGGTCATCGCGTGGCATCGGCAAGCTCTTCTACGTCGTCGGGAAGGAACGGGGCCAGCGGCGGGAGGTCGTCGACGCTGTTCAGCCCGAGCTTCTCCAGGAACATCGTGGTGGTCCGGTAGAGGAACGCCCCGCTGTCCGGTTCGGTGCCGCACTCCTCGACCAACCCGCGGGAGACCAGGGTACGGATCACCCCGTCGCAGTTGACACCCCGGATGGCGGAGATCCGCGAGCGGGTGACGGGCTGCTTGTACGCGATCACGGCCAGTGTCTCCAGCGCGGCCTGGGTCAGCCGCACGGACTGCCCGTCCAGTACGAACCGTTCCACGTAGGTGGCGTATTCCGGCCGGGTGTAGAGACGCCAGCCACCCGCGGCCCGGCGCAGCTCGAAGCCGTGCCCGGCGGCCGTGTAGCCGGCGGCGATCTCGTCCAGCATCGGCCCGATCCGCTCGGCGGGCTGCTCCAGCACCTGGGCGAGGATCAGCTCGCTGACCGGCTCGTCCACCACCAGCAGGATCGCCTCCAGGGCCCCGCGCAGCTCCGCGTCGTCGAGTTCCGGGGGCGGCTCGGGCGCCGGCGCCCCCCGCCGCCGCCCCGCAGCACCCTTCGCCGATGAGCCCCGACCGCCCCTACCCTCCCTGCCCCCCGTCTCCCCGAACCCGCCGCTCTCCCCCGACCCGCGGCCCTCCTCGGCCCCGCCCGTCCCCCCGGACCCGCCGCCCTCCCCGAACCCGCCGGCCGCCCCAGGCGCGGCTACCGCCGCAGACTCCGCCGCCTCCTCAGGATCTCCCGAGATCTTGGTAGGTTCAGGCCCCTCGGGGGGCGCGGAGTTACCAAGATCTTCGGTTTCGGGAGCTGCGGAGGGGGCCGTGGGGCGCTGCCAGGGCGGCACCCAGGCGGCGGCCTGGTCGGCCAGGGAGTCCCGACGCTCGTCGCTGCTCATCCCGCTCGCTCCTCCGTCGTCGCCGTCCCGTTCCCGTCCGCCGCCACACCCGACACCGAGCCGGTATGCGCCACGGCCGAGCCGGTGTCGTCCGCCGCCACATCTGCCACCGCGGCTGAGCCGATCTCGTCCGCCACGCCGTCCGGCACCGGCCGCCGCTCGGCCGACGCCGCCGGCAGCGGGCCGGAGCCCGCCGGCTCGGCCGGGGTGCCCGCGTACTCGTCGACGTGCAGGTCGGAGCCGCCCTCGGCGGGGCCGGTCCAGCGTACGGTCAGCTCCTCCAGCGCCTGCTCCTGGACGAACGCGACCAGGCCCTCCCGGTAGAGCTCCAGCAGCGCCAGGAACCGGGCCACCACCTCCAGGGTGGCCTCGCAGTCGGCGCAGAGGAGCGAGAAGGTGGCCGTGCCGGCCCGGCGCAGCCGCTCGGCGAGGATGCCCGCGTGCTCGCGGACGCTGACCCGCACCATGTGCACGTGGGCGACGGACACCTCCGGCACCGGCTTCGGCGTCATCGCCCTGACCGCCAGCTTCAGCAGCCGCTGCGGGCCGATGCCGAGGACCAGGTCGGGCAGTGCCTCGGCGTAGCGGGGCTCCAGGGTCACCGCGCGGGGGTAGCGCCGGCCGCCGACCTCCTCCAGCGCGGCGATGTGCGCCGCCGCCTCCTTGTACGCCTTGTACTGCAACAGCCGGGCGAAGAGCAGGTCCCGCGCCTCCAGCAGCGCGAGGTCCTCCTCGTCCTCGACCTCGGCGGCAGGCAGCAGCCGGGCCGCCTTCAGGTCGAGCAGCGTCGCGGCGATGAGTAGGAACTCGCTGGCCTCGTCCAGGTCCCACTGGTCGCCCATCGCGCGGATGTAGGCGATGAACTCGTCGGTGACCCGGTGCAGGGCCACCTCGGTCACGTCGAGCTTGTGCTTGCCGATCAGTTGGAGCAGCAGGTCGAACGGGCCGGTGAAGTTCGCCAGCCGGACGGTGAACCCGCCGCTCTCCGCCGCCGTCCCGGGCACGCCGGCCGGGTCCGTCGGCACCTCGGCGAGGGCCTCGGCGGCCCGTACGGGGGGCTGCTCCGGCATCGTCGGAGGGTCGAGGGGCGGCGCGGTCACCGGAAGACCGTAGTCCACGCCCCGGGCGACCCGGCGCGAAGGTGCATCCCGGCCTACCGCTCGGCCTGGGCGGCGATCACCTCGCGGGCCAGCTGGCGGTAGTTGCGGGCACCGGACGAGGCCGGGTCGAGCGTGGTGATCGGGGCACCGGCGACGGTGGACTCGGGGAACTTGACGGTCTTGGTGATCACCGTCTGGTAGACCTTGTCGCCGAACGCCTCCACCACCCGTTGGAGCACCTGACGGCAGTGGGTGGTGCGGCTGTCGTACATGGTCGCGAGGATGCCCTCGAGTTCCAGGTCGAAGTTGAGTCGCTCGCGCACCTTGTCGATGGTGTCCAGCAGCAGCGCCACGCCGCGCAGGCTGAAGAACTCGCACTCCAGCGGGATGAGCACGCCGTGCGCCACGGTCAGCGCGTTGATCGCCAGCAGGCCCAGCGAGGGCTGGCAGTCGATCAGGATGTAGTCGTACTCCTTGCGGATCGTGCGCAGCACCCGGGCCAGGGCCATCTCCCGGGCGACCTCGTTGACGAGCTGGATCTCGGCCGCGGAGAGGTCGATGTTGGCCGGCAGCAGGTGCAGCCCCGCCACGTCGGTCTTGATCAGGACGTCCTCGGCGGTGACGTCGTCCTGCATGAGCAGGTTGTAGACCGACAGGTCGAGGTTGTGCGGGTTGACCCCCAGCCCGACCGAGAGGGCGCCCTGCGGGTCGAAGTCGACGAGCAGCACCTTGCGGCCGTACTCGGCCAGCGCGGCGCCCAGGTTGATGGTCGTGGTGGTCTTGCCCACGCCACCCTTCTGGTTGGCCATCGCGATGATCCGGGCCGGGCCGTGCCGGTCGGTCGGCATCGGCTCGGGAATCGGCTTGCGCATCGTGTACGCCGCTGGATCCGCCGGACCCAGATCCGCCCCGAGCGTGGCCTGCTGCTCGCGGAGCTCCGACGTCCAGGTCTCGGCACGGTCACCGTTGCCAGCCATGTGCTCGTTGCCCCCTCCCGACGACCACCCGGCGTCGGAGCCGTCCGACGTCCTTCGCGGCGCCGCTGCGCACCCCGGTCTGCATCACCATCGCCCCAGGAGGTCCGCGCCGATGCCGACTGTACGCCACCGCCCGGCGGGCCGGTCGCACCCGCTCGGCGTGTCGCCGCCCCGCCGACCAGGCCAGCCACCGGCGACGTCCTCCGCGCACCGCCCCGTGCACCGTCGCGCCACCCGTGCCGGCCGACGGCGGCCACCCCTGGTGGGCCGCCCGGCGGTCGATCCCGCGCCCGGGCCGGGGCCGGGCGGGGTCAACCCCGAGCCCGGGGGTGGGCGGTGGCGTACACCTCGCGCAGCCGCTCGACGGTGACGAGGGTGTAGACCTGGGTGGTGGTGACCGAGGCGTGACCGAGCAGTTCCTGCACCACCCGCACGTCCGCGCCCCCGTCGAGCAGGTGGGTGGCGTAGGAGTGGCGCAGGGTGTGCGGGGAGACCGCCTCCGCGCCGTCCACCGGCAGCCCCGCCCGCTCGGCGGCGCGGCGCAGGATGGTCCAGGCGCCCTGCCGGGTCAGCGCGCCGCCGCGGGCGTTGAGGAAGACCGCCGGGGTGCCGCGGCCCGCGGCGGCCAGAGCGGGCCGGGCCCGCACCAGCCAGGCCCGCACCGCCTCGACCGCGTACCCGCCGATCGGGACGAGCCGGGTGCGGCCGCCCTTGCCGCGCAGCAGCACGGTGCCCTCGTCGACGTCCAGGTCGTCCACGGCGGCGCCGACCGCCTCGGAGATCCGCGCCCCGGTGCCGTACAGGAACTCCAGCAGCGCCCGGTCGCGCAGCGCGAGCGGCGCACCGTCGCCGGCGGCGGTCACCGAGCCGGCGGTCTCCAGTAGCCGCACCACGGCGTCGACCGGCAGCGCGCGGGGCAGCCGGCGCGGCGGCGTGGGCGGGCGGACGTCCCGGCTCGGGTCGGCGCCGGCCAGCCCCTCGCGCAGCGCGAACCGGTGCAGTCCGCGCACGGCGCTGGCGGCCCGCGCGGCGGAGGAGACCGCGAGGGGTGGGTGCTCGTCGTCGCCGGCCCGCAGCCGGGCCAGGTGCGCCTCGACCTGCCCCGCGCCGACGGCGGCCAGGTCCGGCACGCCGGCCGCCGCCAGGGTGCCCAGGTAGCGCTCCAGGTCGCGCCGGTACGACGAGAGGGTGTTCTCCGACAGTCCCCGCTCGACGGTGAGGTGGTCGAGGTAGCCGCGCACGGCACGGCGCAGGGCCGGCGCGGGCTGCACGCCCGCGCCGGCCCCGTCCGCTGTGCCGGTCAGTCCGCCACCCCTCAGGCCAGCGCGTCGGCCAACGCGAGGCTCGGCATGCCGTGCGCCTCGGCGACCGGGCCGTAGGTGACCTGGCCGTCGTGGGTGTTCAGGCCCAGCGCCAGCGCCGGGTCGCGGCGCAGCGCCTCGCGCCAGCCGTGGTTGGCCAGCTCCAGGGCGTACGGCAGGGTGACGTTGGTCAGCGCGTAGGTGCTGGTGTGCGGCACCGCGCCCGGCATGTTCGCCACGCAGTAGAAGATCGAGTCGTGCACCTGGTAGGTCGGCTCGGCGTGCGTGGTGGGACGCGAGTCCTCGAAGCAGCCGCCCTGGTCGATGGAGATGTCGACCAGCACGCTGCCGGGCTTCATCCGGGAGACCAGCTCGTTGGAGATCAGGGTCGGGGCCTTCGCGCCGGGCACCAGCACCGCGCCGATGACCAGGTCCGCGTCCAGCACGGCCCGCTCGATCTCGTACGCGTTGGAGGCCACCGTCTGGAGGTGGCCCCGGTAGATGGCGTCGGCCTGGCGCAGGCGGGCCACGTTCTTGTCCAGCAGCAGCACCTCGGCCTGCAGGCCCAGTGCGATCGCGGCGGCGTTCATGCCGGAGACGCCGGCGCCGATGACCACGGTCTTCGCTGCGTAGACGCCGGAGACGCCGCCCATCAGGATGCCGCGCCCGCCGCCCTGCCGCTGGAGGTGGTAGGCGCCCACCTGCGGGGCGAGCCGGCCGGCCACCTCGGACATCGGGGCGAGCAGCGGCAGCGACCGGTCGGGCAGCTCGACGGTCTCGTACGCGATGCCGGTGACCTTGCGGTCGACGAGCGCGTCGGTGCACGTCTTCGAGGCGGCCAGGTGCAGGTAGGTGAAGAGCACCTGCCCCTCGCGCATCCGGTGGTACTCCTCGGCGATGGGCTCCTTGACCTTGAGCACCAGCTCGGCGGTCTCCCACACCTCGTCGGCGGTGGCCAGGATCTTGGCCCCGGCGGCGGCGAACTCGTCGTCGCCGATGCTGGATCCGACGCCGGCGCCGGACTCGACGAAGACCTGGTGGCCGCTGCGGACGAACTCGTTCACGCCCGCCGGCGTGATCGCCACGCGGTACTCGTGGTTCTTGACCTCGCGGGGGATTCCGACCTTCACGATGCAGACACCTCTCTTCGGGGCTGCGCTCCCCCGACTGCGCGGTGCCACGGCGGCCCCTTTGCCACCGCGGTCCACCGGTCCCGCCGGCGGCAGTCTAGGCGCGTCGGCGCCGCCGCCGAGGCAGCACAGTGACATCCGGTGCCGGCACACGCTGACGATGTGTCAGGCGTGGACGGGGCCGGCGGCGGGACCCGCACCTCAGCCGTCAGGACAGTGTTCATCCATTATCGTCCCACTCTTCGGGTGCCGCTGCGGACAGGAGACCAGTGGATCACTAGGGTGTCGCCTCATGACCACACCTCCTTACCAGCCCGGCTACCCCAACCAGCCCGGGTACCCGTCGGGCGTCTCCGACAAGAGCAAGGTCGTCGCGGGCGTCCTGCAGATCGTGCTCGGCACCTTCGGCATCGGCCGCTTCTACATGGGCGACACCAAGACCGGCGTCATCCAGCTCATCGTGTCCCTCGTGACGTGCGGTATCGGCGGCATCTGGGGCTTCGTCGACGGCATCCTGATCCTGATCAACGGTGGCGTCGACGGGCAGGGCCGGCCGCTGCGCGACTGACCGACCCGGAACGACGAAAGGGGCCGTGCGGCGTACCGCACGGCCCCTTCACGTTCTCCGCCCCCGGCTCAGCCCGGTAGGGGCGCGTCCGGTCGGCGCAGCGCGGACCAGCCGGTGTCGCGGGCCCGGGCGGCGGCGAGCAGCCCGGCCACGCAGGAGGCGTTGGTGATCTCGCCCGCGAGGACCATGCCGACGGCCTCGTCCAGGTCGACGCGGACGACCTGGAGGTCGGCCTCCTCGTCGTGGCGCTCGTGCCGCTGCGGCGCCGGCACGTCGGCCAGGTCCCGGGCCAGGAAGACCCGGACCAGCTCGTTGGTGAAGCCCGGCGAGCTGTGCAGGTCCACCAGGACGTCGATCCGCCCGGCGGTCAGGTCCACCTCCTCGGCCAACTCCCGGACCGCGGCGGCGGCCAGGTCCTCGCCGGAGACGTCGGTCAGCCCGGCCGGCAGCTCCCACAGGTGCCGCCCGACCGGGTGCCGGTACTGGCGGATCAGCACCACCTGACCGGCCGCGTCGAGCGCCACCACGGCGACCGCGCCGACGTGCCGGACGAAGTCGCGCACGCCCGTCCCGCCGCCGGGCATCGCCACCTCCTCGCTGACCACGTCGAAGATCCGGCCGCGGTAGCGCTCGGTGCGCGAGCGCACCTCGTAGCGGTGCCCGACGGCGCTCGTGTCGCCGTCGGACCTGACGGTGCGCCCGCTCACGAGGCCGACGTCGCCTTCGCGGCGGCGCCCCCGTTGCGGGCGGCGTTGGTCGCCGCCGCGTCCGGGTTCGTCGCGCTGTCGGCCGCGTCGAGGTCGACCGGGAGCTGGTCGGCCTCCGAGTAGGCCACCGCCGCCTTGACGAAGGAGGCGAACAGCGGGTGCGGGCGGGTCGGCCGGCTCTTCAGCTCCGGGTGCGCCTGGGTGGCGACGAAGAACGGGTGCAGGCCCCGGTCCAGCTCGATGAACTCGACCAGCCGCCCGTCGGGCGAGGTGCCGGAGACGTGCAGGCCGGCCTTGGTCAGCGCGTCGCGGTAGGCGTTGTTCACCTCGTAGCGGTGCCGGTGCCGCTCGCTGACCTCCGTGCTGCCGTACGCCTCCGCGACGAGCGAGCCCTCGGCGAGCGCCGCCGGGTACGCGCCCAGCCGCATGGTGCCGCCCAGGTCGCCCCTGCCGGCGACGATGTCCTCCTGGTCGGCCATCGTGGCGATGACCGGGTGCGCCGCCTCCTCGTCGAACTCCAGCGAGTTGGCGCCCTCCAGGCCCGCCAGGTGCCGGGCCACCTCGATGGTCATGCACTGCAGACCGAGGCAGAGGCCGAGCAGCGGGATGCCGTTCTCCCGGGCGTAGCGGGCGGTGCCGATCTTGCCCTCGATGCCGCGTACCCCGAAGCCGCCCGGAATGACGATGCCGTCCACGCCGGCCAGGGCGGCCGCGGCGCCGGACGGGGTGACGCACTCGTCGCTGGGCACCCAGCGCAGCTGCACCCGGGCCCGGTGGCCGAAGCCGGCGGCCCGGATCGCCTCGCTGACCGACAGGTACGCGTCGGGCAGGTCGACGTACTTGCCGACCACGGCGACGGTGACGGTGTGCCGGGGCTGGTGCACCCGGTCCAGCAGGTCGTCCCAGCTGGTCCAGTCGACGTCGCGGAAGGAGAGGCCGAGCCGGCGCACCACGTACGCGTCGAGACCCTCGCGGTGCAGCACCTTGGGGATGTCGTAGATGCTCGGCGCGTCCGGGGCGGCGGTGACGGCCTCGCGGTCGACGTCGCAGTAGAGCGACAGCTTCTGCTTGACCTTGTCGGGGATCTCCCGGTCGCAGCGCAGCACCAGCGCGTCGGGCTGGATGCCGATGCTGCGCAGCTGGGCCACCGAGTGCTGGGTCGGCTTCGTCTTCAGCTCACCCGACGGCGCCAGGTAGGGCACCAGGGAGACGTGCAGGTAGAAGCAGTTGTCCCGGCCCAGGTCGTGGCGGACCTGGCGGATCGCCTCCAGGAACGGCAGCGACTCGATGTCGCCGACGGTGCCGCCGACCTCGGTGATCACCACGTCCGGCACCTGGCCGTCGTCGTCGGGGTCGGCCATCGCCAGGATCCGCGACTTGATCTCGTTGGTGATGTGCGGGATGACCTGGACGGTGTCGCCCAGGTACTCGCCGCGCCGCTCCTTGGCGATCACCTCGGAGTAGATCTGGCCGGTGGTGACGTTCGCCTTGCCGGACAGCGCCCGGTCCAGGAACCGCTCGTAGTGCCCGACGTCGAGGTCGGTCTCGGCGCCGTCCTCGGTGACGAAGACCTCGCCGTGCTGGAACGGGTTCATCGTCCCCGGGTCGACGTTGAGGTAGGGGTCGAGCTTCTGCATGACCACGCGCAGGCCGCGCGCGGTGAGCAGGTTGCCGAGGCTGGAGGCGGTGAGGCCCTTACCCAGCGAGGAGGCGACTCCCCCGGTGACGAAAATGTGCCTGGTCGTCCGTGCTGATGGGGCCAAGGCCTGCTCCCGTGTCGTCCGTCGCGGTCGTGCAGACCGCCGTGCCGATCAGCCAAGTGATCACGCGATCCACGGGATTCCACGGTAACACCTCTCCCGGCCCGCCCGCCGGGCGCACCCGTTGCGGGCCGTGGCGCGTCCCGATCCGGGTCAGGAGGCGGTGACCTCGGTCGATGACCGTCCGGCCGGCGCGCGCTCCCCGGCGGCGGTGCCGGCCGTCGGCCCCTGCGCCCCGGTGTCCGGGCCCGGCGACCGCGGGGCCGGGGGCGTCGGCGCCGCGGTCGGTTCCGCGCCCCGATCCGGGGTACGGGTGCCCGCCCCCGCGCCGGTCGGGGTCGGGAGGTCCGGTCCGCCGCCGCTGTCGCCGCCCGACCCGTCGCCCGTCCCGCCGGGCCCCTCGTCGCGCTGCCGGCCCGCGTCGGGCAGCGTGCGGTCGGTGGAGTGGTCGAGCACCCGCAGCGCGGCCAGCGCCGCCATCGGCACCACCACGGCCGCGGCCGCGCCGGCGACGTCCAGGGCGTCGCCGCCCAGCACCCCGCCGGTCACCGCGGCGACGGCGGTGCCGGCCATCGCCGCCCGCATCGCCGGGTAGATGCCGAACAGCCGCATCAGCCCGCCCCACGGCTGGAGCAGGGCGAACCAGACCAGCAGGGCGCCGGCCAGGGCCAGTACGGTAAGCGGGCTGTTGACCAGCGTCTCGAAGTTCGCCGTGCTGGAACGGTGCACGGTGAGCCCGCCGGTGCCGTCGCCGACGGCGGCCAGGAAACGGCCGAGGCTGCCCCGCTCGGCGGCCGGCCGGCGCAGGTCGAGCACCGCGAAGCCGATGGTCAACGCCAGCCCGGCCATGGTGGCCCAGGCCAGCCGGCTGATCGTCAGCCACCCGCCGGCGCTGATCGCGGCGGCGACGCTCAACCCCGCGGTCAGCGCGATCGCGCCGATCGGGTCGGCCCCCAGGTACGGGCTGCCGACGACCAGTACGGCGGCCCCGCCGACGGCCACCATCACGGGCGGCCGCCACGACCGGCGGACCCGCTGGGCCAGCCACCCCGCGCTGAGCAGGGCGCCGGCCAGGAACACGCCGAGACCGACGGTGCCCAGCCCGGCGTACCGGCCGCCCTCCAGGGCCGAGTAGCCGACCACCCCGTTGAGCTGGAGGCGGGCGCCGGTGAGCACGTCCATGCCGACGGTCAGCGTGGTCAGGCCGGCCACCGCACCGAGCGGGCCGAGGGTCGCCGCGTGCCCCGGCGCGAGCCGGACCACGGCGGTCCCGGCGACCAGCAGCGCCACGGTCACCCCGGCGAAGTACACGCCCGCGTGGTCACCGCGCCACCAGGGCACGGCGTCGGCGAGCAGGGCGGCCGGAACGGCGAGGGCCGCCGCGATCAGCAGCAGCTCCACGACCGCCACCACGCGTGGCGACACCGGCTCCGGGCCGTACGGGCCGGCGTGCCGGCGGGCCCGGCGCAGCAGCGGCAGCACCGCCACGGCAAGCAGCACCTGGGCGCCGGCGAGCAGGGTGAAGAACCAGTCCGCCACCCGACGCTGGGCGGCGGCCTCCCGGTCGGCGTCGGCGGGCGCGGCGATCGCGGCGGCGAGGTCCGCCGGTCGCCCGCCGACCGACTCTGCCGGCCGGCCGAGGAAGAGCCGCTCCGGCATCGGCCGGCCCAGTGCGGTGAGCGCGGTCGGCGCGAGGTCGACCAGTTGCAGGTAGCCCTCGCGGCCGGTGCTGGCGGAGGTGAGCCACCCGCGTTCCCAGCCCGGCCCGTCGGCGACGGCCACGTGCAGCCGCGACGGCGCCTCGGTGTCGGACACCCCGGCGACGAGCACCAGCGAGCGGGGCGGCCGGGCGGCCAGCACCCGGGCCAGGCGGGCGTCGGCCGCGCGCGCGGCCGCGGCCCGGGCCACCGGGTCCTCGCCGGCCACCGTGCCCAGGTCGACGATGCTCAGCACGCAGGAGCCGAGCAGGCCCGCCGGGTCGGCGGGCAGGGCCGGCGCGTACCGGTCGACGCGGCCGAACGGCCGGGCCGCCGCGACGGCCGCGCCCGGCCCGACCGCCACCGAGCAGCGCACCGACTCCGACAGCGCGCCGGGCACCGTGCCCCAGGGCAGCCGCTCCTGGTTGTGCAGGACGACGCTCTCCTGGTCGGGCAGGTTCGCGCCGATGCCGTCGGGCTGCTCGACCGTCACCTGCGCCGGCGGGCAGCCCCCCGACTGACGACTGCCGTTCCAGGCGGCGTAGCTGCCCGCGCCGAGCGTCAGCCAGCCGTCCACTGGGCAGGTGGGCCGGTGCGCGGAGCGGACCGACAGGGAGCCGATCGAGCCGTCCTGGGCCATCCGCCACAGCGTCGGCGTGGTCTGCGGGTCGACGTCCTCCCAGCGCAGTCCCGCCACCCCGGCGAGCACCACGAAGTCGGCGGTGCGCCCCGGCGCCTCCCGGTCGGGGCGGGCGGTCAGCGCGGTGATGCCCAGCGCCACGACCACGAGGGTCAGCAGGATCGGGGCGATTCTGCGCCGCATCAGCGGCGTCCCGTCGACGGGGCGTCGGCGCCCGGGGCCGCCGGTCCGGCGCCGTCGGGGGCCAGTTCGGCGTAGAGCGCCGCCAGTTGGGCGAGGGTGTCGGCCTCGGTGGGCCAGGTGGCGGCCCGCTCGGCGCCGCGCCGCCCCAGCCCGGCCCGCGCGGCCTCGTCGTCGAGCAGGTCGCGCACGGCCGCGTCCACGGCGTCCACGTCCCCCGGCGGCACGAGCACCGCGGCGTCGCCGACCAGCTCCGGCAGGCCGCCGACGCCGGTCGCCACCAGCGGTACGCCGGCCCGCATCGCCTCCTGCGCGAAGAGCTGACGGGCCTCCCAGTCGCTGGTCACCACCGCCAGGTCGGCCCCGCCGAGCAGGTCACCCACGTCGGTGCGGTGCCCGAGCAGGGTCACCGGGGCCCGGGCGGCGGAGATCCGGGCGGCCAGCGGCAGGTAGGCGGGGCCGCTGCCGGCGATCACCACGACCGGCGCCGGTGTCCGCGTACGCCACCTCGCGGCGGCGTCGATGAGCACGTCGTACCGCTTCTGGGGGTGCAGCCGGCCGACGGACAGGATCAGCGGCTGCTCCGCCGCGACGCCGAACTCGGCGCGGACGGCGGCCCGGCGGCGGCGCGGCGCGGGCAGTGCCGGCGCGGCGACGGGGGCGAGCCGGGCGTCCGTCGCGCCCAACGCGGCGGCCCGCTCGACCAGGTCCGCGGAGGCACCGAGCGCCACCCGGGCGCCCCGGGCCACGACCCGCTCGACGAGACGGGACACGCCGCCGCGCAGGCCACCGGCGAGCACCGCGTTGTGCCAGGTCACCACGAGCGGGGCGGCCGGGCGGGCGAGTACGGCGACGAACCCGGCCCGCAGGCCGTGGGCGTGCAGCACGTCGACCTCCTCGGCGGCGAGCGCCCGGCGCAGCGCGCCGACCGCCCGGGCGTCGGCCGGGGTCGGGCTGGCCGGGATCTCCACCGGCAGGAAGCGGGCGCCGGCGCCCGTGAAGTCGAACTGTTCCTGCGTCGCGGCGGGCCCGCAGACCAGCACGCGGGCGCCCTCGGCGGTCAGGCCCCGGGCCAGCGAGCGGACGTGCTGCCCGACACCGCCGGTGCTGGAGGCGAGCAGCAGGGCCACGGTGCCGTGCCAGCCGGGAACCGGTGCCGTCACCACGACCACCCCCGCCCGTCGGTCGCCGTCGGCCGGTCACCCGTCCTGCACCCGCTCACCGGGACACCGTCTCCTTCCCGCCACCCCGTTCCGGGGGGATGTCGCCCTCGCCCGTCCCTTCGGCGGGGGCCGCCGGCCCGCGCCGGCCCGCCCTGCCCAGTCGCCGGAGCACCCCGGCGAGCAGCGGCGTCACGTCCCGCCGGTCGACCAGCCAGACGACGGCGAGGAACACGACGCCGACCAGGACTCCGGACAGCATGCCCTGCACGAGTGCGCCCGGTGTCGTCGGGGTGCCGCCGCCGGCCGTGTCGAGCCAGCGCGCCAGGGCCGTTCCGGCGAACGCGGCCAGGGTGCCGGCGAGCAGTCCGGCGGCGCCGGCACGGGCCGCACCGGCGAGCGCGGGCCGCCCCGCCGAGCGGCGCACCGCAACGAGGAGAAGCCCGCCGAGCAGCACCATCCCGACCGAGTTGGCCAGGGCGACCGCGAGCACCCGGTCCGCCACCGGCAGGAGGACCGACAGCGGCACCGCCGCCACCGGCACCGCCACCCAGCCAACGGTGATCGCGACGGTGGCGGGGCGGGTGTCCCCCCGGGCGTAGAGGGCACGGGAGAGCACCGCGAAGAGGCCGTAGCCGAGCAGCCCGGGGGCGAAGCCGACGATGCCCGCGGCGGTGGTGGCCGGGTCGTCCGGATAGAAGAACGCGGCGACCGGCCCGGCCGTGCCGACCAGCGCCGCCGCGCCGAGGCAGCTGAACAGCAGCACCCCGCGCACGGTCGAGGAGAGGGTGCGCCGGTATTCCCCGTCGCGCCCGGCGGTGGCGGCGGCGGCCAGCGTCGGGTACGCCGCCACCGCGAGCGGCACCGCCAGCACCGCCCAGGGCAGCAGGTACATGGTCTGGGCCAGGTTGAACACCTGCGGCGACCCGGTCGGGCCGCCGGAGACCCGTTTGAGCAGCACCAGCAGCGCGAGCTGTTGCGCGGTGACGGTGATCGCCCCGGCCATCGCCAGCCCGCCCACCCGCGCCCGCGCGTCGGGCGGGAACGCGTACCCGAGGCGTGGCCGCAGGTCCAACCGGCGCAGCGGGATCAGCAGCGACAGCGACAGCACCACCACGCCGAGCGTGGTGCCGGCGGAGAGGATCAGCTCGCCCCCGCCGCTCACCTGCGCCACGCTGACGCCTCGTCCCTCGGCGCCGCCGAAGGTGAGGTACACCGCGATCACCGTGAGGCTGGACAGCAGCGGCGCGATCACCGGCCAGGCGAAGCGGCGGTGCGCCTGGAGCACCCCGGTGAGCACGATGCCGATGCCGTAGAGCGGCAACTGCGGCGCGAAGACCCGCAGCATCCGCGCGCCGGCTGCCAGCTCGGCCTCGGAGCGCCCCTCGCTGAGCAGGGACACGATCGGGCCCGCGGCCACCGCGACCAGCACGGCCAGTGGCACCAGCAGGGTGACGGTCCAGGTGAGCAGGGCCCCGGTGGTGGTGGCCACCGCGCGCCGGTCACCGGCCGCGACCGGCCCGGCCAGCAGCGGTACGACCAGGCTCGCCAGCGCGCCACCGGCCACGATCTCGAAGATGATGTTCGGCGCGGTGTTGGCGACGACGTACATGCCGCCGAGGTCGCTCTTCTGCACGACCCAGGTGAAGACGGCGGTACGGCCGAAGCCGGCGAGCCGGCTGAGGACGGTGAGGACGGCGATGAGCGCGGCGGCTCCGGCGACACGGCCGGCGCCGGCGAGGGGTGCCGGGGTCGTCACGTCAGTCGGCGCGTCGACCCAGTGCGTCGAGCTCGCGCAGCCCCGGGGTGCGCTGGATGACCTGTGTGAAGCTCACCTTCTCGCTGACCGCGGTGAGGCCGGCCAGCACGGCCAGCAGCCCGGCCCGCCCGACGGGCCCCGTACGCGCGGCCAGCGCCACGCCGAGCAGCGCGCCGAGCGCGTTCGCGCCGCTGTCGCCGAGCATCACGTCCTCGCCGAGGTCGGCGGGGAGCAGCCCGGCGGCGGCGCCGACGGCACCGGCGGCGATCCCGCCGTGCGGGCCCCCGGCCAGCGGGGCGCCGAGCAGGAGACCGGACTTCAGCGCCCGGCCGGGACGCAGGTCGAGCAGGTTGAGCATGTTCGCGGTGCCGGCGACGACACCGGCGCCCAGCAGCACGTCGACGCCCCGGCCCAGCGCGCCCTGCCGCTGGCGGCGCCGGTGCCCGGCGACCCGGGGATCGGCGGCGAGCAGCGCGGCGGCGCCGAGGCCTGCGGCCCCCACCCCGACGACCTTGACCATTCCCGCGGTGACCCGGCCCTCGCGCAGCGCGGCCAGGTGCCCGGCGAAGCCCTTGGCCGCCTTCTGCTCGGGCCGCGCCCCGACCACGTCGTCGTAGAGCCCGACCGCCCCGGCACCCACCCCGGCGACCAGGGCGGCGGCACCCGAGAGGCCGCTGGGGGCGCCGAACGCACCCGCCGCGGCGGCGCCTGCGGCGAGCGCGGGGCCGGCGGCCAGGCTCACGGTGCGGCCGCGGAAGTTGGTGCGCTCCAGCGCGGGCCCGGCTGGCGAGGTGCGCACCTCGCGCAGCGCGTACCGGGCGGCGGCGGCGCCCGCGCCGGCGATCAGCAGTCGACCGAGCAGACTCACGCCTCTCCCTCCCGCCGTGCGTCGGCGAGGCTGGATCCGGACACCGGGGTACGTCGTTGCGTCACTGGGGCAGTCTAGGCAGCAGGGACGCCGCGTTGTCGCCGACGCCGTACTGTCCGGCCTTCTTCTCGGTGACCTGCTGCACCAGCGCGAGGGCGGTGACCAGCTGACCCTGGACGGTGTTGGCGTTGTCGACGGTGGAGATGGTCTGCACCAGCACGGGGTCGCTGCGCACGGCGGCCACCAGGTTTCCGCCGGCCGAGCCGTTGCCGCCCACGACGAGCGTCCCGGCCTGGTCGAACTGCTCGGCGACCTTCAGCACCGACTCGTCCTTCTTTGCCGAGTCCTTGTCCACGTACGGCTGCCCGCTGACCAGTACGACGGCCTCCGCCGGCGCGGTGACCGGCTTCTCGGTGGTCAGGTAGTTGGCGTTGATGTAGGCGGCGAGCACCGCCCGCCGGTCGGCCTCGGTGACGGGGGTGGCGCCGGCCGCCCGGTCGAGCAGGACGCTGGCCAGCAGGGCCGTCGAGGTCTCCACCCCGTGCCCGTTGCCCGGCAGCCCCGCCGTCGGCGCGCTGGTGGGGCGCGCGGCGGTGACCGCCAGCTCCAGCAGGTTGTTGTTGTTGTCCGGGTTGATGAACTTGTCCTGAAGGTCGATGCGGCCGGTCACCTGGGCGCCGGCGTGCTGGAGCATCTTGAGCACGCCCTCGGTGTGGTCGCGCCCGGTGGGCAGGCCGACCACCACGACCCGCTTGCCGGTCAGCGTGCCCGGCAGGACGACCTCCGCGATCTGGGCGGCGAAGTCCTCCTCGAGCTCGAGCTCCTTCTCCATGCTCTGGACCGCCTGGCGCATCTGCTGGTTGTCCTTGCGCAGCGCGTTGACGTTCTCCTTGAGCGAGTCGGCCACCGGGCCGTTCAGGGCGGCGGTGCCGACCACCAGACCGATCGCCAACGCGAGGAAGACCGCGGTCAGGGACACCACGTGGTACCGGAAATTGATCACACCTGCAGCCTCTTGATCGGTGGGACGCTAGAAAAGCTGTTCGAGCTGGAACACGAAATTGTTCCACCACTCGGAGACCACGCCCAAATACGCCTTGCCGACGGTGGAGACCGCCACCGCCGACGCCATCGCCGCGATCGCGGAGAGCACCAGCAGCAGCAGCGACGACCCGGAGATGCTCTGCCGGTAGAGCCGGCTCACCCCCTTGGCGTCGACCAGCTTGCCGCCGACCTTGAGTCGGGTCAGGAACGTGGAGGCCATCCCGCCGCGACCCTTGTCGAGGAACTCGACAAGGGTGGCGTGGGTGCCGACGGCGACCAGCAGCGAGGCGCCCTTCTCGTCGGCCAGCAGCATGGCCAGGTCCTCACTCGTCGCCGCCGCGGGGAAGGTCACCGCGGGGACGCCGAGGCCGTTGACCCGGGCCAGCCCGGGCGCCCGGCCGTCCGGGTAGGCGTGCACGATCACCTCGGCGCCGCAGCGCAGCACGTCGTCGGTGACCGAGTCCATGTCGCCGATGATCATGTCCGGCGTGTAGCCGGCCTCCACCAGCGCGTCGGCGCCGCCGTCGACACCGATCAGGACCGGCTTGAACTCGCGGATGTAGGGGCGCAGCACGTCCAGGTCGGCCTTGTAGTCGTAGCCGCGCACCACGATCAGGCAGTGCCGCCCCTGCATCTCCGTCTGGATTTCGGGCACGCCGACGCCATCGAGGAGCAGGTCGCGCTCCTGGCGCAGGTAGTCCATCGTGTTGGCGGCGAACGCCTCCAACTGCACCGAGAGCCCCTCGCGGGCGTCGGCCATCGACTTGGCCACCGTCTCGGCGTCCTGGAGGCTGCCGTGCGCCACCGGCTCGTCGCCGACGAAGACGGTGTTGCCCTCGATCCGGACGGTGTCGCCCTCGCGGATCCGCTCGAAGACCCCCTCGCCCAGGTCGTCCAGGAGGGGAATGCCGGCGGCGACGAGCACCTCCGGCCCCAGGTTGGGGTAGCGGCCGGAGACCGACGGCTTCGCGTTGAGCACCGCGCCGACACCGACGGCGACGAGCGAGTCGGCGGCGACCCGGTCGAGGTCGACGTGGTCGATGACCGCGATGTCGCCGGGGCGGAGCCGGCCGACCAGGCGTTTTGTCCGGCGGTCGAGGCGCGCGGTGCCGAGGATCCTGCCCGGTTCCGCATTCCGGGTCCGGCGCAACGTGGGTAGACGCATCGTGACCATCCTGGCATGTGAGGCAGGCAAATCTGTCGCGACATGCCTGAGCAGGGCCGCCTACCCAGGGAAGCACACTAACGCGCAGGCCGGTGTGCCTGTGCTCACAATCGCCGGCCTCACGGGCGCCTTTCGCGGGCCGCCACGGCGAGAAGTTCCTCGGCGTGCGCGATACCCAGGTCGGAGTCGGGCAAACCCGCGAGCATGCGGGCGAGTTCCCGGGCGCGCTCGGTGTCCTCCACCACCCGGACCCCGCTCGTGGTCACCGCCCCGCCCGTGTCCTTGGCCACCACCAGGTGCCGGTCGGCGAAGGCGGCCACCTGCGGCAGGTGGGTGACGACGAGGACCTGATGGCTGCGGGCCAGCCGGGCCAGCCGGCGGCCGATCTCCACGGCGGCCTGGCCGCCGACCCCGGCGTCGACCTCGTCGAAGACCAGCGTGGGCGGCCCGCCCGAGCCGGCGAAGACCACCTCGATGGCGAGCATCACCCGGGACAGCTCGCCGCCGGAGGCGCCGCGCTGCAACGGCAGCGAGGGCGCGCCCGGGTGGGCCAGCAGCCGCAGCTCGACCTCGTCGCCGCCGTCCGGGCCGACGCCGACCTCGGTGCCGTTGACCGCGAGGGTCGGCTCGGTGCGGCCGGCCGCGCGGGGCAGCACCGCCACCTCGATCCTCGCGTGCGGCATGGCCAGCCCGGCCAGCTCGACGGTGACCTGCTCGGCGAAACGGGTCGCCGCCTCCTGCCGCGACGTCGACACCCGGCCGGCCAGGTCGGCCACCTCGCCGGCCAGCCGGGATGCCTCCCGGTCCAGCTCCTCCAGCAGGTCGTCGGAGGTGTCCAGGTCGGACAGCCGGGTGCGGGCGTGCTCGGCCCAGGCGATCACCCCGTCGACGTCGTCGGCGTACTTGCGGGTGAGTGCGCGCAGCGCCGCCCGCCGCTCGTAGACGGTCTGCAACCGGGCCGGGTCGGCGTCGAGCGCCGCGAGGTAGGCCGACAGCTCGGCGGAGACGTCCGTGACGAGCGTCGCCGCCTCCTCCAGCCGTGCCGCCAGCTCACCCAGGGCCGGATCCGTGCCGGCCTGCGCCTCGAGGGTGCGGCGGGCGGTGCCGAGCAGCGCCGCCGCGTCCGGGGTCTCGTCGGTCGCCTCCACGCCGCCGGCCACGCACTGGTGGGCCACCTGCGCCGCCGTGCGCAGCCCTTCGGCGTGCTCCAGCCGCTGCGCCTCCGCCTTCAGCTCGTCGTCCTCACCCGGCTGCGGGTCGACCCGGGTGATCTCGTCGAGGCCGAGCCGCAGCAGGTCGGCCTCCTGGTTGCGCTCACGGGCGTTGCGCCGCCGGTCGGTCAGGTCGTCGACCACCGCGCGCCAGCGGGCGTACGCCTCGCGCAGCGCGTCGAGCAGCTTCTCGTGCTCCGGGCCGGCGAAGCGGTCCAGCGCGGCGCGCTGCTCGGCCGGCCGCAGCAGCCGCAGCTGGTCGGACTGGCCGTGCACGGCCACCGCCTGCTCGCCCACCTCGCCGAGCATCGACACCGGCATGCTCCGCCCGCCCAGGTGCGCCCGGGAGCGGCCCTCCACGGTGACGGTGCGGCTCAGCAGCACCGAGCCGTCCTCGTCGGGCTCGCCGCCCGCGTCGGTGATCCGCGCGTGCACGGTGGCGGCGACGCGACCCTCGAGGCGCAGCCGGCCCTCGACCACCGCCCGGCCCGGCTGGGCGCGCACCCGGCCGGCGTCGGCGCGCCCGCCGAAGAGCAGGCCGAGGCCGGTGACCACCATGGTCTTGCCCGCCCCGGTCTCGCCGGTGATGACGTTCATGCCGCCGGTCAGCGGCAGCGTGGTGTCCTCGATGACGCCCAGTCCGGTGATGCGCAGCTCTTCCAGCACAGCAACCGACAGTAGACGCGGCCCCCGACACTTGACCAGCCGGCGTGCGCACGCCGGTGCGTCCGCCCGCCGACACCACGCGCAGCCGGCCCGAGGGCTGCCGACATGGCACCAGCCCGACCCGCGCGGGCGGCCCGGGCGCGCCGGACGGCACCCGCCCGGACGGCGGCGAGGGCGATCCGGCGGTCCCCCGGCCGCCTTTGTCGCGCCAGCCCCTGCCCGGCCCCGGTCAGCGTCGGTTGCCGCGCCAGCCCTGCACGGGCAGGTCGAACTTCGCCACCAGCCGGTCGGTGAACGGACGGTCCCGCAACCGCACGACGCGCACCGGCAACGCGCCTCGGCGCACCGTGACCCGCGCCCCCGGCGGCAGGTCGTAGACCCGCCGGCCGTCGCAGGACAGCACCGCGAGGGTGGTGAACGGGTCGACGGTGATGGCGAACGTCGACGTGGGCGCGGTGACCAGCGGGCGGCTGAACAGCGCGTGCGCGCTGATCGGCACCAGCAGCAGGGCCTCCACCTCCGGCCAGACCACCGGCCCGCCGCCGGAGAACGCGTACGCCGTCGAGCCGGTGGGGGTCGCGCAGACCACCCCGTCGCAGCCGTACCGGGACAGGGGACGGCCGTCGACGTCGACGAGCAGCTCCAGCATCTGGGCACGCTCGCCCTTCTCGACGCTGATCTCGTTGAGCGCCCAGGACTCGATGGTCGGGCCGCCGTCGAACTCGGCGGTCACGTCGAGGGTGAGCCGCTCGTCGACGGTGTAGTTGCGCTCGACGACGTCGCGTACCGCGCTGTCCAGGTCGTCGATCTCGGCCTCGGCGAGGAAGCCGACCTTGCCGAGGTTGATGCCGATCAGCGGCACCTTCGCCGGGCGGGCCAGCTCCGCCGCACGCAGGAAGGTGCCGTCCCCGCCGAGCGCGAAGACGATCTCGGCGCCCTCGGCCGCCTCCGGGCCGGTCACCGGGACCACGCCGGGCAGGTCGAGGTCGTCGGCCTCCTCGGCCACGACCCGCACCTCGAAGCCGGCAGAGATCAGGTCGGCGGCCACGGCGCGGGCGTGCTCGGTGCTGCGCCGGCGACCGGTGTGCGTCACCAGCAGCGCCGTGCGGCTCACCGGGACGGCCGTCCCGTCGCGCCCGCGCTGCGTCCGCGCGGCCCGCCCGCGGGGCTCGCCAGCTCACTCACCCGGCCACCTCCTCCGTCGCCGCGTCCGGCCGGTCGCCGGAGCGCACCGGGCTACCCGGCCCGGCGGTCACCACCGCGCGCACCCGCTCCGGATCGGCCGGCGGTGCGTCCCGGCGTAACCATACGAAGAACTCGACGTTGCCGCTCGGCCCCGGCAGCGGGCTGGCGGCCACGTCGGCCAGGCCCAGGTCGAGCCGGGCCGCCGCGGCGGCCACGTCGAGCACGGCCTCCGCCCGCAGCAGCGGGTCACGGACCACCCCGCCGGCACCCACCCGCTCCTTGCCGACCTCGAACTGCGGCTTGACCATCAGCGCCAGGTCGCCGTCGGGCCGGGTACAGCCGGCCAGCGCCGGCAGCACCAGCCGCAGCGAGATGAACGACAGGTCGGCGACCGTGAGGTCGACCGGCCCGTCGATGGCCTCCGGCGTCAGCGTACGGACGTTGGTGCGCTCGAAGACCCGCACGCGGGGGTCGTTGCGCAGCGGCCAGGCGAGCTGCCCGTAGCCGACGTCGACCGCGACCACCTCCGCCGCCTCGGCGCGCAGCAGCACGTCGGTGAAGCCGCCGGTGGAGGCGCCCGCGTCCAGGCACCGCCGGCCGGCCACCGTCAGCCCGCCCGGCGCGAACGCGGCCAGGGCGCCGGCCAGCTTGTGCCCGCCCCGGGAGACGTACTCCGAGCCGGGGTCCTCGCCGGTGACCAGGAGCGCGTCGGCGGGGTCGACCATCGCGGCGGACTTGCGGGCCGGCACGCCGCGCAGCTGGACCCGGCCGGCCTCCACCAGCGCCGCGGCCTGTTCCCGGGACCGGGCCAGGCCGCGGCGGACGAGTTCGGCGTCCAGCCGGTTACGACGTGCCATGCGTGTTTCTTCTCCGGTCGGTCAGGCCTGGTCGATGGTGGCGAGGGTTTCCCGCAGCGTCTCGTACGCCGCCTCGTACTGCGCGATCTGGTCGGCCGGGGCGAGCGTCGCGGCGTTGGCCATCGCCCGCACGGCGGCGTCCACGGCGGGGTGCCGGTCGTCGCCGAGGTCCTCGACGGGCTCCGGCGGCGGGCCGGGACGCGGGCCCGGCCGGGTGCCGGGCGGCGGCCCGGGACGGAAGGAGCCGGGTCCGGGCCCGGCACCCGGCGGACCGGGGCGGGCACCGGGCGGCGGGCCGGGCCGGAAGGGGCCGCTCACGACCCGCTCCCGGCCGGTGCCGGGCGCGTCACGCCTCGCCCTGCGGCGGTCGTTTGCGGGCCGGCGCCTTCTTCGCCGGGCGGACCGGCTCCGCGGCGTCCTCGGTGGGGGCGAGGGCGGACGGCGCCCGCTTGGCCACCGCCTTCTTGGCGACGGCCTTCTTGGCCAGCGCCTTCTTCGCCACCGCCGGCCTGGCGACCGCCCCGGGGGTCGCCGAGGTGGGTACGGCCGGCTCGGCGACCCCCGGGGCGGCCGACGACGCGGCGACGGACCCCGGGCCCGCCGGCTCCAGGACGCCGGCGGGGACCGGCGTCGGGGCGCCGGGGGTCGCCTTGGCGTCGCGGAGCTGACGCTCCAGCTCGTGCACCCGGCGGGTCAGCTCGGCGACCTCGTCGGCGGTGGCGAGCCCCACCGCGCCGAGGGCCCGGTCCACCTCGAAGCGGACCAGCTTGGTCAGCGCCTCACGGTTGGCGGCGCCGGTGGAGACCAGCTCCTCGGCGAGGGTCTGCAACTGGGCGGCGGTCGCCCCGCCCGAGCCGACGACCCGGCGAACCGCGTCCTGGGCCTTCTTCCGGGGCGCCTCCGTGAGGCCCATGGCCAGCTCGAGGTAGGCGCGCCACGCGTCCTGCATGCCTGATTCCTTCCCGGGGCGGGGGTGTGCAGGTGCCACGCTACCGGGCACCCCGCGACGCCCCGTGCGGTACGGTGCCGGGGACGGCGTGGCGAGCGGTGAGGGGGCGGTCGTGGCCAGCGTGGACGAATGCCGGCAGGCGTTGCGGGATCTGGCGGCGCGGCTGGACCGCAACGCGGAGACGGTGCGGGAGAAGGTCGACTTCGACCGGACGCTGGCCTGCCGCGTCACCGACCTGGAGACCGCCTTCCACGGCCGGCTCTCCGGCGGTCGCCTGGTCGACCTGGCCGACGGCGACGACCCGAAGGCCAAGATCGCGCTGAGCACCGGCAGCGACGACCTGCTCGCGCTGGTCCGCGGCGAGCTCGACATCACCCGCGCGGTCACGTCCCGACGAGTGTCGATCAAGGCGAACCCGCTCGACCTGATGAAGCTGCGCAAGCTGCTCTGACCGGTCGCCGGACCGGAAACGGCCGACGGACGGTCAGTCCGCCAGACCGAGTTCGGCCAGCGCCTTCTCCGCCTCGGCCGACCCGGGACGGACCAGCGCCGCCCGTCCCGACCAGGCGGCTCCGCAGAGCGCCGCCAGGGCGTCCAGCGGGCGGCCCGCCCCGCGCAGCTCCAGCGTGTCGTCGCGCGGCGCCACCGACCAGCCGCCGGCGTCCGCCGGGCCCGGGACCCGCACGACGGCGGCCGGGTCGAAGAGCCCCGCCAGATCCATCGAGACGTACGTCGGCCTGCGGTGCGCCGGGGCGGCGAGCAGCTCGGCCGCGTCGCTCACGCCGGTGAGCACGAGCAGGCTGTCCAGGCCGGCCCGCCGGGCGCCCTCGATGTCGGTGTCCAGCCGGTCGCCGACCAGCAGCGTCCGGCCCTGCCCGGCGCGGCGGGCCGCCGTGGTGAACAGGGCCGGCTCGGGCTTGCCGACGATCACGTCGGGGTCCCGGCCGAGCGCCGTACGCAGCACGGCGACCAGGGAACCGTTGCCCGGCAGTGGCCCCCGGCCGCTGGGCAGCGTCGGATCGGCGTTGGTGGCGACCCAGGTCGCACCGCCGCGTGCGGCCACCGAAGCCTCGGCCAGGTCCGCCCAGCAGACCTGCGGGCCGAACCCCTGCACCACCGCGAGCGGTGACTCGTCGGCCCGGGACACCGGGGTGAGCCCCACCGCGCGCAGCTCCGCCCGCAGCGCCTCCGTGCCGACGACCAGCACGGCGGCGCCGGCCGGCAGCCGGTCACGAAGCAGCTCGGCGGCGGCCGCCGCGGAGGTGAGCACCTCCTCGGGCCGGGCGGGCACGCCCATCCCGGTGAGCAGGTCGGCCACCTCGCTGGAGCGGCGCGAGGCGTTGTTGGTCGCGTACGCCACCGAACGGCCCTCGGCGTGCAGCCGGCCGACCGCCTCGACCGCGCCGGGGACCGGCCGGTCGATCAGGTAGATCACGCCATCCAGGTCGAAAACGACCAGGGCGTACCCGTCGACCAGCCGTTCCCCGGCACCCGTCGTCATCGCTGCGCGGCGTCCGACCCGCCGGAGGCGGTGGCCTCGCCGCCACCGGCGCGGGCACCGCTGTCGTCGCCGGTCGACCCGGCGGCGACGGAGCCCGCCTCGTCGTCGGTCAACTCGTCGTCGGACAGGTCGTCCGCCGGCACCGCCGCGACAGCGGCCTCGTCCTGCTCGTCGTCCTCGTCGTCGTCCTCGTCGTCGCGGTCGTCCTCGTCGTCGTCCCGGTCGTCCGCGTCGTCGTCCGTCGGCTCCGCGTCACCGGTGAGGTCGGCGTCCGGTCGGGCCGGCACCGCACCCGGGGCACCAGGGCCGGAGGCGACCTCCTCGGCGGGCTCCTCGTCCTCCTCGTCGCCCTCGATCACCACGCCGTCGAGCTCCAGCAGCCGCTCGGCGGCGTCGGTCTCGCCCTCGGCGTCGACGTCGGCCGCCCGGGAGAACCACTCGCGGGCCTCCTCGCGACGGCCCACCGCGAGCAGGGCGTCGGCGTACGCGTACCGCAGGCGCGCCGTCCACGGCTCAGCCGTCTCGCTCGTCAGCTCGGGAACCTGGAGCATGGCCACGGCGGCGTCCTTCTGACCCAGGTCACCGCGCGCCCCGGCCGCCACGATCAGCAGCTCGGTCGCCACTGCCTGGTCCAGCTTCTCCCGGTCCGCGCCACGGAACAGGTCGATCGCCCGCTCCGGCCGGCCCAGCGCCCGCTCGCAGTCCGCGAGCACCGCCAGGTGGCTCTGCAACCCGCTCATCCGGTGGTACGTGCGCAGCTCCGCGATCGCGGTCTGCCACTCCCCCGCGTGGTACGCGGCCAGGCCTACCGCCTCACGCACGGCGGCGATCCGGGACGCCAGCCGACGGGCCGCCAGCGCGTGCGCCAGCGCCTCGGCGGGGTCCTCGTCGATCAACTGGCCCGTCGCCACCAGGTGCCGGGCGACCGTCTCGGCGACCGGCTTCGCCAGCGAGAGCAGCTCGGCCCGGACGTCCTTGTCGAGGTCGGTCGCGACGATCTCGTCGGGCAGCGCAGGGGCCGCCGTACGCTCCCCCTCCGCCTCCGGACGCTCCCGGCGCTCGTCGCGACGGTCTCCGCCCCGGAAACCGCCCTCACGGTCGCCACCACGGAAGCCACCCTCGCGATGGTCACCCTGGCGATCGCCGCCCCGGTAGCCACCTTCGCGGTCACCGCCCCGGTAGCCGCCCTGCCTGTCGCCGCCCCGGTAGCCCGGACGGTCGCCGCCCTCGCGACGGTCACCGCCCCGGAAACCGCCCTCACGGTCGCCACCACGGAAGCCACCCTCGCGATGGTCACCCTGGCGATCGCCGCCCCGGTAGCCACCTTCGCGGTCACCGCCCCGGTAGCCGCCCTGCCTGTCGCCGCCCCGGTAGCCCGGACGGTCGCCGCCCTCGCGACGGTCACCGCCCCGGAAACCAGCCTCACGGTCGCCACCACGGAAGCCACCCTCGCGACGCTCGCCACCGCGGAAGCCGCCATCGCGGTCACCCCCGCGGAAACCACCCGAGCGTTCGCCGCCCTCACGACGATCGCCGCCACGGAAGCCACCATCGCGGTCGCCGCCACGGAAACCACCCTCACGCGGCGGACCCGAACGGAAACCGCCCTCGCGACGCTCGCCACCGCGGAAGCCGCCATCGCGGTCACCCCCGCGGAAACCACCCGAGCGTTCGCCGCCCTCACGACGATCGCCGCCACGGAAGCCACCATCGCGGTCGCCGCCACGGAAACCACCCTCACGCGGCGGACCCGAACGGAAGCCACCCTCGCGACGCTCGCCACCGCGGAAGCCGCCATCGCGGTCACCCCCGCGGAAACCACCCGAGCGTTCGCCGCCCTCACGACGATCGCCGCCACGGAAGCCACCATCGCGGTCGCCGCCACGGAAACCACCCTCACGCGGCGGACCCGAACGGAAGCCACCCTCGCGACGCTCGCCACCGCGGAAGCCGCCATCGCGGTCACCCCCGCGGAAACCACCCGGACGGTCACCGCCCTCACGACGATCGCCGCCACGGAAGCCACCCTCACGGTCGCCGCCACGGAAACCACCCGGACGGTCACCGCCCTCACGACGGTCACCCCCGTGGAAACCGCCCTCACGACGGTCCCCACCACGGAAGCCGCCCTCACGCGGCGGACCCGAACGGAAACCGCCCTCACGACGGTCACCGCCGCGGAAACCACCCTCACGCGGCGGACCCGAACGGAAACCGCCCTCACGACGATCGCCACCGCGGAAACCACCATCACGGTCCCCACCACGGAAACCACCCGGACGATCGCCACCCTCACGACGGTCCCCACCACGGAAACCGCCGGAGCGCTCGTCACCCTCACGACGGAAGCCACCTTCGCGGCGGTCACCGCCACGGAAACCTTCGCGGTCACCGCCACGGAACCCGCCCTGGCGGTCGCCGGCGTCGCGACGAGGGGCGCCACCACCACGGGAGTCGCCGTCACGCGGACCGGACCGGAAGCCGCCCTCGCGACGATCGCCACCACGGGAGTCGCCGTCACGACGGTTGCCGCCGGCGTACCCGCCGCGCTGGCCGCCCCGGTCCTCCCGGTACGGGGGCCGGTCGTCGCGGCGCGGCGCTCCCTCGCGCCCACCCGAACGGTCTTCGTAGCGACGGGGACGATCTCCGCCCTGCGGTCCTGAACTCACAGGTACATCCTTCCTCATTGCGTCACCCACGACGCTACGCAGTCGAGGGCCGACCCGGATGGGGCGGCCCTCGACTGGAAAAGTTGTCCGGCGGTGTCCTACTCTCCCACACCCTCCCGAGTGCAGTACCATCGGCGCTGGAGGGCTTAGCTTCCGGGTTCGGAATGTAACCGGGCGTTTCCCCTCCGCCATGACCGCCGTAACTCTATCGACATATCAAACAACACCACACCGTGGTCTGTTGTTCGTTTATCGAGAGTTGCACAGTGGACGCGTAGCAGCTTAGTAGTCAAGTCCTCGGCCTATTAGTACCGGTCAACTGAACCCGTTACCGGGCTTACATTTCCGGCCTATCAACCCAGTCGTCTAGCTGGGGGCCTTACCCCCACAAAGTGGGGTGGGATACCTCATCTTGAAGCGAGCTTCCCGCTTAGATGCTTTCAGCGGTTATCCCTTCCGAACGTAGCTAACCAGCCGTGCCCCTGGCGGGACAACTGGCACACCAGAGGTTCGTCCGTCCCGGTCCTCTCGTACTAGGGACAGCCCTTCTCAAGTATCCTACGCGCACGGCGGATAGGGACCGAACTGTCTCACGACGTTCTAAACCCAGCTCGCGTACCGCTTTAATGGGCGAACAGCCCAACCCTTGGGACCTGCTACAGCCCCAGGATGCGACGAGCCGACATCGAGGTGCCAAACCATCCCGTCGATATGGACTCTTGGGGAAGATCAGCCTGTTATCCCCGGGGTACCTTTTATCCGTTGAGCGACACCGCTTCCACTCGCAAGTGCCGGATCACTAGTCCCGACTTTCGTCCCTGCTCGACCTGTCAGTCTCACAGTCAAGCTCCCTTGTGTACTTGCACTCAACACCTGATTGCCAACCAGGCTGAGGGAACCTTTGGGCGCCTCCGTTACCCTTTAGGAGGCAACCGCCCCAGTTAAACTACCCACCAGACACTGTCCCTGAACCGGATAACGGTCCGAAGTTAGATACCCAAATCAACCAGAGTGGTATTTCAAGATTGCCTCCACCCATACTGGCGTATGGACTTCACCGGCTCCCACCTATCCTACACAAGCTAACTCAGATACCAATGTCAAGCTATAGTAAAGGTCCCGGGGTCTTTCCGTCCTGCCGCGCGTAACGAGCATCTTTACTCGTAATGCAATTTCGCCGGGCCTGTGGTTGAGACAGTGGGGAAGTCGTTACGCCATTCGTGCAGGTCGGAACTTACCCGACAAGGAATTTCGCTACCTTAGGATGGTTATAGTTACCACCGCCGTTTACTGGCGCTTAAGTTCTCCGCTTCGCCCCGAAGAGCTAACAGGTCCCCTTAACGTTCCAGCACCGGGCAGGCGTCAGTCCATATACATCGAATTACTTCTTCGCATGGACCTGTGTTTTTAGTAAACAGTCGCTTCCCCCTGCTCTCTGCGGCCATACAACGCTCCACCCGCGCGGGGCTTCACGTCTCCGGCCCCCCTTCTCCCTAAGTTACGGGGGCAATTTGCCGAGTTCCTTAACCACAGTTCGCCCGATCGCCTCGGTATTCTCTACCTGACCACCTGTGTCGGTTTGGGGTACGGGCCGCTAAGAACTCGCTAGAGGCTTTTCTCGGCAGCATAGGATCACTGACTTCACCTGAATCGGCTCGGCATCACGTCTCAGCCTTCATGTGTTGCGGATTTGCCTACAACACGGCCTACACGCTTACCCCGGCACAACCACCGGCCGGGCTCAGCTACCTTCCTGCGTCACCCCATCGCTTGACTACTACCCGCCAGGTTCCCACGCTCCCCAACCTCAACCCGAAGGCCTTGGCTGGTTTGGATGGTTAGCACAACGAGGTTCATCAGGGACGCTCTTTCGCGGGTACGGGAATATCAACCCGTTGTCCATCGACTACGCCTCTCGGCCTCGCCTTAGGTCCCGACTCACCCAGGGCGGATTAGCCTGGCCCTGGAACCCTTGGTCATCCGGCGGAAGGGTTTCTCACCCTTCTTTCGCTACTCATGCCTGCATTCTCACTCGTGCCGCGTCCACAACTGGGTCACCCCGCTGCTTCACCCCCGGCACGACGCTCCCCTACCCATCCACACACCTGCACAACACATCAAGGCGTTGCGTGGTTAAAATGTGAATGCCACAGCTTCGGCGGTGTGCTTGAGCCCCGCTACATTGTCGGCGCGGAACCACTTGACCAGTGAGCTATTACGCACTCTTTAAAGGGTGGCTGCTTCTAAGCCAACCTCCTGGTTGTCTATGCGACCCCACATCCTTTTCCACTTAGCACACGCTTAGGGGCCTTAGCTGGTGATCTGGGCTGTTTCCCTCTCGACTACGAAGCTTATCCCCCGCAGTCTCACTGCCGCGCTCTCACTTACCGGCATTCGGAGTTTGGCTGATTTCGGTAAGCTTGTGGGCCCCCTAGACCATCCAGTGCTCTACCTCCGGCAAGAAACACGCGACGCTGCACCTAAATGCATTTCGGGGAGAACCAGCTATCACGGAGTTTGATTGGCCTTTCACCCCTAACCACAGGTCATCCCCCAACTTTTC
>NZ_LT607733.1:6740000-7002527 GCF_900091445.1 Micromonospora echinofusca
GACGAAAGTCGGGACTAGTGATCCGGCACTTGCGAGTGGAAGCGGTGTCGCTCAACGGATAAAAGGTACCCCGGGGATAACAGGCTGATCTTCCCCAAGAGTCCATATCGACGGGATGGTTTGGCACCTCGATGTCGGCTCGTCGCATCCTGGGGCTGTAGCAGGTCCCAAGGGTTGGGCTGTTCGCCCATTAAAGCGGTACGCGAGCTGGGTTTAGAACGTCGTGAGACAGTTCGGTCCCTATCCGCCGTGCGCGTAGGATACTTGAGAAGGGCTGTCCCTAGTACGAGAGGACCGGGACGGACGAACCTCTGGTGTGCCAGTTGTCCCGCCAGGGGCACGGCTGGTTAGCTACGTTCGGAAGGGATAACCGCTGAAAGCATCTAAGCGGGAAGCTCGCTTCAAGATGAGGTATCCCACCCCACTTTGTGGGGGTAAGGCCCCCAGCTAGACGACTGGGTTGATAGGCCGGAAATGTAAGCCCGGTAACGGGTTCAGTTGACCGGTACTAATAGGCCGAGGACTTGACTACTAAGCTGCTACGCGTCCACTGTGCAACTCTCGATAAACGAACAACAGACCACGGTGTGGTGTTGTTTGATATGTCGATAGAGTTACGGCGGTCATGGCGGAGGGGAAACGCCCGGTTACATTCCGAACCCGGAAGCTAAGCCCTCCAGCGCCGATGGTACTGCACTCGGGAGGGTGTGGGAGAGTAGGACACCGCCGGACAATCTTTCAGTTCAGGGTCACCCTTTCGGGGTGGCCCTGAACTGCGTTACGCACCCTTTCTACTCCGAACGCCGATACCTACGCGGCATAAAAATACCCTTGTGGTATCGGGCGAGCGGACTACACCGCCGCCGTCGAGATCCGGCGCAGCCAGTCGCGGCTCATGGGAACAGACCCCTGGTTCCTCGGGCGGCGGGCTGTCCCACGGCCTGATCTGAGCGGGCCGCCCTCCGGGTATTGAGCGTCCCTGGGCAGAGGCGGCACCGCACCACGCGGCGCTCCGTCCGCCGGTCGAGATACCCGTATTGGGTCACGATCGGCGGTAGCGGTTCACCAACGGCCACCCATAGCCGCCGTGCCGGTCAGGCACGGGCCGGGTCGCGTGACCTCGGTGGCCGACGCGATGCGCGTACGACAGGAGCAAGCCCCGCCGGCGACTGGCCGGCGGGGCTTCTCCGAGCGTGAGTCAGGCGGGCGTCAGGACGGTTCGGGACCGCAGATGAAGCGCGGCTCGGCGGAGTAGCGCCAGCTGAACTTCTCCCGCTTCACGACCTTGCCGTCCTTCTTGAACACCCGGAAGGCGTCCTGGGTGAAGCCCTGGCTGCCGCTCGCCGGGATGCAGGTGGGGCCGGGCTCCAGGTAGACCGTCCTGGGCTGGGTGATGTTGCGGCGCGGGGTGTACTCGGTCTTCACGCTGTCCCAGATCTTGGTGCTCCAGATCGACACGGTGATCGAATTCGACGTGTAGGAGGTGTCGATCAGTACGCCGTGCTCGGTGTTGTTGCGGAACTTGAAGTCCAGGTCCGGCCAGAAGATGGTCGACTCGATGACCGCCGGGTACCGGCTGAACCAGTACGAGTGCGGCTTGTGCTCGACGTCCTCCAGCCCGGCGTAGTACGTCGCGTTGAACAGCGTGGTGGTGAACTGCGAGGTGCCGCCGCCCACCCCGGGGACCAGCTTGCCGTCGAGGATGACCGGGGCGTCCCGGTAGCCCTGCGCGTAGCCGCGCTCGCCGGTGTGCCCGTTGAGGGAGAACGTCTCGCCGGGCAGCACCACCGTGCCGTCGACGTCCTTCGCGATCGTGACGATGTTCTGGCTGCGCGGCGAGGAGAGCCCACCGGTGAACCGCGTGGTGAAGGTGGAGACCCGCTCCTTGATGCCCAGCCCGGCCAGCTTCGCCGCGGTCAGCTCCGGCTCCGCCGGCTTCAGCTCGCCGGTGACCTTCCGGTCGTCCGCCCTCGGCAGGACGGCGAGCAGGTCGCGGCCGAGCGCCTCGCTGTCGAGCTGCTGACCGGGCTTGCCCTCGACGACCTTCGGCTTGCCGCCCGAGATGGTCATCCGCGCGTCCTTCGGCGGCACCTCGATGGCGGCCAGCTCGCCGCCGAGCGCGGCGCGCAGCCGCTTCACGTCGACCTGCGGGGTCAGCTTGCCGGCCTTGTCGGCCGTGAACCGCAGGCTCCTCGCGATCGCCTTCGGCGGGATCTGCACCGAGCCCTTGCCGGTGGTCAGCGTGACGGGGGCGGCCACGGCCGGCTTCGCCAGCTCGGCCACGAGCCGGTCCACCTCCTCGGCGCTGGTCGCCGGGGGCGTCTCGACCAGCGGCACGGTCACCGGCTGCCCGGCGAGCCAGCCCTCCCGCACCACCTGCGCGGAGCGTTCCGGATCGAGCGCGAGGCTCGGCTTCGGGTGCACCGCCTTCGGCGTGGTGCCCTTCCAGGTGATCGCCGGCATGGTCATCTTTCGGCCCTGGTCGCCGACGACCTTCTCGAGGGCGGCGTCGAGGCGGGCCGTGTCCACGGTCACCACGGGCTGCACCGCCCGGGACCCCACGAGCCGGTCGACCGCGTGCGCCTCGGCCTCCGCCGCCGCCGCCACCGTGGCGTCGACGTCGATCGCCAGGCCGACGGCGGCCGGGTCGATCGTGGCGGTCCGCTCGCCGACGCGTACCGACAGCGGGGCGTTCAGGGCGGCGGCGCGGCGTTCGAGCTCCGCCCGCAACTCCCGGGCGGCGTCCGCGCGGCTCCGGCCGCCCAGCTCCGCGCCGAGCACCGTCGTCCCGCGCGGCACGTCACCGGCGTACGCGTAGGCGCCCGCCCCGGCCAGGGAACCCAGCACCGCCGTGGCGACCCCGGCGGCCAGCAGCAGGCGGAACCGGCGGGACCGTGAGCCGCCCGGCCCGGCTGCCGGCGCGACCGGCTCCGGCTCGTCACCGGGCCAGGTCACGGCTGTCACCTGCACGGTGGGCCGGTCGTCGGCGGGTGGGGGCTTCTCGCCGTACAGCGTCACGGTCACCTCGATCGGACGTACCACAACGGGGGAGCACACCTCCGCCCGGAAGACACCTACGGTAACCGGCGCCCCGGCGGGGCGGCAGCCTCCGCCCGTGCCGTCGCGTACGGCGTGTCGTCCGGCGTGTCGGGGAACACCGGCCGGCCGCCGGGCGGGCCGGCGGGCATGGCACGGTAGGGGGCATGAAAGCGGACGAGGCGGTCCTCGCGTACGGGGGCGGTTGGTTGGACCGGGCGGGCGAACTGCGTACCGACCAGCAACGGCTCGCCGCACTGCTGGCGGACCCGGCGAGCACCCTGCTGCCGCTCTGGCGGGACCGCTGCCTGGTCGTGGGGGACGCGCCGGTGCGGCTGAACGGGGAACGGGCGGCCGGGGCGCTCGCCGTCGCCGACGAGACGGTCTTCCTCGGCATGGACGAGGGCTCGGCCGTCTTCGCCGTGGATCTCTCCGGGCTGCCCGAGGCCGCCGCCGTCGAGGTGGCGGGGGCGGCGGCCGCCGTGGACGTCCGGGCGCTCGTCGGCCGGCTCGACCCGGCCGGGGCGGCCGTCCAGGCGTACGCGCGGGGCCTGCTGCACTGGCACCGGCAGCAGCGCTTCTGCGGCACGTGCGGGGCGTCGACCGTGGCCCGGGGCGGTGGACACGTGCGCTCGTGCGCGCGGGCCGACTGCGGCCGGCTCCTCTTCCCCCGGATCGAGCCGGCGGTCATCGTGCTGATCGAGGCGCCCGGCGCCCCCGACCGCTGCCTGCTGGCCCGGCACGCGGGCGCGCCCGAGGGGTCGTACTCGACGCTCGCCGGCTTCGTCGAGGTGGGCGAGAGCCTGGAGGACGCCGTCCGGCGGGAGATGGCCGAGGAGGCCGGCGTGACGCTGACCGACGTGGCGTACGTGGGGTCCCAGGCGTGGCCGTTCCCGGCCGGCCTGATGGTCGGCTTCCGCGCCACCGCCGCCTCCGAGCGGGTGCGGGTCGACGGCGAGGAGCTGCTGGAGGCGCGCTGGTTCACCCGGGACGAGCTGCGCGAGCGGGCGGCCGTCGGACGGCCCCTGGGCCGCGTCGACTCGATCGACCACCACCTGCTGCACTCCTGGCTCGCCGCCGGCACCTGACCGCCACGGCCGGCACCTCAGGAGCCGCCGGGTCGGGTAGGGCCGGCCGAGGGGCGGCGGAAGGTCAGCCAGGCCATCACCGTGGCCGTGGCGACGGCGGTGGCGAGCGCGCAGACCAGGACGCCCTCGACCGTGCGCGGCGCGACGAGCAGGGCCGTCCCGGCGAGGACGGCGGTGGCCGCCCAGAGCGGCGCGGCGGGCCACCGGGCACCCGTCGCCACCTGGTCGTTGACCAGCATGAAGACCACCGCGTAGAGGGCGCCGACGGCGGCGAAGAGCGGTGCCGCGCCGGCCAGGTGCAGGTAGTCCGCCCCACCGGCGAGGCGGAACGCCAGCTCGCCGGCGAACGCGGAGGCGCCGACCAGGACCGCGCCGCAGGCCAGGATCAGCCCCAGCGCGGCGACCCGGGCCCGTTGGTCGCCCCGGGCGAGGCGGGGCAGCACCAGCACGGTGACCACCTGCGGCGCCCAGAGCGCTCCCTTGGTGAGCACCGACCCGACCGCGTACCCGCCGGAGGCGTCGTCGGGCAGTAGCTGGCGGGCGAGGATCAGGTCGGCGTACGAGATGGTGAGCATCGCCAACGACGCGCCGCACGCCGTCATGACGTGCCGGGCGGTCAGCCGGCGGTCCACCGCGGCGGCCGGGGCGCCCGTGCGCGGGGCCGGCGCGGCGGGCCGCACCGGGCGGGCGAGACGGGCCAGCAGGGGCAGGACGGCCAGCCCGGTGAGCGTGGCGAGCAGCAGGCAGGCGACCGGCCCCCGGCCGAGGGCCAGCCCGAGCACGAGCCCGCCGTAGCGGCCGGCGGCGAGCACGGTCATCGCGGCGGCCAGGCGCAGGAACCGCTGGTCGCCCTGGAGTTCACCGAGCCACCGGCCGGCCAGCACGGTGGCGAACGTGGTCGCCGCGAGCAGCAGGGTCAGCGCCACCGGCAGGCGCAGTGCCGCGCTGAGCGCCGGGGCGGCCAGCGCGGTGACTCCGGCGGTGAGCGCGGCGGTGCGCAGCGCGAGGCGGGCGGCGTTGGTGGCGCCCCACCGGGCGCGGTGCGCGGCCACCGCGATCTGGAGCCCGAAGCCGGGCACGGCCGCGATGGCGGCGAGGGCGAGCGCGGTGGCCAGCGCGCCCAGCTCGGCGGCGGCCAGCCGGCGGGCCCCGAGGACCGGGACCAGGTAGGCCAGCGCGTTGGTCAGCATGGTGGCGACGGTGACGGCGGCGCCCGCAGCGCCGAGCCGGACGGCTCCGGCTTCTCTGCCCGTCGTCCGGGTCATGTCACCCCATGTCGCGCTGCTGTCCGGCGCGGGCGGTGCGCGTCGCGGCCGGCGGAGCGGCCGGAACGGGCCCGACCCCGGGTGACGGTACCGGTCAGTAGGGTCTTGCGTCAGCCCCTGCCCATCGGGCCGGGAAGCGTCTAGTGTGCTGGCCCATGGCGTCGACGCACGTGGCCTCCGCAGCCACCTCCGGTTTGGCCTCGGTCCTGCCCGAACGGTTCGTCGCGGCCGCGATCCGGCGGGTCTACCCCCGGGTGGAGCCGGAGCTGGCCCGGTTGGCCGGTTTCGTCCCGCGCGGTGGCACGGCCGTGGACGTCGGCGCCTGGTACGGCCCGTGGACGGCCCGACTGCTCAGGCGCGCCGACCGGGTGGTCGCGGTGGAGCCCACCCCGCCGCTGGCCCGACAGTTGCGGGCGGCGTTCCCGGCCGTCGAGGTGGTCGAGGCGGCCGTGTCGGACCACGAGGGCACCGCGTCGCTCTACCTGCCCGAGGGCGGGGCGATCGTCGGCACCTCCTCGCTGGAGGACCCGCGGCAGGGCGACCCGGTGCAGGTCCGGCGGATCACGCTCGACTCGCTCGGCCTGACCGACGTGCGCTTCGTGAAGCTGGACATCGAGGGACACGAGCTGCCGGCGCTGCGGGGCGCCGCGGAGACGGTCCGCCGGGACCGGCCGGTGCTGCTCATCGAGGTGGAGGAGCGCATCCAGCCGGTCGGTCCGCTGCTGGAACTGCTCGCCGGCTGGGGCTACCGGGGGTACGTGCTGCCGGGGCGGGACTGGGTGCCACTGGCCGACTTCGACCTCGGCGGGCACCAGCGCGCGGCGATCGCCCGGGTCGGGCAGAGCTTCGCCCGCCGGGTGCTCTGGCCCCGCCCCCGCTACGTCAACTCGGTGCTGTTCCGTCCCGAGTGACCGTGCCCGGCGGGCTCACTGCTGCGGCACCGCGGTGCCGACGACGACCTCGTTGGTGCAGATCGTCACGCCGTGGCGCGGGACGGTCAGCTCGACGGTGTCGCCGCCGCCGGTGAACTCGAAGAAGTACTGGTGCAGGCCCTGCTTGACGGGGAACTCCCGGGCGGTGCCGCCGAGCCGGAAGACGGCGGTGGAGTCGGCGGAGCTGAGGTAGCCGACCCGGACCACCCAGAACCAGTCGTCGCGCGGTGCGCTGAGCGGCAGCCGTATCGTCTGCCCCCCGAGGATCTTGTAACCGCAGCCCTCGTCGGGGCCGGGCGGGACGGCGGGACCGTCGACCCGGACCGGGGTGACGCGCCCCTGGTCGTCGAAGATCGCGGGCTCCTCCGCCCCGGTGACGAAGACCGGGCCGTCCTCCATCGCCTGGAAGAACTTCGACTGCCGGTTGTACGGCGCGGACAGGTTGGGCACCACGCCTTCGGGGACGGGCCGGTCGAGGAAGACCGTGCCGGGTGGGGCGGCGGCCAGTTCGGCACGCGCGGTCTCCAGGTAGGCCAGGCCCCGCTTCACGGCCCACTCGTCGCCGTACCGCGCGGTGCTCCAGGCCGTGCCCAGACCCCCGGCGAGCAGCACGACGACGATCAGGGTGCTGGCCGTCTCGCGGTACCGGGTCAGCCACTCCGGCCGCCGGTCGCCCGCCTCTCGCTCCCCGTCCGCGGGGTGCCCCGTCGTACCGTCCGCCGGCCCCGTGACCGGGGCAGCCAGGCCGAGCAGCGCGACGCCGACGCAGAGCGCGGCCACCACGACCACGTCGGTGACGTACCGGGGCACGGAACCGGCCACGTCGCTGTAGACCGAGCCGAGCCGGGTCGCGCCCAGCAGGGCCACCACGAGGGCCAGGTACGCCCCGAGCAGCACCCAGGCCCGCCCGGCGGTGCGACGCAGGCGTACGGTCAGCACGACCAGGGCCAGGAAGACGGCCCAGGACAGCCATCGGCCCAGCTCCGGTGGCGCGGTCACCGGGGCGCCGTCGCCCGCCGCCATCCATGCCCACGGCCCGCCGAGCAGGCCCGGGACGACGGTGGAGCCGAGCAGCTGCCACAGGAACGAGAACACCTCGTTCAGCGAGTCCGGCCGGCGCAGGGAGGATTCCGAGCGGGTCAGGTAGAGCCCGGCGAAGCCCAGCGAGACGGCGGTGAGCACCGCCCACGACGGCCAGTAGCGGCGCACCGTGTCCCACACCGCCCGTACCGGCGGGCCGTCGACGAGCAGGCACGCGGTGAACAGGAAGACCAGCGGCACCACCAGCAGGGACTTCTCGAAGAAGAGGAGCCCGAACACCACCGCCAGGGCCAGGCTGACCAGGTGCCGGCGGCGGCCGGTGCGGACGTAGCGCAGCTGGGCGCCGATGGCCAGCACCATGGCGAGCTGCATGGGCACCATGTTCACGCCCACCGCCCACCAGGTGCCGGCCTCCAGGGTGAGCGGACTGAACAGGAAGATCGCGAGCGGCACCAGCAGCGCCAGGCCGGGCCGGACGAGCGTGCGGAGCAGCCGGAAGAAGGCCACCGCCAGCACCGCCTGGCCGGCGGTCATCAGCAGTACGTACGGCCAGTAGGCGAGGCCGACCACCCGGGTCACCACCCAGGTGAGCAGCAGGGCGGCCGGCATGAAGTGGTTGTTGTAGAGAGTGAGCAGGAAGCCCGGCGTGAGGTCGGCCTCCGCCGCCCGGGAGACCAGCACCCAGTCGTCGACCGCGAGGTGGCCCCGGGAGGCGAGCTGCGCCCGCCACACCAGGCTGACCACGATCATGGCGACGCCGATCGCCCGTACCGGGTCGGCGCGTACCCAGCCGCCGATCGGTCCGCTCTCGTCAGGCTGGGCGGCCCCCTCGGACCCGGTCGATGCCATGGCGGGAAGACTGCCACACCGCCGGCCGCTGTTCCCATCAGGCCAACGGATGGTTCGGTCCCCGCGCGCAGGCCCGCGTACAGTGGCCGCCACCAGCGCGGCGGTCGTCGCGCCCGGGCAGTGGTGAGGTCAGGGATGCGCGAACGGCTGGTGCCGCACGGCGTGGCCGCCGCCGTGACGGCGGTGGTGCTCGCCCCGCTGGCCCTGCCCGGCTACGTGCTCCGCTACGACATGGTCTTCGTGCCCCGGCAGGCGCTGAGCTGGGAGGCGATCGCCCCGGCCACCGCGCTGCCCCGGGCCGTCCCGCAGGACGCGGTGGTCGCGCTGGCCAGCCAGGTGGTGCCCGGCTGGCTGCTGCAACGGCTGGTGCTGTGCGCGATCGTGTACCTGGCCGCGCTGGGCGCCGCCCGGCTGGTGCCGACCGATCGGGTCGCGGTACGGGTCGTGGCCGCCGTCGGGTACGCCTGGACGCCGTACCTCGCCGAGCGACTGCTCATCGGGCAGTGGGGGCTGCTGGTCGCGTACGCCGCGCTGCCCTGGCTGGTGCGGGCGGCGCTCGACGTGCGGGCGGGCCGCGGCGGGCTGCGCCGGCTGCTGCTCGCGGCGGCGGCGTCGGCGATCACGCCCACCGGCGGGGTGCTCGCCCTGGCCGCGGTCGCGGTGCTGCTGCCCGGGCGCTACCCGGCGGCCGCCCGGTCGACGGCGCTGGGCGTGGGGTCGACGATGCTGCTCAACGCGCCGTGGCTGGTCGCCGGGTTCGTCACCGCCGACGCCGGTCGGTCCGATCCGGCCGGGGTGGTGGCGTTCGCCGCGCGCGCGGAGAACTGGGCCGGCCCGCTGGCGGCCCTGGCGGGCACCGGCGGCATCTGGAACGGGCAGAGCACCCCCGCCTCCCGGGCGGTCGTGCTGGTGCCGCTGGCCACGGTGCTGCTGCTGGCCGTCGCCGGGTACGGCCTCACGCTGCTGCGCCGGCGCTGGCCGCCGTCGGCCGTCGGCCGGTTCGGCCTGCTCGCCGGCGGTTCGTGGCTGGCGGCGGCGCTCGGGGTGCTGCCCGGCGGCGCGGATCTGCTCGGCTGGCTGGTCGCCAACGTGCCCGGCGCCGGCCTGTTCCGCGACGGTCAGAAGCTGCTGGTGCCGTACGCGCTGGCGCTGGCGGTCTCCGGCGCGCTCGGCGCGGAACGGATCGCGGACCGGCTGGCGGCCCGCTTCGACGCGACGACCGCCGCGGTGACGCTGGTCGGCGCGGCGCTGCTGCCGGTGGCGCTCCTGCCCGACCTGGCCTTCGGCGGCGTCGGCCGGCTACACCCCGTGGCCTGGCCGGCGGACTGGGCGACGGTGGCGCGGCTGACCGCGCAGCGGCCGGGCGAGGTGATCTCGCTGCCGTTCCAGGAGTACCAGAGCCATCCGTGGAACCACGGGCAGGTGGTGATCGATCCGGCGCCCCGGTACCTCGCCGTGCCGGTGCTCATCGACGACACGCTGCGGGTCGGCGACCTGGCGGTGGCCGGCGAGGACCGCCGCGCCGCCCGGGTACGCGAGGTGTTCGCCGCCGGTGCGCGCCTGTCGAGCACCGGCTCCCGGTGGGTGCTGGTGCAGCGGGCGGCCGGCCCGCCCCCGGCCCCGGCGGCGCTGGCCGGGCTGCGGACCGTCCACGCGGGACCGGAGCTGACCCTCTACGAGAACCCGGACTGGACGCCGCCGCCAGCGCCGGCCCGGCCCGGCCCGGTGGGGTGGGCCCACCTCCTGACCGGAACGGTGGTGGTGGGGAT
Source organism: Micromonospora echinofusca (assembly GCF_900091445.1). Classification (NCBI taxonomy): domain Bacteria; kingdom Bacillati; phylum Actinomycetota; class Actinomycetes; order Micromonosporales; family Micromonosporaceae; genus Micromonospora; species Micromonospora echinofusca. Next base: position 6,749,981 of record NZ_LT607733.1, read on the forward strand.
CGTTTTTTCGGGCGCTGCGCGGGTAGGCTACCGCGTGGTAGCGTCCCGGCACGCGAGTCCCGCGGAAGGAGAAGGTGGATGAGGAACCTGCCCGCGTTCGTCGCCGTCGGGGTACTCGGGGTCGTGCTCGGCCTGCTCGGGAGCGTCGGACTGGCGAATGCGCTCAGCCCGTCCGCCAAGGAGGCCGCCAACACCAAGGTGAGTGAGCAGGGAACCGAGGCTCCGCTGTACGGCACGCGCTGAACCAACGCACGAAGGGCGCCCGCGTCAGCGGGCGCCCTTCGTCGTCTCCGACCTCGGCCGGCAGCGCGCTCAGGGGCGGGCGGTCACCTGCGCCACCAGGTGGGCGAACCGCGCCCCGGTGGCCGTCCAGGTGAAGCGGGACGCGTGCAGCAGTGCGGCCTCACCCATCGCCTTGCGCCGCACGTCGTCGGCGAGCAGTTCGCGCACGACGGCGGTGAACTCCGGCTCGTCGTCGACGAGGAGCCCGGTCTCGGTGTCGACCATCGCCTCGGCGACGCCGCCCGCGTAGCGGAACGCGACGGTGGGGGTGCTCCGGGCGGCGGCCTCCACGATGGTCAGGCCCCAGCCCTCCTTGAGCGAGGGCGTCAGCGCGAGCCAGGCCGACGAGAGCACCGCGTGCTTCTCGTCCTCGCTGATGAAACCGGTGAACCGGACATGACTCGCGATGCCGAGCGACTCGGACAGCTTCCGCAGCGGCTGCGTCCACCAGCCCTGGCCGGCCACCACCAGCTCCAGGTCGGGCAGTTCGGTGACCAGTTCGGCCACCGTACGCAGGGCGATCTCCACCCGCTTGTGGGGCACCAGCCGGCCGAGCACCAGCAGCGACGGGTGCGGCGTGCGGGGCAGCGGCGGACCGGTCACCGGAGGCGTCCCGTTCGGCACGACGTCGATCCGGTCCGCGTCCACCCCGAGGGCGGCCAGCTCCGCGCGGCTCGCCTCCGACACCGTCACGTACCGGCAGCGGCGGTAGAGCCGGACCGCCAGCCGCGACTCGATCCACCAGCCCAGCCGGGCCATCACCGGACCGAAGACCACCGGCCACTGCTCCCGGTGCACGTGGTGCACCAGGGCGAGCACCGGGCGACCGGCGTAGAGCGGGGCGAAGAACGGCACCCCGTTGCAGACGTCGACGACCAGGTCCGGCCGGCCGAGACCACGCCGGCTCAGGGGGCCGAAGCCGAACCGGCCCGCCAGGCAGGTCAGCGCCGCCCGGGCGTAGACCGTCATCCGGGAGCCGCGCCGCAGCACGCGTACGCCCTCGGGCGTGGTGGTGGCCGGGCCGGCGTTGTCGTGCGCGGCGCAGAGCAGGGTGACCCGGTGCCCGGCGGCGACGAGTTCGGCGGCGATGCGCTCGACGTAGACCTCGGAGCCGCCACCCTCGGGGTTGGCGGTGTCGCGCCAGTTGAGGAACAGCACGTGGCGCGCGGGGGTGTCGGAGTTGTCCACGCTACTCCTACCGGCGAGTAATGAAGCTCGATTCGCGCCACACTAGGGCGACCTGGGTCACATCCGCAATGGGGCCGGCGCGACGGCGACGGTTCGGTCACGGCCGGTCGCCAGGGGTTTGCCGGCGACGGAAAACCTTGGCAGGGTGTGCAGCGCGACTGCGTACGGTGGCGGGCGTCGCTCCGCGCCACGTGGCGCGACCTGCGGGCGGCGTGCCCTTCGTTCCGGCGACGACGAGGAGGTGACCGGGCGTGCGCGACGGTCCGGCAGCGGTACGGGGCCTCTTCCGGCAGTCGCCGGTGGTGCTGCTCAGCGCCGCGCTCGCGCTGCTGCTGGCCGGCTGGGCCACGGTGGCGTACGTGCGGTCCGACCGCAGCGTCCCGGAGTGCGTGGAGCGGGTCCAGCTCCGCGTCGCCGCGGCCCCGGTGATCGCGCCGGCCCTGGACCGGATCGTCCGGGCCAGCGTCGGCACGCAGCCCTGCGTCACGATCTCCGTGCAGGCCCAGGAGTCCGGCGTCGTCGCCGCGCAGGTGGCCGAGGGCGTGGACGTCGCCGACGCGTGGGTGCCGGAGTCGACGTTCTGGCTGCTCCGGGCCCGCGCGGCCGGCGCCTTCGAGGTGCCGGCGCAAGGCACGTCGGTGGCGAGCACGCCGGTCGTGCTCGCGGTGGCCGATCCGGCGGCGCGCCGGCTGGGGTGGCCGGCGAAGCAGCTGACCTGGCGCTCCACCGTCGGCCCGAAGGCCCGCGCCGTCAAGGTGGGGCTGCCCGACCCGGCCGTCGACCCGGTCGGGGTCGGGGTGGTGCTCGGGGTGCGCGGCCTGGCGGCCGGGGAGGACGATCCGGCCGGAACGGTCGCGGCGGTGCTGCGCCGGCTCGCCGACCGGACGTTCACTCCCCCCGCGGGCGGGACCCTGCCGGTCGGGTCGGCCCTGCCGGGCAAGGCCGACGCCGTGGCCACCAGCGAGCAGGCCGTGCTCGTGCACAACGCGCTGGCCGGCGACGACAAGCTGGTCGCGGTGTACCCGGAGGTGGCGGTCCCCGCGCTGGACCTGCCGTACGTGGTGCTGCCCGCCGCCCGCGGTCCGGTCCGGGACGCCGCCGCGCGCTTCCTGACCAACCTGCACACCGTCGAGGCGCGGGACCTGCTCAGCGGGTACGGCTTGCGCACCGCGGCCGGTTTCCCGCCGGCGATCCCCCGTGACGGCCGGCTGTCGCCGGAGGTACGCCAACCGGTGCCGCTGCCCGCCGACGAGGTCGTCACCGAGGCGCTGACCGGGTGGAGCGGCGTGCAGCGCAGTGCCCGCATCCTCACCGTGCTGGACATCTCCGGCTCGATGGCCGCCCAGGTGCCCGGCTCGGACGAGACGCGGCTCGAGGCCACGCTCAAGGCGGCCCGGGAGGGTTCCGGCCTGCTGCTCGACAACAGCGAACTCGGCGTGTGGGTCTTCTCCACGAAGGTCGACGGCGACCGGGACCACCAGGAGATCCTGCCGGTCGCGCCGCTGGACCCGACGCAGCGGGAGCGGCTGGTCGAACGGCTGGGCGCCGTCCGCGTGAAGCCCCGGGGCGGCACCGGGCTGTACGACACGACGCTGGCCGCGTACCGGGACGCACGGCGGCACTGGACACCCGGGCGGATCAACCTCGTGCTGATCATGACCGACGGGCGCGACGAGGACGGGGAGAGCATCGGCCGGGCCCGGTTCCTCACCGAGCTTGCCGAGTTGCAGGATCCGCGGCAGCCGCTGCCAATCGTCTTCATCGGGCTGGGCAAGGACATCGACGCCGATGACCTCAAGTCGATCGTCAAGGTCACCGGCGGGCAGGTCTTCAGCACCGACGAGCCCAGCGGCATCCGCCAGATCTTCTTCTCCGCGCTCGCGGACCTGAGCTGCCTTCCCCCGGAGTGCCGACGGTGAACCCGCACCCTTCCCGGCCCCGGCACCCCGGCGGCCCGGTGCGCCGGGTCGTCCGATCCGTCCGCGGGGCGCCGGGCACGGCCCTGTCGCTGCTGCTGCTCACCGTGATCGCGTTCGTGCAGCGACCCGGTCAGGTCACCTTCGACACCAAGCTCGACCTCGCCGCGAACCCGGTGCACTTCATGGCCCGGGCGCTGCACATGTGGAACCCGGAGGCCACCTCGGGGGAGCTGCAGAACCAGGCGTACGGCTACCTGTTCCCGATGGGGCCGTTCTTCGCCGGGGGGCAGTTGCTGGGCGTACCGCCGTGGATCACCCAGCGGCTGTGGACGGCGCTGCTCCTCGCCGCCGCGTTCTACGGCCTGCTGCGGCTGGCCCGGGCGCTGGGCATCGGCACCGAACCGACCCGGTACGCGGCCGCCCTCGGCTACGCGCTGGCGCCCCGGATTCTCACCGAGATCGGCGCGCTCTCCTCCGAGACGCTCTCCGCCGCGATGCTGCCCTGGGTGCTGCTGCCGCTGGTCCTGGTACGGCGGATCGGGTCCCCGCGACGGGCCGCCGCGCTCTCCGCGCTGGCCGTGCTCGGCATGGGCGGGATCAACGCGGCGGTGGTGCTGCTCGCCCTGCTGCTGCCCGGGGTCTGGCTGCTCACCCGCCGCTGGGACCGCGAGCACCTGCGGCTGGTGGGCTGGTGGTGCCTCTGCGTCGTCGGGGTCTGCCTCTGGTGGATCGTGCCGCTGCTGCTGCTCGGCGAGTACAGCCTGCCGTTCCTCGACTACATCGAGTCGTCCACCACGACGACCGCCGTCGCCTCGCTGTTCCAGGCGGTGCGCGGCACCAACCAGTGGGTCGCGTACATCGTGCAGGGCGACCCGTGGTGGCCGGCGGGCTGGCTGCTGATCGACAACCCGGTGCTGATGACGCTCACCGCCGTGGTGGCGCTGGTCGGCCTGGCCGGGCTGGCCGGCAACCTGCTGCCCGAGCGCCGGTTCCTGGTGCTGGGCTTCCTCACCGGGCTGACCCTGCTCACCATGGGCTACGTCGGCAGCCTGGACAGCCCGCTCTCGGCGCCTGTGCGGGACCTACTGGACGGTCCGCTGGCGCCGTTCCGCAACGTGCACAAGCTGGATCCGGTGCTGCGGCTGCCGCTGATGCTCGGCTTCGCGCACGGCGTCGACGCGTGGGCCACACGGCTGCAGCGGGCCGCCGGCCGACGTCGGCCGACCCTCCGGCTGCGCCCGCTGCTGTTCGTACCGGTGCTGCTGCTCGTGCTGGGGGCCGCCGCGCCGGCCTGGCTGGGCCAGTTGCGGCCCGGGCCGGGCTGGTCGGACCTGCCGCCGCACTGGCGGGCGGCGGCGACGTGGCTGGCCGAGCGCGACGCCCTGGCCCGCACCCTGATGGTGCCGGGCTCGGGCTTCGGCCAGTACGAGTGGGGGCGTTCCGTCGACGAGCCGCTCCAGGCCCTGGCCGGGGCGCCCTGGGCGGTGCGCCACCAGATCCCGCTCGGCTCGGCGGGCAACACCCGGATGATGGACACCGTCGAGTCCGTCCTGGCCCACGGCCGGGGTTCGGCCGGCCTCGCCGACTTCCTGGCCCGCTCCGGGTTCCGGCATCTGCTGCTGCGCAACGACATCGACCGCACGCAGGTGGACGCGCCGCCGGTGGCGGCGCTGCGCCAGGCGCTCGCCGGATCACCGGGGATCACGCGGGTGGCGACCTTCGGCAGCACCACCTCCTTCGGCCGTACGCCGGGCAGCCCGGTCGACGAGGCCGCCGGCCCGCTGCCGGCCGTCGAGGTGTACGAGGTGCGACGCCCGGTGCCGGCCGCCTCGGCGGTGCTCGCCGCCGACGTGCCGACGGTCAGCGGCGGGCCGGAGTCGCTGCTGCCGCTGCTGGAGCAGGGGCTGGTGGAGCGGGACAGGCCTGTGGTGCTGGCCGGGGACCGGGCCGGCTTCCGCGACGGCGGCGACGAGTCGTGGATCGTGACCGACGGGCTGCGCCGCCGCGAGCGTGACATCGGCCGGGTCCGCGACAACCTCAGCCAGACGTTGACTGCGGCCGAGGCGAGCCGGCAGGGCCGCGTCGCCCTGGACCTGCTGCCGTTCCCGGGTGACCAGCACCAGACGGTCGCCACCTACCAGGGCGTACGCGAGGTCAACGCCTCCAGCGCGATCAGTTTCGTGGACAGCTTCGCCCCCGCCGACCCGTCGCACCTGCCCTTCGCGGCGGTCGACGGCGACGAGCGCACCGCCTGGCACTCGGCGCCACTGGCCGGGCCCGTCGGCCAGTGGCTGGAGGTGGACCTGGACACGCCGCGCGAGGTCGACCGCGTCACGCTCAGCTTCGTCGACGACCTCGGCGTGGGGTGGCCGGTGACCCGGTTCCGGCTCACCACGGACCGGGGCTCGGTGGACCACGAGGTCGCCCGCGCGCTGGGGGCGCACGCGTACTACACGCTTCCCGGCTCCACGAGCCGCGTACGCGTCACGGTGCTGGCGGTCGCCGGTGGGCGGCTCGACGGCGGGGTGGGCATCCGCGACCTCGTCATTCCCGGCGCCGCCCCGCGACGGGCGCTGCGCACCCCGGCCGACATCCCGACCGGCTTCGTCGGCCCGGTCGCCTGGTCGTTCAGCCGGGGCCCGGCCGACCGTCCCGCCTGCTTCCCGGTCGCCGCCGCCGGCTCGGACGCCGTACCGTCCACCGGTTCCGGCCTCCGGCCCGCCGGGACGGTGATCCGGTGCGACCGGTTCCTGGCCAGGGCCGGCGAGGAGCCGCTCGGGGTGGACCGGGTGTTCCAGAGCGCGGCCCCCGGGACGTTCCGGCTGGGCCTGACCGCCGTGCCCCGGCCCGGCGGGCAGTGGACGCTGTCCGGGGTGCCGGTGCGGGCCACCGCCTCCTCCCACCTGGCCGGAGACGCGGCCGTGGCCGCGTACGCGGCGATCGACGGCGACCCGGGCACGGCCTGGCTGGCCGACAGCGACGACCTGCGCCCGACCCTGCGGCTGAGGTGGTCGGAGCCGCGCCGGATCGCCGAGGTGCGGCTGCGTCCGGCGGAGCTGCCGGTCGGCTCGCTGCCGGAATCGGTCGAGCTGCGCACCCCGGGTGCCAACCGGGTGCTGCGGGTCGGCGCGGACGGCGTGGTGCGCTTCCCGGCGGTACGGACGGACCGGATCGAGATCGTGGTGCGGGATTCCGCCGAGCGGGTGGCCGACCGGCGGGGCAACGGCTGGACGGCGACCGTGGGGATCGCCGAGGTGCGGATCCCCGGACTGGAAGACCTGCTCCGCCCGATCGCCGGGACGACGCGCGTCGTCGAGCGGTGCGGGTCGGGGCCCGCCGTCGAGCTGGACGGGCTCCGCTACGACACGTCCGTCGCCGGGACCCTCGCCGACGTGCTCGACGGCCGGCCGCTGCCGGTCACCGTCTGCGGCGCCACCGGCGCGGTGGTGGACCTCCGGGCGGGCGGGCACCGCCTGGCGACCTCCCCGTCGAACGGGTTCATCGTGCAGGACGCCGCGCTGCGTCCGGAGGCGGCGCAGGCCGCGCCCCGGCACCGCGAGGTGACCGTGCTCGACTGGAACCCGACGGACCGGCGGGTGCGGGTGGCGGCCGGCGACACGGCGCTGCTGGTGGTGCCGGAGAACGCGAACGCAGGCTGGACGGCCACCGTGGACGGTCGGCCGCTGACCGCCACCCGGGTCGACGGCTGGCAGCAGGCGTGGGTGCTGCCCGCCGCTGGGGCCGGGGAGGTCCACCTGACGTTCGCCCCGGACCGGACGTACCGGGGTGGGCTGGCGGCGGGCGCGGTGACGGCGATCGGGGTGCTGCTGCTGGCGCTGCTGCCGGTACGGCGACGTGCGGCGGCCGACGCCCTGGCACTCCCGTCGGTGACGGTTCCGGCGGAGGGGCCCGTCTGGGCGACCGCCGTCCTGCTGGTGGTGCTGCTCGCCGCGCTGGGCGGCGTGCTGCCGGTGGCCATCGTGCTTGCCGCGATGCTGCTGCGGCAGTTCACCCGCCGGGCCCTGCCGGTGGTGGTGTTCGGCGCGCTGAGCTTCGCCACGGTGACGACGGTGGCCGGCCGGTTGCAGGGCCACGGGCAGGAGTGGGCGTACGGCCCGTGGGTGCAGGGGGCGATGCTCGTCGCCGTCGGGGCGGTGGTCGCCGCGGTGCTTCCCGCGCCCGGCGTCGCGCCGGAGGGCGCGGCTCGGCCGGCGGAGGTCCCCCGCGCGAGAACGGATACGGCCGACGCGGATGATGTGACGCCGGGCGCCAGGGACGGACGACCGGCCGCAGCCACGGATCGGGACGAGGACGGGACGGTGGCGTGATGAGCGCAGCGCACGACGGGACGGGGCGGGCGGCGCGTCGCCGGTTCGCCACGCTGGGCAGGTCGGTGGCCCTGTTCCGGGCCTTCCTGGTCGAGCAGAGCGACCCGGACCACTTCTACGGCCTGCTCGCCCAGGACTCCGTACGCCAGGTGTCCGGCTACGTTCCGCTCGCCGGCCGGACGGTGCTCGACGTCGGCGGCGGCCCCGGCTACTTCGCGGCGGCCTTCCGGGCCGCCGGCGCCCGCTACGTGGGGCTCGACCCCGACGTGGGCGACTTCTCGGCGGCCGGAGACTCGGTCGCCGGCATGCTGCGGGGCAGCGGTACGGCCCTGCCGGTGCGCTCCGGCGGCGTGGACGTGACGTTCTCGTCGAACGTGTTGGAGCACGTCGCGGAGCCGACCCGGATGCTCGACGAGATGGTCCGGGTGACCCGGCCGGGCGGGGTGCTCTTCGTGTCGTTCACCCCCTGGTTGTCGCCGTGGGGCGGGCACGAGACCGCGCCCTGGCACTACCTCGGCGGCGACCGGGCCCGGCGGCGCTACGAGCGCCGCAACGGCCGCCCTCCGAAGAACCGGTTCCGGGAGACGCTTCATCCCACCTCGATCGCCCAGACGCTGCGTTGGGCCCGGGGCAACCCCGAGGTGGAGCTGCTCGACGCGCTGCCGCGCTACCACCCGTGGTGGGGCCGGTGGGTCATCCGGATTCCCGGCGTCCGGGAGGTCGCGTCGTGGAATCTCCTGCTCGTCCTGCGTCGGACCGGTGCGGAACCGGGCGGCGCGGCGGAAAAAACAGAGCTGGCCGGGGGTCGCGTTGCTATGTGACTTGGTAGTAACCTCGCGGCCAACCCTCATCGACAGCGGCGAAAATTAGGTCCTCCGGGGAGGAAACATGAAGCACCGCGCCATAGGTGCCGTGCTGTTCGGCAGCGGCATACTGCTCCTGGCGCTTGCCGCCGGGCTTGTGTTCGTGGTCAAGCCGGCGATGTCCAAGCTGCCATACGATCTGGAGGCGTCGACTTCGGTCGCCGAGGCGAGGGGTGCCACCTTCCTCCAGATCACCAACGGCAACATCGCGATCAACCGCGCCGACCTGAAGTCCACCGTCCGCGTCTCGCCCGACGCGAAGACGACCGGCGAACTCTCCGGTGACCTCGACGGCAAGGCCGTCGTCTGGCAGGTCGGGCAGACCGTGGAGCGGACGGATTCCAAGGAGCTGGTCAGCGCGTACGGCCTGGCGCTGGCCCTGGACCGGGTCGCCGGTTCCGCGCTCGACTGGAACAACCAGTACCTGGACGACACCGGTACGCGGGAGAAGGTGCAGTTCTCCGGCCAGATGTACAAGTTCCCGTTCGGCGCGGAGAAGAAGACCTACCAGATCTACGACCGTGACCTGCGGGGCGTGCGGCCGGCGGAGTTCAAGGGCACCGAGGACATCAAGGGCATCGAGTCCTACCGCTACGAGCAGGTGATCACCGACGAGCAGCTGAACCTGGCGGAGGAGCGGGTCAAGCTGCTGCTCGGCACGCTCGCGCCGGGTGCGACCAGCGGCAAGGTCGTCTACAGCAACAACCGTACCGTCTGGATCGACCCGGTGACCGGCTCGTTCCTCAAGGTGCGCGAGGTGCAGCGCAAGACCCTGGTGCCGGACGTCGGCGCGCCGGCCACGCTGCTGGACGCCGACTTCTCGTACAACGAGGAGACCGTCGCCGCCTCGGTCAAGCGGGCGGAGGACAGCCGGCAGAAGCTCACCCTTCTCGGCGTGTGGGTGCCGATCGGCCTGGTGCTGCTGGGCCTGATCCTGGCGGCGGCCGGTGTCCTGGTGGCCCGGCGGGGTGCGGCCAAGCCGGACGCGGAGCCGCGCCACCGTGCGGACGTGACCGCCGAGCAGCCCGCCGTCCCGGGTCGCTGAGCGACTGAGGTTTTCCGGTGTCGACGAAGCGGCGTGATCCGGTGGCACCGGGTCTGACGCCGGCAGCGGGTGAGGTTGACCAGCGCTGACCATGCGCTGAGCGTCGTGCGAAGGGGTGGACCGGGCGGTCCACCCCTTCGCCGTCTGCTGTGCGCGACGGCCCCGTTACTGAATCGTGATACATCGATGGATCACCACCCATGGTGATCGATCCGTGCGCAATTTGTCTTGCATGGTCGCTTCGTCTGGGCGTCCACGGGTCGATGTGGTCCACTCTGGGTCACCGAGGCGTCTCCTCGTGCGGATCGGGAACCGCTTGCGGGCGCGGTCGGGGTCTTGTGGGCCGTGGCGCGCAGGAGCAGCATCATCGACACATCGTTACCCGCTGGTAATAGGGGTGAGGGCAGGTGCGGGGCCGCCACCTCGCCGACCGGCTGTCTGCGCGACATCGCCGAGGAGGAGACCCGTGCGGGATCGGTTCGACAACCAGGGCCGGCCCCGGTGGCAGCGCTTCGCGGCGATGCTCCCAGCCGGTTCCGCCCGGATGCCGGACGCCGGTCTCGTCCCGTCCCCCCGGTCCGACGCTCCACCCGCCGAGCCGGCACCGGTCGACGCCGTCCCTGCCGGACCGGCGCCGGTCGAGTCGGTCCCGGTCGACGCCGGACCGATGCCGGTCGGTGCCGTGCCCGCCGAGTCGCTGTCGGCGCGCGCCGGGTGGGCCCGGCCGATGGCGGTGGAGGCCGGACTGGTCGACGGGCCCTCCCGGTCGGGCGGCGGGCGGAGCGGCCACATCTCGTACGCCGTGCTTCCGGTGTTGCTCGGCCTGGCGGCCGCCGTGGCCCTCGCCGCCCCCGGCCCGACGCCGGTGGGCGCGGCCGCGCCGTCGGCTCCCGCCTGCCCGACCACGACTCCCGGTCCGGGCGGGACGCCGCCGGCCCCGGCCGGCACGCCGAGCGCGTCGGCCACCGCCCCGGTCGGCACGCCGAGCGCGTCGGCCACCGCCCCGGTCGGCACGCCGAGCGCGTCGGCCACCGCCCCGGTCGGTCCCAGCCCGTCGCCCTCGCGAGGCGGCATCGTCGGCCACATCCTGGACGGCGTCGGGCAGCTCTCCGACGGCGGCCGGGACGAGGACGAGAAGGCAGCCGCAGGGGCGACGCCGTCGGCCACGCCGAGCCTCGGCCCCACACCGACCGCCAGCGGCACGCCGACCACCGGCCCGAGCGTCCGCCCCACCCCGACCGGACGGCCCGGCGAGCATCCGACCGACCCCGACCATGGGTGCGTCCCGGCCGGTCCGAAGCCGAGCCCGATCGGGGAGACGCCGCCGGGCACGCCGCTGCCGCGAATCGCCCCCGACCCGGGGCAGCCGGTGGTGGCGGCGGTTCCGTCGAAGCTCACCGGCTCGAAGGTGACGATGTACGGGCTGCGGTTCGAGGGCATCGTCGACCTGCCCACCGCCGACGGCCGCCTGCGGGCCCTGAAGTTCACCATGGACCGGGCGGTCACCGACGACTTCCTGCTCCGCGCGCCCGGGCCGGCCGGCCGGACGATGCGCTTCGCCACGGACGAGCTGACGGTGCAGGGCGACGTCGCCTTCTACGCCACCCGCTTCGTCGGGCGGCTGCTCGGCGTCGAGATCACCCTGACGCCGGACCTGCCGCTCCCCGACGGCCTGCCGGTCACGTCACCGGTGCCGATCACCTTCACCGACCCGGCCATGGACCTGGCGTACGTCAGCAGCGACACGCTGACCGCCCAGCCGGCGTTGAAGCTGACCCTTCCCTGACCGCACTCCCCACCACCCGGTGCGGGGCCGGCGTCCCTCCGGCCCCGCACCGCCCCCCTCAGAGGCGGGCGAGCGCCTTGCGCAACGGGTCGAGCCCCAGCGAGCCGAGGTCGAGCGCCTGGCGGTGGAACTCCCTGAGGTCGAAGTCGGCGCCCTTGCGGGCCTTCGCCTCGTCGCGGGCCTGGAGCCAGATCCGCTCGCCCACCTTGTAGGAGGGAGCCTGCCCCGGCCAGCCGAGGTAGCGGTTCAGCTCGAAGCGCAGGTTCTCGTCCGGCACCCGGCAGTGCGCCCGCATGAACTCCCAGCCCAGCTCCGGCGTCCAGCGCTCGCCCGGGTGGAAGTCGAACGGGTTGTCCTTCGGGATCTCCAGCTCCAGGTGCATGCCGATGTCGACGATGACGCGGGCGGCCCGGAATGCCTGGCCGTCGAGCATGCCGAGCTTGTCGCCCGGGTCCTCCAGGTAGCCCAGCTCGTCCATCAGCCGCTCCGCGTAGAGCGCCCAGCCCTCGCCGTGCCCGGAGACCCAGCAGAGCAGCCGCTGCCACCGGTTGAGCAGCTCGGCCCGTACGGCGGTCTGGGCGACCTGGAGGTGGTGACCCGGGACGCCCTCGTGGAAGACGGTGGTCACCTCGCGCCAGGTGGAGAAGTCGGTGATGCCCTGCGGCACCGCCCACCACATCCGGCCGGGACGGGAGAAGTCCTCGCTCGGGCCGGTGTAGTAGATCGCGCCGTCGCTCGTCGGGGCCAGGCAGCACTCGATGCGGCGGACCTGCTCGGGGATGTCGAAGTGGGTGCCGTTCAGCTCGTCGATGGCCTTGTCGGCGAGGGCCTGCATCCAGTCCCGGAACGCCTCCTTGCCCTGGATCGTCCGGGCCGGGTCGGCGTCCAGCGCCGCGACCGCCTCGTCGATGGTGGCGCCGGGGCCGACGATCCGGCCGGACACCGTCCGCATGTCGGCCTCGAGCCGGGCCAGCTCCTCGAAGCCCCAGGCGTACGTCTCGTCGAGGTCGACCCTGGCGCCGAGGAAGTACTGCGAGGCCAGCTCGTAGCGCTCGCGGCCCGCGGCCTGCTTCTCCCGGCCGAGCGGGGCCAGCTCGGTGCGGAGGAACTGGCCGAACTCGGCCGTCGCCGCGGTCGCCGCCGCAGCGCCCCGCCGCAGCTCGGCGCCGAGGGTGCCGTCCGCGCCCAGCCGCTCGACCAGACCGTGGAAGAAGTTGTCGCCGTCCGGGTCGACCCAGACGTCGCACTGCTTGGCGACCTCGACGAGCTGCACGCGGGCGCTGACGTGGCCGGCGGCGGCCGCCTCACGCAGCGTCGTCTTGTAGCCCTCCAGGGTGCTGGCGAAGCGGTTGAGCCGGGCCGCCACGTTGGCCTTCGCGTCGTCGCCCTCGGTCGGCATCAGGTCGAAGACCATGCGGACCTCGTGCAGACCGCTGGAGATCACGTTGACCTCGCTGCTCGCCTCTCCGGCGTCGTAGCGGGCGAGGTCGAGGCCGAGGCGTTCCTGCATGGCCTCCTTGGCGGTCCGCTCCGCCTCCGACTCCGGCTCGGTCACGTCCAGGTCGGTCAGCGTCTGCCGGATCAGCTCCGCCCGGGCCGTGTAGCCGTCGGGCGACAGGTCGTCGAGCTGGTCGTCGTAGCCGGCGATGCCGACGTAGGTGGCGCCGATCGGGCTCAGCGGCGCCCAGTCGGCCACGTAGCGGTTCGCGAGGTCATCGATTCGTCCCACGCTGCGACCCTACGTGAGGGCACCGCCGGGTTGTCGAACGCGTTCTGCGTGTTCAGGGCAGCAGTCGGCGGGGTCGAAGTCGATCGGAACGTGTCCGTGCCGACCTCGACGGGCGTCATGCCCAACCTCCCGTCGAGGTCGACGAGCGGGTCGAAACGCATCGGCGTCGCCACGGCGTGCACCTCCTCGGGGTGGTCGACGCGCCAGCAGCGTAGGCGGTTCCTGTGGTGGTCGACACGGCGTGGAGAAAGTCGCAGGACTTCGTCGTACGGCTGCGGCAGAGTGTCAGGGGTGACAGTGGATTCCACTCCTGACCGCGCGGCGCTGCGGAGCTGGCTGCCCGGGTTCCTCGCACTGGCCGCCATCTGGGGCTCCAGCTTCCTGTTCATCAAGATCAGCATCGGCGAGCTGCACCCGCTGCACCTCACTCTCTACCGGGTCGGCGCCGGCGCGGTGACCCTGCTGGTGGTGCTCGCCGTGCTCCGCGACCGGCTGCCCGCCGAGCCCCGCGTCTGGGCGCACCTGACCGTGGTCGCCGCGTTCGGCGTCGCCGTGCCGTTCACCCTCTTCGGCTACGGCGAGCAGCGCGTCGAGTCCATGCTCGCGGGCATCTGGAACGCCACCACCCCGCTCATCGTGCTGCCGCTGGCCGTGCTGGTGTTCCGCACCGAGCGGCTGACCGCACGCCGGGCGGTCGGGATGACGCTGGGCTTCGCGGGGGTGCTGGTGGTGCTCGGGGTCTGGCAGGGGGTGGGCGGGGCGCACTTCACCGGGCAGCTCATGTGCCTGGGCGCGGCCGCCTGCTACGGGGTCGCCATCCCGTACCAGAAGAAGTTCGTCGCGGGCAGCGCGCACTCCGGGCTCTCCCTCTCGGCGGCGCAGCTGCTGGTCGCGACCGCCCAGCTCGCGGTCGTCGCGCCGCTGGTGGCGGGGGCGCCCCCGGCGCCGACCGGCCTCTCGGCCGAGGTGCTCGCCAGCGTGCTCGCGCTCGGCGCGCTCGGCACCGGCCTGGCCTTCGTCATCAACCTGCGCAACATCCGGCTCGCCGGGGCGAGCACCGCCTCCACCGTGACCTACCTGGTGCCGGTGTTCGCAGTGCTGATCGGCGCCCTGGCCCTCGACGAGCGGCTGACCTGGCACCAGCCGGTGGGCGCGCTCGTCGTGCTGTTCGGCGTCGCCGTCTCCCAGGGCCTGATCGGCCGCCGGCCCGCACCCGCCGACGTCGCCGGGCCGGCGGGCCGCCGCGAGAGCACCGTCCAGAAGGTACGGCGGCAGGCGGGTCAGCCGGTGGCGTGAGCGCGGGCCCAGTCCATCAGCCGGTCGGCGTCCCACGTGTTGACGACCCGGTCGGCGGGCACCCCGCACAGGGCGGCGCGCTCGCAGCCGAACCGCTGCCAGTCGAGCTGCCCGGGGGCGTGCGCGTCGGTGTCGATGGCGAAGTCGCAGCCCGCCTCCAGCGCCCGGCGGATCAGCCGCTTCGGCGGGTCCTGCCGCTCCGGCCGAGAGTTGATCTCGACGGCCACGCCGTGCTCGGTGCAGGCGGCGAAGACGGCGTCGGCGTCGAAGTCGCTCTCCGCCCGGGTACGCGGCCGGTGCGCCCGGTCGCCCGGCCCCTTCACCCCGGCGGGCCGGGACGACACCATCCGCCCGGTGCAGTGGCCGAGGATGTCCAGGTGCGGGTTGGCGATGGCGGTCAGCATCCGCCGGGTCATCTTCGCCCGCTCGTCGTTCAGGCCGCTGTGCACCGAGCCGACCACCACGTCGAGGCGGGCCAGCAGCTCCTCGTCCTGGTCGAGCGACCCGTCCGCGAGGATGTCCACCTCGATGCCGGTCAGGATGCGGAAGCCCTCCGGCAGCGCCTCGTTGACCTTCGCCACGTGGTCGAGCTGCCGGCGCAGCCGGTCGGCGGTCAGGCCCCGGGCCACCTTCAGCCGGGGGGAGTGGTCGGTCAGCACCACGTACTCGTGGCCGAGTTCGACCGCCGCGAGCGCCATTTCCTCGATGGGTGAGCCGCCGTCGGACCAGTCCGAGTGGGTGTGGCAGTCGCCGCGCAGCGCGGTGCGCAGCGCGGTGGCCGCCGCGTCCAGGTCGGTGCCTTCCGTGGCGAGCAGCCGGCGCAGGTAGACCGGCTCTTCGCCGGCGAGCGACTCGGCCACGCAGCGGGCGGTGACGTCGCCGACGCCGGACAGCTCCGTGAGCTTGCCGGTGCGGGCCCGCTCGGCCACCTCGCTGCCCGGCAGCGCGGCGAGGGCCGTGGCCGCCGACCGGAACGCCCGGACCCGGTAGGTCGCCTCGTTGGCGCGTTCGAGGAGGAAGGCGATGCGGCGCAGGTCGGCGATGGGGTCCCGGGCGCTCATGCATGGAAAATACGCCTCCGCGCCGCCGGTCGTCGGACGACCGGCGGCGCGGAGGGTCTCGGGATCAGGAGTGCGGGAGCTTCACCAGCGACCTGTCGCCGATGCCGACCGTGGTCGGATTGTTGCCGATCGCCGACCAGACCTCCACCCGTACGGTGCCGTTCGACAGGTTGCCGAGGGCGCCGGTGGCGGAGTGCAGGCCGCTCTGCTGGGTGTAGCGCTCGTAGCCGGGTACCGGGTCGGTGGCGAAGTACCGGTAGGTCTCCACCCGCTCCCAGCTGCCGTTGCCGGTCAGGTCGTAGGAGACGCGTACCTGCACTCCGTTGCCGACCGCGGTGCCGGCGTCGAGGAACAGGTCGAACGCGGTCTGTCCGCCGGCGTACGCCAGGTCCAGGCCCGTCGCGGTGAACACCTGCGGGTTGCTCGGCGTTCCGTCGTGGTTCGCGCCGCCCGCGCCGGCCACCGTGGCGGTCGCCGGGCCGCCGGCCGCGGCCAGTCCGCCGTTCGGCAGCAGGTACCGGGTGGGGAAGTCCGCCGGCGGCGGGGTGGTGGGCGGCGGGGTCGTCGGCGGAGCCGTGGTGGGCGGGGCCGTCGTCGGCGGGGCCGTGGTGGGCGGGGTGGTCGTGGGCGGCGGCGTGCCGGTGACCCCGCCGGTCGCGGTGCCACCGCTCCAGGTGTACGCCCCGCTGGTCGCCGTCTTTCCGGCGGGTACGGCGAGCCGGGTGCCGTCGGAGAACGTGACCGTCAGCGGTGCGGCGGTGATGTTGCTCGCCACGTAGGTGCGCGCGCCGTTGCGCTGGAACACCGCTGCCAGCGGGTGGTTGGCCGTGACCGGGGTGTGCACCGTCCCGAGGGCGGCGAGGTTGCGGATCCAGTGGAAGGTGTGCGCCCGGCTCTCGCCCTCCTCCGGCGTGTACCCGGGGTTCGCGCGGAGCTTCGCCAGCGCCGCGTCCGGGTCGCCGAGCGCCAGGAACTGCCAGAGGATGTCCTGCCACACCGTCGGTTCGCCGCCGTTGTTGCGCACCAGCTCCTGGTAGTTCGTCCGGTTGGACGCCGGGTACTGGCCGAGGTAGAGGTGCCCGCCGGTGACCGGGAGCATGTTGATGCCCTGGATCATTTCCGGGTCGGCGCTGAACCAGGTGGCGTACGCGCCGCCATCACCCCAGACCATGCCGACCGTGGAGTGCCCGAAGGCCGCCGGGTAGTTCTCGTTCGTCACGTCGAACCAGTACTCGTGGATCGCCGCGGCCTGCGTGGTGTGGATGAAGATGCCGGCGTCGCGTACGGCGGTGTTGCCGGTGGCCTGTCCCCACTGGATGAGGGCGTTGGCGAAGTTCATCCCCTCGGACGAGGACTCCTGGTTGTTGCCGGCGTGGAACGAGCCGTGCCCGGCCGCCCAGTCGTGCCCGGCGTAGATGTCGAAGTCGCGCAGGTACGGGAAGCGGTTGTCGCTGCGGTCGTAGTTGTTCGCGTCCCGGATCAGCAGGTCGATCATGCCGCCGTACTGGTCCTGCCGGGCCCAGGCCGGGTCGAACTTGGCCAGTGTGGCGGCGGCGGCGATGTAGTAGCCGTAGTGGAAGTGGTGGTCGTTGAGCTCCTGGTCGGAGCCGTACGACGCCGGGTAGCCGATCAGGGTTCCCCAGTTGCGGTCGTAGTGGAAGAGCTTCGCGGTCTCCCCGGGCGTCGCGGTGAGCCAGTCGGTGAGCGTGCTCCGGATGGCGTTCAGCGCGGCGGTACGGGTCTCGGCGTCGCCGACCTGGTCGGCGATCTCGGCGATGCGGGCGGCCCGGCCCAGGCCCTTGCCCGTCCAGTAGGTGTCGCCGCCGCGCTGGTCCATCGGGTTGCCCCGGACCGCCGCCAGGTGGCTGCGCAGCGTGCTCAGGTCCGCGCCGTTGCCGGTCGCGACGGCCGGCACCTCGGGCAGCACCCCGTTGAACTTCATCGAGGTGCGGAACGCGTCCACGCCGGTGAGCACCTTCATCCGGCCGCGCGCCGACGGGTAGGTGAGCGCCAGCGGGGTGGCGTCCGTCAGCGACCGCCACTGGTGCGGGTAGAGGCTGACGACCGTCCGGTTCGCCGTGCCCTCCCGGGCGGTCGTGGTGAACGCGTACGTGGTGTTGACGGTGCTGGTCGCCTGGTCGTACGCGTACGAGACGCGGGTGCCGGTGACGTGGGCGTGGGCGTACCGGCCGTAGGTGGTGGCCAGTTCGGCGCGGGACGCGGCGTCGGTGCTCGGCGTGGTGGGCAGCAGGGCGACCGAGAAGTAGCCCTTACCGGCCAGGTTGGAGGTGATCCGGCCGCCGTTGACGGACCAGGTGGCGCCGGTGGGCGCGTACGCGACGTAGTCGTGCCCCCGGACGGTGAAGCCGATGGTGGCGCCGCTGTTCGACCAGACCGTGGCACCGCCCCCGGTGGCGTTGATCAACGCGTCGCCGCCGCTGGCGCGGAAGTACGCGAACGGCAGGCCGTGGCCGATGGTGGCGCGCATGGTCCGGGCGCCGTCGTTCCAGTACGGGGTGACCGTCCAGTCGGTCCAGCCGTCGACCTTGACGACGGGGGCGCCGAGCGCGGCGAGGCCGACGCGGATGTCCTCGGAGTACGTGTACTTGAACTCGCCGACCCCGGTGGCGGTGCCGGTGATCGTGGGGGTGGAGGTGGCCGAGAGGCCGAGGCCGTCGCCGAAGGCCTGGTAGGAGACGGGGTGCGCGTGCAGCGGCTCGCTGTAGGAGCAGTTGGTCCGCTTCCACAGCAGCGACGACCACCAGTCGTTGGTGGGGATCGGCCCGGGCGGCGCGTCGGCGGTGGCGAACTGCCGGGGGTTGGTGGTCATGTCTCCGCAACCGCTGGGCAGGGGGCCCACGCGGTCGGTGGTGTAGCTGCCGGCGCCGACGGTGGCGGCCTGGGCGGGGGTGGTGGTCACGACGGCGAGGCCGCCGAGGACGAGGGCGAGGGCGGAGGTGGCCGCCACGGCCCAGGTACGGCGTGTCGCAGGAGGTGTCACTGTGCCTCCGGTCGGGTGGCGCCGGTCGGGGACGGGCGCATTCTGCGGCGAATTGTGCGGAAAGTTACTTGAGAGAGCGCTCTCTTGAAGCGGGACGCTAGCCCAGCGCCGAGACTCCCGTCAATGTTTCCGCCCGATGAAGCGCTGATGACGACAAACGGAGTGCTCCGTCAGCCGGCGGGCGGCGCCTTGGGACAGCCGTTGCGGCGGTGCCAGGCGGCCACCTCGGCGGCCGGTTCCTTGTTGCCCTTGCGCCGCCACGAGTTCAGGTAGGGCGCCGGCCAGACCACGCCCCGGCGGATCCACCAGCCGTCCCGCCCGGTGCACGGCGGGGAGATGCCGAAGTGCAGGTGGCAGACGTTGTTCGCATTCCCGGTGCGGCCCACCTCGCCGAGCCGCTGCCCGGCGCGCACCCGCACCCCGGCATCGATCCCGTCGGCGATGCGGCGCAGGTGCGAGCCGTAGTAGCGCACCCCGTCGTCGCCGAGCAGCGACACCGACAGCCCGCCGTTGTGCGGCCCCCGGGGCCCGCGCCTGTCGAACCGGTCGACCCGGCTGACCTCCAGCAGCACGCCGTCGGTCACCGCCACGACCGGCTCGCCGCAGTCGGCGAAGATGTCCGTCCCCGGGTAGGCCGAGTGGGTCGGGTGGTAGGCGACGTTCGCCGCGCGTACCGGAAAGACGTGCGGCAGCCCGGCGCGGGTCGGCGCGGCCGACGGGCCGCTCGGGGCGACGGCCGTCGGGGTGCCGGCCGGAGCCGGGGTCGCGGCCGCCGGCTGCCCGGCCGTCGCCGGCAGGCTCGGGCGCGGAGCGCCGGGCGTCGTCCCGGGCCGGGTCGTCGCGCAGCCGGCGGCCAGGACCGGCACGAGCACCAGCAGGACCGGGTACGCCGGGCGCGCGCGGCGTCCGATCGTCGGCGAGGGCATCCGGTCATCCTGGCAGAGTCGGTACGGTGGGACGAGGTCCACGGCGGAGGGGAGGGGTCGGTGACGACCGGAGGGTACGCCTTCCCGCCCGAGCCGGGTGCCGGGTTCCGGCCGGCACCACGGGTGCCCTCGGGGCTCTTCCCGTCCGGGCCGCCGACGCAGCCCACCTACCGCGAACCGCACCCGGTCACCGGCGCCGGCGTCGCCTCCGGCGCCGCCGTGACGACCGTGTGGCTGCTCCTGTTCGGCCTGCTCGGTCGCGGCGTCGCCGGCTACGCCTGGTGGACGCTGCTGGCCGGCGGGCTGGCCTGGCTCGTCGCGCTGCTGCTGGTCCGCGCGGGTGACCGTGGGGTGGCCACCGGGGTCGCGATCGTCACCGCCGGTGGGTGGAGCATCGCCGCCGCCATCGTGGTGGCGCGGTGGGCGTCGAGCGGGGACTGGCCGCTCTGGTGAGCCGGGGCCGGCCCGTCCGCGACCGGCTCCGGCCCCTCCCCGGGCCCGCTCCGGCAGGCCTGCGGCTGCGCTGCGTCGCGGGGCGGCTGCGCAGCGAATCCCGTCTTGACGTGGCCGCCGGAACTCGGCACCCTCGGCGGTATGGCCTGGACCACTCCGCGGCTCGATCCCGAGCGCAGCCGCCGTCGCCAGCAGCTCCTCGCCGAGTTGGCGGGCGCCCGGGCGGTACGCCAGCGCGTACGGCCGCAACGGGTGCGCACCGATCGCCTGCGGGAGCTGATCGCCACCCGCCGCCGGGTCGCCGGCTGACGACCGGCAGACTTTCCCCAGGAACGACCGGCCCTTCGGGGCGTTGACCGGTCGCCTGCCGACCCGACCGGCTAACGTGCACGCGTAACGGGTCGGCCTGTCGAGGCTCTTTTGGGGGAACCGTGTCGTACTTCGCTGCGGCCGTCGTGCGTGACGACAGCGGTTGGACGGCCGCCGAGGTGAACCTGCGGGGCACCACCGACATCGAGGACGTCGCCGACCGGCTGCGCGACGTCGACCAGGACGCCGACCTGTCGCTGCTCTTCGTCGAGGCCGACGACGCGTACCTGGTGATCATGCGCCTGGACGAGGGCGAGGACCTGCGGGTCTTCGGCTCCGACTCCGCCTACGCGGAGGAGTCCCGGCTGGGCGCCCTGCTGGTCGGGGACCTGAAGACCTCGGTGACGGGGCTCGACGACACCGAGGAGCCGCGCCCGTCCGGCGGCGGCGACGAGGACACCGAGCAGCCCGCCGTCGACCCCGAGGCCGACCCGGTCGGCGAGGCCGATCTCCTGGCCGACCTGGGCATCTCCGCGCAGAAGCTGCTCAACCTCTGCGCGCAGGAGGGCACGATGCCCGCCGACGTCACCGCCGAGGTGTGCCAGGTGCTCGGCTGCGCCGACGAGGTCGAGGAACTGCGTGAGGTCTGAGCCGGCCGGTCCGGGCCGGGCCGGGGCGGGCGGCGCCGAGCCGGCCGACGCCACCGACCCGGCGCTGGGCACCGTACGCCCCGGGCAGCCGACCCCGGGCGCGGCGGGCCGGGTCGGACCCGGCGCCCACGAGGGGCTGGCCGATCCGGACGGCGCCGGCCGGCGGCAGCGCCACGAGCTGTGGATGCGCCGGGCCCTGGAGGTCGCCGTGACCGGCCCTGACGGCTCCGCCGGCGCGGACGGCGACGCCGTCGACGACATCCCGGTCGGCGCCGTGCTCTACGGGCCGGACGGCACCGAGCTGTCGATCGGGCGCAACGAGCGGGAACTGACCGGCGACCCGACCGCGCACGCCGAGGTGCTGGCGTTGCGCCGGGCCGCCGAGCGGCTGGGCCGGTGGCGGCTCGACGGCTGCACCCTCGTCGTCACCCTGGAGCCCTGCACGATGTGCGCGGGCGCGCTGGTGCTGGCCCGGGTGTCCACCGTGGTCTTCGGCGCCTGGGAGCCCAAGACCGGGGCGGCCGGATCGCTGTGGGACGTGCTGCGCGACCGCCGGCTCAACCACCGGCCGGAGGTGTACGGCGGCGTCCTGGAGGCGGAGAGCGCCGCCGTCCTGCGCGCCTTCTTCCGCTGACCTTCAGGCGCTGGTGGGGGCGGGCCGGAGCAGGGTCGCGGCCACCGCGCGGGCGGTGTCGGTCCACGGGGTGGGGCGCAGGGTCGCCGGATCGAGCCGGACGATCGCCCGCTCGCCCTCCGCGTGCACCGTGCCGCCGTCCAGCGCCTGGAACCGGTAGGCGTACCGGGCGCTGCTGGTGCCGAAGTGGTCGAGCCAGAAGTGCACCGCCACGGGGCCGGTCCCGGTGACCGGCGTCCGGTAGCTGATGGTGAACTCGCGTACGGCGTGGAACACGTCCGGCGCGCTGTGCCGCCCGCCCTGGAACGAGACGCCGTGCTCCGCCCAGTAG
Organism: Micromonospora echinofusca; assembly: GCF_900091445.1. Classification (NCBI taxonomy): domain Bacteria; kingdom Bacillati; phylum Actinomycetota; class Actinomycetes; order Micromonosporales; family Micromonosporaceae; genus Micromonospora; species Micromonospora echinofusca. The sequence continues at coordinate 6,771,782 of NZ_LT607733.1, forward strand.
CCGGTCAGGGCCCGTTCGAGCAGCACCGCGTACCGGGCGTTGTGCAGCAGGCCGAACGCGTCGAGGTCGTCGAAGTGCACCGCGACGTGCGCGACGTGACCGAACTCGACGGCGGGCTGGTCGACGATGGCGTGGCTCATGAGATGCCTTCCGGTAGCAGGGTCGGATCGGGGCACAGCGCCCGCAGGCGGTTCAGCAGGCCCTGGCGGGCGTGCCGGTAGGCGGTGTCGGGGTCCAGCAGACGGGAGCGCATCGCGGCGGTGATCCCGAGCGCGTCGATCTCGTACGCCAGTTGCGCGACGTCCACGTCGGCGGGAAGCTCGCCGGCGGCGACCGCCTCGCGGACGAGCTGTTCGAGGAACGCGGTCCAGCGGCCGAAGGCCTCGGCGAGCCGGTCCCGGACGGGCCCGGGACGCGCGTTGTACTCGAAGTCGGCGCTGGCGAAGAAGCAGCCGCCGGGGAGCACCCGGGCGGCGAAGAAGTCGATCCGGGCCTGGTGCAGCGCCCAGAGCCGCCGTACGCCCCGGGTGGCGCGCAGAGCCGGCTCGATGACCCGTTCCCGCTGCTGCTCGACGGCCCGGTCGATCGTGGCGAGCTGGAGCGCCTCCTTGGAGCCCCAGTGCGCGAAGAGGCCGGACTTGCTGACGCCGAGCGCGTCGGCGAGCTGGGCGAGGGAGAGCCCGTGCAGGCCGACCTCGGTGGCGAGGACCACGGCGGCGTCCAGCGCGGCGGTGCGCGTCCGGTCGCCCCGCGCGACGCGTCCGTCGGGTGCGGACGACGGTCGGCCCGGCCGGTGAGCTGTCATGGGCAGAGGCTAATGAATAAGCACGACCGTTCGTATAGTTTCCGGAAGTGACCGTGGTCACGAAACCGCCCCGCCGTCCGGGAGGACGACGGGGCGGCGGCCGGACGGAACTCAGGCGACGATCGTGTCCAGGGCGATCTCGACCATCTGGCTGAAGGTCTGCTCACGCTCCTCGGAGGTGGTCTTCTCGCCGGTCTTGATGTGGTCGCTGACCGTCAGCAGGGTCAGCGCGCGGGCCTTGAACCGGGCGGCGATCGTGTAGAGCGCCGCCGACTCCATCTCCACCGCCAGCACGCCGTAGTCGGCGAGGCTGTCGTAGAGGTCCGGGCGGTCGGTGTAGAAGGCGTCCGCCGCCAGGATCGGCCCGACCCGCATCGCGATGCCGCGCCGCTCGGCCACCTCCACCGACGTACGCAGCAGCCCGAAGTCGGCCACCGGGGCGTAGTCGATCAGCCCGTCGAAGCGCATCCGGTTCATGTTCGAGTCGGTGGACGAGCCGATGGCGGCGATCACGTCGCGCAGCCGCAGGTCCTCGGTCAGGGCCCCGCAGGAGCCGACCCGGATCAGGCTCTTCACGCCGTACTCGTTGACCAGCTCGTGGGCGTAGATCGAGGCGGAGGGCATGCCCATGCCGGAGCCCTGGACGGACACCTCTACGCCGTTCCAGCGGCCGGTGAAGCCCAGCATGCCCCGGACCGTCGAGTAGCACTGCGCGCCCTCGAGGTAGGTCTCCGCGATCCACTTGGCCCGCAGCGGGTCGCCCGGCATCAGGACCCGCTCGGCGATCTCTCCCGGCTTCGCGCCGATGTGCGTACTCATGGCAAGGATCCTGCCAGGCCGCCCCGCGGCATACCGGTTCGGCGTCCGAACCCGGGGTCATGTACCCTTCTCGGCGGTGGCGTGTCCGAGTGGCCTAAGGAGCACGCCTCGAAAGCGTGTGAGGGTTTACGCCCTCCGCGGGTTCAAATCCCGCCGCCACCGCTCGTGACAAGCGAGGACGCCCGGTCGATCCGCGAGGATCGGCCGGGCGTCCTCGCTTGTGGTCTCAGTTTCGGTCTCAGTTGGCTTGGTCGAGCCGCGCAAGCTGGCTGAATAGGCCACCATGCCCGCCCAGTCGCCTGGGCGGGCGTGGTGGCCGAGCCGGAGCTAGGCCGGGGGAATCACTTGCCGGACTTGTTCTTGGTCGGGTCGACCAGCTTCGACGGGCCGCCGTTCGGAGTGGGCGGCATCCGGTGGCCCTTCGGCACGGTCACCTCAGGGCCACCCTTGACCGGCTTGTACTGACCGCTCTTGGGAGCGGGGGTGCCCGGGTTGACCACCACCGGCTTCGCAGCCGGGCGGGCGGCGGGCTTGGCGGCAGGGCGGGCAGCAGGCTTGCTCGCCCCCGACGACGGCTTCGCGGCCTTGTTCGCCACTTGCTCTCCTTTCGGTTGAGCACGGCGGGCAACCTGCGGAGAATTTCACTCCTCTGAGGTCTCGCGTGAGACATCAGCCGGTGATAACGTCGCCGGTCTACTGCCAGGTAGAAACGACGACGACCCGGTAGGGCTGCCCGGAGAACCGGCACCCTGCCGGGTCTTCGTGCTGTCTTGCTCGGGTCACCGTACTCGGCGGTGGGGCAGGCAGCAAGAAGGTCATCGCCTCAAAGTGGCAGATATTGTGGTGCCGGAAGAATGTCGTACCCACATGTAGTGGGTCTCGGGTTGGGTCGTGGCCTGTGGATAACGGCGCGACGGCGGGCACTTCGCACGCCTGTTCCATTCGGAGAAACCCCTGCTTGGGGGTGGTAAAGCCATCGATGAGCCGGGATGAATCTTGTTTTGGGGCCTGTGGAGGGTGGTGTGGGTATGTTGTGCGCCAGCCCTTTCGACCTGTGGATACTTCGGTCGATCACATCGATGGGCGCAACTTTCGGTACGGCTTTTTCGGCGCGTCTAGGCCAAGTCAGACAAAAGCCGTGATAGTGGCTCGGAGTCGACCGGCAGTTTGCCGGCCGACTCCGAACGCGAGATGATCTCTTGCCGAGATGAGCTAGCCGGCCCCATCGTTCTTGGGCCCGGAGGAGGTCGACCAGAGCAGTCCGCCGACTCGGGTCGCGATGTCCCGGCGGACCTGGGCGGTGAGGTGTTGGTACCGGGTCGCCATCGCCGAGTTCGACCAACCCATGATGCCCATCACGGCCCGTTCGGCGACGCCGAGGATCAGCAGCACCGTGGCGGCGGTGTGCCGGGCATCGTGCAACCGGCCGTCGCGTAGCCCGGCGAGCCGGAGCAGTCGCTTCCATTCGTCGTAGTCGGTGCGCGGGTTGACCGGGCCGCCGGTCGGCGTGGCAAACAGCCAATCGCCACCCTCCCAGAGCTGGGCGGCGTTCGCGCGCTCCTGGTCCTGTTCGTCGCGGTGCTTACGGAGCAGCGCCACCAGCTCGTCGGGGAGCCCGATGCTGCGCCGACCGGCCCGCGACTTGGTCTCGGCGGTGTCGGCACGCACCTGGCGGCGGTCGGGGCAGTGTCCGCCGTGCTTCCGGCCGCACGGTGAGCCGCACCCGTGCTCCCACCTCGGCCGCTGCCGGCCGCGCCGGACGGTCAGCGTCCCGGCGTCGAGGTTGACGTCTGACCAGCGCAGGCCGAGGGCTTCCCCCTGGCGCAGGCCGAGGGCGAGCGCGACCGCCCACCGCGCGCTGTTGCGCCGGCCCCGGGTAGCCGCCATCAGCCGTTGCACCTCGGCGACCGTGTACGGCTCGATCTCGCCTTCCGGTAGGCGTGGTGCCTTGGCAAGGCTGGCCGGGTTCTTGGCCAGGTGTCCCCGGCGGACCGCCTCGTTCAGCGCGGTACGGATCGTGCGGTGCGCCTGGTGGGCGGTCGCCGGGGCACTGCCGTTCTCCTGCATCTTCCGGTAGAAGCGCTCCAGGTGCTCGGGCTCCAAGCGCTCGATGCGGTGGGCGCCGAGACCGGGGATGAGGTGTCGGTAGACCGCCACCCGGTAGCCGGCAAGGGTGTTCTCCCGGACGCTCGGGGCAGCGATGTTCTCGACCCAGTGCGTGAGCCAGGTCTTCACCGTCCAGCGCTGGCCGGTCTTGCGAACCGTGCCGCTGTCTCGCTCCCGTTCCAAGAGCCGGACCTTCTTGATGACGGCGGCTTCCGTCTTGCCCCGGACATGCCGGCGGTCAGGTGATCCGTCGTCCTTGACGCCGACGGTTACCCGACCGTGCCAGGAACCGTCAGCGCCGAGGTAGACGCTCGATGCTCCGTTGGGTCTGCGTCCCACAGTCATGCTCCCTTCGTCAGGCGGCGCGGTCGAGGGGCGTCGAGTCGCCGAGCAGGCTTCGCACGTACTCGTCGAGGGAGAAGGTGGGCACGCGGTGCAGGCGGCCGATCCGGACGGTGCGAATCTGGCCGGCCTTGATGAGGGCGTACATGGTGGTGCGGCCGATGCCGAGTCGCTGGGCGGCTTCCTCGATGGTCAGGACGACGCGCTTTTCGGTGCTGGACACGGTGTTCTCCCGTGGTTGCTGGCCGAGTGTGGGCAGTGCGCTCGCTGGCCGGGTAGGCGGTGGCGAGCGCGGGATTCGATGGGCCGGCCGTCGTCTACGGGTGGCCGGCCGGTCGTAGTTCTCCGTGGGAGGGCTGAACCATCTCCGCATCTCCGCATCTCCGCAAACATGGCTGTGAGCTGGGCGAATGCTTGCGGAGATGCGGAGTTCCGCCGGGGGTTCATCTCCGCAAAGGGGGTGTGATCTCCGCAGAGCGTTGCGGAGATGCGGAGATCGATGCTCTTCTAGGTTCTGATCTCCGCAGGGTGTTTCCGCTGGTGGGGCGGGGTTGGTGCGGCGTTGCGGAGATGCGGAGATGGTTCAGCGGGTTTCACCCCTGGTGGTGTTCGACCCAGAACACGGACCGGTCGCCCCGGTCGTTCTTGCCGGCCCGGACGACGTGTTCGCCGCGCCACCGCCCGGCTTGCCCGGTGAGCAACCGCCCGAGTTGCAGCGGGTTGGGTAGGCGGCCGTTGTGGGTGGTGATGAACTGCCCGTCCCACGGGTCGTGGGTGTCGCTGCCGATCTGCATGGGTTCGGCGTCGCGGCGTAGGTCGGCGGCGGTCATCGGCCGGTTGCCGTGGCGGTCGTGCCAGCAGGTGAGGAACGCGCGCCAGCGCGTTTCGTCTTCGTCGATCTCGCGGATGTCGGCGGCGTTGGTGAGGAACCCGTCGATGCCGTGGTGGGCGAGGAACCCGCCGAGGGTGCGCCCAGGGGGTGAACTGCCGCATCGACAGCCCGGACACCCTCGGCGCTCCCTGCCGCGTCCAGTCCAGGACGAGCACGAGCAGGTGCCACAGGACGGTGAGTTGGTTCGCCGGGTCGGTGATCCACTGGTCGAGGTGCGGGATGCCGAACCCGGCTTGGTCGCGCAGTTCGGGGCGGGGCATGTCCGGGTCGAGGTGCACCCGCACGGTGCGGGAGGCCATGTCTCCGCCGACTTGGAGGTTGTTGCCGGTGGCCATCCACAGCCGGTCGTTGACGGTGGCCACGTTGCGCGACGCCCCGAGCTGCCGGTCGGACCACACGCCGGAGGTGACGAGTTGGGCGAGTACCGGGGAGTCGATGACGGTGCCCTCAGCGAGGTTGTCCCAGATGACCACCCCCACCTGCTCGGCCAACACGGCGGTGATGGACTTGCGCAGCTCTTCGTCGGAGTAGGCCCAGGTCATGACGCGCTGCCCGTAGAGCATCCCCGGCCCCGCCGTGAGGATGGTCTTGCCCGATGACGGCATGGTCGCGTCGATCAACGCGAACGGGGTCAAGCTGCGGGTGAAGTGCCGCAGGATCGGCGTGGCGAGCAAGGCCACGTAGTTGGCGCGGTCGGCGGCACTGGCCCAGGGGAAGTCTCGCAGGAATTGGCCGAGCAGGAACGTACGTGCGTCGCGTACCTGCTCGGGGGTGGGTTGGTCGGGCACGGGCGGGAGGGTGACCTTTGCGGCGAGGTAGAGGCCGGTTTGCGGGTCGTAGCCGGGTTGCTGCAAGAGGGTGCCGTCGCGGCGCAGCACGGGTGCGCCGATGATCCCGCGCAAGGGTGGTACGCCGGGCCAGGTCTTGCCGGCCAGCACGGACGACAGGATGTCGCGGGGCGGGGTCACCTCGTCTTCGTACATCTCGGGGTTTCCTCCGTCGGTCTTGCGGGTTTTGACCTTGTAGACATAGGCGTGTTCGGCGAGGAGCCCGGCTAGGCCGGCGGGGGTGAGGGCGCTCGCGCTGATCGGCAGCGGCGAGTCTTCGTCGGCGGCGGTGGGCAGGCCACCGGAAACCGCTTCCATGTGCACCAGGGAGCCGGCGGAAACGTAGGTGTCGGGCAACAGCCCGTCCACGAGGGCGGCTTCCGCTGGCCTTCTGGTTGCTCGACGCTTCATCGGACCTGGACAGGTGATCAGGGGTGCCGATATCCCCGCCAGCATTTTGCCTGTCGCTCGCGAGCAATAATCACCCTAAGGGACGTCTCGTAACTGGGTGGAGGCGTTGCCCGGCACCGGCCCGGCGTTCAGCCGGCCAGGATGATGTTGTGGAGGTTAGCGATGCCGGACGCGGCGTCGGTCAATGTGTGGGCGGCGCGGCGGTAGTCGCGCAGGATCTTGAAGCACTTCATCCTGGCCAGGGCGTGTTCGACCCCTGCTCGGACGGTGCGGTGTTCGACGTTGAGGGCTTCCTTCCAGTCCGGCAGGTCGCTGCCGTCGGTGGGCTTGCGGTACGGGATGATCACCTCGGGGTTGCCGCGGTAGCCGCCGTCGGCCATCACCGGCCGCCCGTCGAGCTTCTCGGCGATGCCTGAGGTGCGGTAGACGATGGTGTCGTTGCGGTTGCCGGGCTGCGGGTCGCCGACGGCGATGACCAGGCGGGTGCTGGCGTCGATGGCGACCTGCAGGTTGGTGGAGTAGCGGTAGTTCTTGCTCCGGGCGGCCAGGCGGTGATCGCGGGTGGGGACCAGCGTCCCGTCGACGATCGCGATCTGCTCGACCGGCCGCTTACGCACCGGCGCCAGGGCCAGCAGCGGCGCGAGGGTGTCGATGACCCGGTGCGCGGCGGAGTGCGACACCCCGAACAGCGGGCCGATCTGCCGCATCGTCAGGTTCGTACGCCAGTACGCGGCGACCAGCAACACCCGATCCGGCAGGTCGAGGGCCCACTGCCGGCCCGGCCGGCCGTCGGCGATGCCGTCACCGCCGCGCTCGGCGACCAGCCGGACCAGCGAACGGAACTGGGCGGGCTGCAGCCCGGTGAACGGGAAGATCCACTCCGGGCGGGCTGCCGAGATCACCTGCACCCAGGCATCTTGACCGACCATCCTCAACGGACAGACACCGGGGTTACGAGACATCCCTTAGCAAGAACGGTGGCTGCACGGATTATTGCCCCGCCCCTAACCCGTCGAGGGTGATAGGATGATTACCCCTCTGGCCCACAGGACGGCAACGTTGAATTCTTATGCATTCTGGAACAACAAAGGCGGCGTCGGCAAGAGCTACCTGTGCTTCATTGCCTCATGCGAGTACGCGCGCCGCTATCCAGAAACCGACGTGTACGTGATTGACCTATGTCCACAGGGCAACGTGAGTGAGACGCTGCTAGGGGGCTACGAGTCGAGCCCAGCGGTTCTAGGCAAGCTGACCGGCGGTAATCCTCGCAGAACCATTGCCGGCTACCTGGAGTCGCGGTTGAGTTCGCCCTTCAGGCAGCTAGACGATGTCAGCCCGTTCATCACCCGTCCGGTGAAGTACAACAAAAACGTGCCCGATAACCTATATCTTATCTGCGGCGACAATCTGCTAGAAATTCTGTCTGAGGCAATTCGACAAACCTCGCAGCTGTCAATTCCCACTGACGCCTGGAAGCAGGTTATTGAGTGGGTCAAGGATCTTACCTTCGCACTGAGCCTGCGCAGCGGCGACCGCGACTCGGTCTTTATGGTTGACTGCAACCCGAGCTTCGCGATTTACACCCAACTCGGCCTTGCTGCTACGCGAAACATCGTTGTGCCCTTTACTGCTGACGACAGCTCGCGGCGAGCAATTGAGAACGTAGTGGCGTTGGCCTACGGCATTGGTGACCAACATGTAGCCGCCTACTCTCGCATCAACTTCTCCAAGCGAGCGAAGGAAGAGCAGGTCGAAGTTCCCCTGCTGCACACCTTCGTTAGCAACCGAGTCACTCTATATGATGGGAAACCCTCGCGTGCATTCCAAGCGGTAGCAAGCACCATCGAAAGAACGCTAGAGGGTATCCATCAGCGGCATCGATCAATTTTCGCGAACTCCGGCGTAAAGCCCAGCAAATCATTTATCACCGTGCCGGACTATCACAGCGCGTGCATTGTGTCGGCTATGACGGGGACCCCGCTAGACAAGCTTGTCGCGGGTCCACGAAAGCTGGCGGGCGTGGATTTCGTTCAGGTCAATAAGGAGCCGTTGGACCGCTACAGGGAAGCATTGGAGAAGTTTGTCGACGCACTGTAGGTCATTTCATGCCTTCACCCGCGCGGGTCAAGTTCACGGACGCCATCTCACGAGCGGAACTGCTTTGCCTTAAGGGGCGGGCGGCTCTGTTTTCCCGCAAGCAAAGGCAGGTTCAATATCACGCCTCATTGGCGGCATCCGTTGCCGCATGGGAGGCATACATCGAGTCAGTGGTCCGAGCATTCTTTGCTGAGATTGCAGATCCTCTGCAGCCCAAATTCACCGCACTTCATCAGATTGCGATTAGCCGCGCGGAGGCTGATCTTAAGAAATTCAATACTCCTAACGCGAAGAACTCCCGAGAGTTGCTCTTCCAGTGGACGGGTTTCGATCCAATCAATGACTGGAACTGGCCGGCTCGCCGGCTAAGTGGTCCCGCGACTAGGGAGCGATTGGATGAGATTTTGCAAGTGCGGCACAGCTTCGCCCACGGGTATCCCACGCGACAATATTCGTGGAACTGTGACTCGAAGGGCGCGCCAAATCTGACAGCGCCCGCAACTGGGATGGTAATAGCGCTCTTTACTCACCTTGTCAAGGTTACAGATCAAGGGATCAGCAGGCATATCAAGAGCACCTATAACGGAAATATCTCCTGGTAGAGATCAACCACCTGGCAGAGGCCAGGGCTGCTGAACTTCCAGGGTGTGTGGTCTCAGTCGTGGTCTCATTCGTCGGCGTACGGTCCCTTCCGCGAAGGGCCGTAGGGGAGGAAAAGCCCTGGTCGTGTACGGGGCTGACGGTAGCTGTACGGCGGGTCGCAGAACTCGAAAGCGTGTGAGGGTTTACGCCCTCCGCGGGTTCAAATCCCGCCGCCACCGCTCGTGAACAGCGCAAACGCCCGGCAGATCCGCAAGGATCAGCCGGGCGTTCCGCTTGTGGTGCCCCGCGAAAGGGGCGAACAGGCATCTGTTCCTCACCACAAGTGCATGATCGTCCTATGCGGGGGTGGGGCGGTCAGCGGCGGGTCAGTTCCTTTTCCAGGCGGGTGATGAGGGTCTTGCGGGACTTGCCGTCGCGTTCGCGGCGCAGGGCCGACTTCAGTTGGCCCTTGTCGAGGTCGCGGACGAGCTTGGCCGCCTCGGCGACCGGCAGCTCCGACAACTGCTCGGCAGACGTGGCGTTGCGGCGCGCGCGTTTGGCCGGTCCGATGTTCGCCACGAACTGCTTGCCGGACTTCGACTCCTTTCGCTTCTTGGCGTCGGTCGCCCGCCTCTCCTTCTCGGAGAGTTCCTTCCAGGCCTGTTCGGGCAGGTAGCGGCTGGTCTCGTCGCCGTGCCGCGCCCGGGTGTCGCCCTCCCTGGTCTGCCAGTGCTCGCCGCCCCAGCGCTGGAGGGACTTCTGCCGTTCGTCCTTCGGGCCGACGAAGCCCCCGCCGCGCTTCTTGTACTCCTGGGTGACCAGCTGCGACTTGCGTGCCGACCACTGTCCCGGCCGGCCGCCCTTGTCGGAGGCCTTGACCTCTTCCTTGATCTGCTCCCGGAGTTCGGGCTTCGTGTACCGCGCCATGCCGGCGGTTACCCCACCTCACGGCCCCCATGCGTCAGGCCTGCGCGGGGCTCAGCAGGGGCTGTGGCCCTCGTCGAAGAGGCGCTGGGCCCAGTCGGCGTACCCGGCGATGATCTTCTTTACCGCCCGCCCGTCGTGCAGGAAGAGGTACGCCCGGTCGCCCTGCCGGGCGAGCAGCCCGTCGAGCCGGTACGTCCCCTGTGGAGCGTCCAGCTCCCGGGCGGACGGGTAGCGGGTGCGGACCTCCTCGACCGGCATGCCGGCGGTGACTCCCCGCGGGGTGCGGGTCGCCTCGCCGAGCCAGAGCAGCACCAGCCGGTCGTCGACGAAGATGGGGCTGGTCGTGTCGTACCCGGCCAGCGCCGGGCCGCAGGCGTCGACGTCGGAGCGCAGGATGCCCCGCCGGGTCAGCTCGTCCTCGGTGTCGCCGAACTCGATGTCGCGCAGGCCGTTGAGGTCGACCACCTCGACGGCCCCGACGGGCCGCCCGTCCAACTCGCGCAACGGCGGGTGCACGCCACTGCCCGAAACCCAGGCAGCCGTCATCAGTGCGGCGATAAAGCCAAATTGTCGCAATTTCATGGGATCCCCCAGTCCCCAACGGGACCGGGGCGCTCAGGTTGCTGCCCGCCCGCAGATTGCCGGTTTTCCCACTCCTCGGCCAGCTCGTCCCAGTAGTCGGCGCTCAGCCGCCGGCGTCCGTGCGCCAGCCAGCCGGCGGTGCTCCGCTCGACGTGCAGGCCCAGCTCGGCGAACGGGTCGATCCACGCGCCGGGCTCCACCCCGAGCCGGGTGAGCGCCGCGTTCAGCGGCCACTGGGCGCGCGGACCGTCGAAGAGGTGGTCGAACGCCGGGCCCCAGCTCACCCGGCCGCCGAGCCACACCACCGCCGACTGGTAGCCGGCGCCGCCGAAGAACTCCGCCTCCGCGTACGCCATCGGTCCCGACCGCGACCACCGCGCGAGAACCTCGGTGAGGGGAGCGGAGAGCGTGAGGTGGAAGGGCTCCTCGGGCGAGCGTGCCGCCACGGAGAAGTCGGGCAGCGCGCCGGTCAGCTCCTCGACCAGTTGCGGGGTGACCGGCAGCAGCGCGAAGTCCTGCCGCAGCTCGCCGAGGACCGCGTGGTCGAGGTCGGCGGTGTGCTCGCGGAGCAGCTCGGCGTCCGCGACGACCGCGCTGAGCTGGTAAGCCATCGGAGCCCTCCGCCGTCCACAGCCTGTGGATGGAACATGTGTACGACGAATTCCGCCTCCGCCGCTTTCCGCACCGTACCCAATCGTCCCCTTCCGGCACCGCCCCGTGATCTCGCGCTTCGGGTCCTCCGTCGGGGCGCGACGCGGCCTTCGGCAGGGGAAGTCGGGCAGGCGGAGAGGTGGCGGGCCGCGACCGGGTCGTGCAGCGAGTCCGTGCCAGGCGCGTCTGCCGCGGACGGGCTCGGGTCAGGGGCGCTCGGCCATGGTGGCGACGAACGCGCGCCACGCCGCCGGTGCGAAGACGAGCGCCGGGCCGGCCGGGTCCTTCGAGTCGCGTACCGCGACGACGCCGGGCAGGTTGTCGGCGACCTCGACGCAGTCGCCGCCGTTGCCGCTGCTGCGGCTGCTCTTGCGCCACCGCGCGCCGTTCAGCTCCATGTCTCCGCCACTTCCGTGATGAGATCGACCGACTGCCAGTGGGCCAGCGCCTCGCCGCGCACGTTCTCCCACGCAGCCATCATGGCGGCGATGTCCGCGGGATCGCTAACCAGTTGGCCCTGGAGTTGGTTGTCGAGGTAGCCGGCGATCCGGTGGTCGTGGCTGCTGGCGATCACGAATGGCCCGTTCAGGCCCGCGTAGGCGCCGACCGACGACGGCACGACGTGCACCCGCACGTGCGGCTCGGCGCAGGCGTCGACGACGGCCCGGAGCTGCTCACGCATGGTGGCCCGGCCGCCGACCGGGCGGCGCAGCACCGCCTCGTCGATCACGGCCGTGAACTGCGGCGGTTCGTCCTGCCGCAGGATGCCCTGGCGGGCGAGCCGGGCGGCCAGGTGCCGCTCGACGTCGCCCCGGGGGAACAGGCCGCCGCCGGTCAGCACGGCCCGCGCGTACGCCTCGGTCTGGAGCAGGCCCGGCAACACCACCGATTGGTACGACCGCAGCGACACCGCCTCGCGCTCGATCTCCTGCCACGGACGAAACCAGATGGGGTCACGACGTCTCGAAGTGTCCGGCCAGATGTCCTACACGTCCCGGCGGAGGGCCTCCGCCGCCGTCAACCGGTGCCTGGCATGCGGGATGCGGTCCTCGGTCAGCCATCGCCCGACCGTCTTCGGATCGACGCCGACGGTCTCGGCGAGGGATTCGATCGTGTGCCCGGTGTCGCTGAGCGCCACCCGGAGCGCATCGTTCACGGGCTCCTCCCATCGGATGTCTCGAATATCTGGCGACCATAGCGCTACGGGGTGTATCTGTCTGCACATGCACGGCAAGTTGGGGTGACGAAGACGGCGCGGCCGGTGGAGGCGAGCGAGCCCGGCGGTCGGCGTCAGTCGCGGGGCCGCCCCGGCGGGGAGGGCGGGGCGGCCCCGCTCCAGCCCTACGGCCCGCCCCTTTCCTGGAACGCCTGGGGCGAGTCCCGCTCGACTCCACCAAGGAGGTCCTGCCCGTGCCAGCCCGCCGCGCCCCCGCCGCTGAGCCTCGGGGCAATCCCCGCTGCCCGGTCGACCGCCACGATCCGCCCCCGCCCGCCGCTCCCGCCCGGGGCCGGCCGACGCCCTGGCCCGCCGGTACGACCATCCGCGTCCCCGACGACGCCTACCGCTTCGGAGAGGGCCCGCTGACGCTGCGGATCACCGAGGTGCTGAGCGTCGGCCCGTTCGAGGACCGGCTCTGGGCCGAGGTACGCGGCCACCAGGTGGACCCCGACGGCACCGTCCGCCCCCGGGAGCGCTTCGCCTCGATCCGCGTCGACCGGGCCCGGGTGCTCGCCACCGACGCCCCCGGTGCTGGTGCTTCCCCCGCCGATGCGCCCGGAGGTTCGCGGGCCGGGGCACCCGGGGCTTCCCGGGCTGATGCGTCCGGGGCTTCGCGGGCCGGGGCGGGCCGGGTCGGCTCGGCCGGGTCGGCGGCGCGGTGAGGCGCCGCCGTGAGCACGTTCCGACCCGGCCCACGTGGCGGTGCCGGGCGTGCGGCATCGCCTGGCCCTGCTCGGCGGCGAAGCTGCGGCTGCTCGGCGAGTACCGCCACGACCGCGCCGCGCTCACCGTCCACCTGGCGACCCTCCAGGCCGAGGCCGCCACGCAACTCGCCACGCTCGACGCCGACGTGAGCCCGGCCCGGCTCGCCGACCGCTTCCTCTCCTGGGCCCGCCCGCGCGGCTGAGCGCACTTCGGTCAGAGCAGTAGGTTGACCAGGGCGGCGAGCCCGACCAGCACGATGATGGCGCGCAGTGCCACCGGCGGGAGCCGGCGTCCCCACCGGCCGCCAACCAGGCCGCCCGCCACGGAGCCGACCGCGATCAGCAGCGCCGGCTGCCACGCCACGTTTCCCACGACCACGAACAGGACCGCCGCGACCGCGTTGACCAGGCCGGCGAGCACGTTCTTCACCCCGTTGACCCAGCGCAGGTCGGTGGAGAGCAGCACCCCGAGCAGCCCCAGCAGCAGCACTCCCTGGGCGGCACCGAAGTAGCCGCCGTACACCCCGGTGGCGAAGACGCCGAGCAGCAGCAGCGGCCCCGCGCGCCGTACCGCCCGACCGCCCGCCGACGGCGCGCCCGCGTCGTCCGCGACCGGCCGCCGGCGGTCCAACGCCCGCGCCAGTCGCGGCTGCACCACCACGAGCACCAACGCCAGGACGATCAGCGCCGGCACGATGGCCCGGAAGGCGCCGGGCGGCAGGAGCAGCAGCAGTACGCCGCCGGTGACCCCGCCGAGCACGGCGGCGACGCCGAGGCGGGTCAGCAGGCTGCCGTGCCCGGCCAGCTCCCGGCGATAGGCGTACGCCGCGGTGAACGAGCCCGGCACCAGCCCGACGGTGTTGGACACGTTCGCCACCACCGGCGGATAGCCGAGGGAGAGCAGGACCGGGAAGGTCACCAGCGTGCCCGAGCCCACTACCGCGTTGATGGCGCCCGCCGCGACCCCGGCGGCCAGCACCGCCAGCCCTTCGGCGACGTTCAGTGTTGCGTCCACTTGTGTCCGCGCTCTCCCCGGGCCGGTCGTCGCCCGCAGGTCGCCGCCGCCCGGTTGTCGCTGTCGAATGCGGCTGTCAGCGTAGGACGGGAGTCGTGCCCGTTGATCGACGTGCGGCAGGGATCACGCCGTGGTCAGTGGCTTCGTCGTCGCCGTTCACCTTCGCAGCCGGCGCGGTCGCCAGGGCCCGGCGTGGCGGCGGCGCAGCCAGCGGGGCAGGCGGTGCCGGGGCACGAACATGCCGATGTCGTCCGCCGCGTTGTCGGCGTAGCCGCGCAGTTGGTAGCCGCCGAGCGGAGTGCGGTCGCGCAGCGCGCCCCGGAGCAGGGCCAGCGACTCGACATCGACGTTGCGGTGCAGGCGCCCGAAGTGACCCAGCGACTGCAACGCGTTCGCCCTGGTCTGCGCATCCCGCGACCGGAGCCCGCGCTTGATCCGGGGAAGGACGACGGCGGGCGGGTGGAACTCGTCCAGCACCAGCCAGAGAAGCGCCGGCCCGGCCCCGGGCTCAGTACGCTCCAGTGCCGCGTCGACCTTCGCTGGGCAGTCGCATTCGTCGAACTCCGGGTCGGTCGCCCGCTCGCTCACCCGGGATCTTCTACCTTTCGTCGGCGTTGCCGCTCTCGCGGCCGACGCCCGGCAGAAACGGCGCGAGGGCCGCCCCCCGATGGGGTCGGCCCTCGCGTTCGTGCTGCTCAGCGAGCGGAGGATACGAGATTCGAACTCGTGAGGGTGTTAACCCAACACGCTTTCCAAGCGTGCGCCCTAGGCCTCTAGGCGAATCCTCCGCAGACGAGGATACAGGTCCCCGGCGGGTGGGCCACCCCACCACCCCCTGAAGATCGATGCGGCGTCGGGTAGGGTTGGCGGTACCTCCCGTGCGGCGGTATCTCGTGAACCTCCCCAGGGCCGGAAGGCAGCAAGGATAAGCGGGCTCTGCCGGGTGCACGGGAGGCCTTTTTGTCTCCGGGTCCCGGTAACGTCCCTGCGGGTCAGGTCACGGGGTGGTGGGTGGTCACCCGCGCCCGACCGGCGCAGAATGGCTCGGTCGAGAGGAGGCGGGACGAGTGGCACTGGCGCTCTACCGCAAGTACCGGCCGCGCACCTTCGCCGAGGTCATCGGGCAGGAGCACGTCACCGAGCCGCTGTCGCAGGCGCTGCGCAGCGGGCGGCTCAACCATGCCTACCTCTTCTCCGGCCCACGCGGCTGCGGCAAGACCTCCAGCGCCCGGATCCTCGCCCGCTCGCTCAACTGCGAGCAGGGGCCCACCCCGGAGCCGTGCGGGCAGTGCGAGTCGTGCCGCGAGTTGGCCACCGACGGCGGCTCGATCGACGTACTGGAGATCGACGCGGCCAGCCACGGCGGCGTCGACGACGCCCGCGAGCTGCGCGAGAAGGCGATCTTCGCGCCGGCCAAGAGCCGCTTCAAGATCTACGTCATCGACGAGGCGCACATGGTCTCGTCGGCCGGCTTCAACGCCCTGCTCAAGCTGGTCGAGGAGCCGCCGGAGTACGTCAAGTTCATCTTCGCGACCACCGAGCCGGAGAAGGTCCTCGGCACGATCAAGTCGCGGACCCACCACTACCCGTTCCGGCTGATCCCGCCGAAGGTGCTCCGGCCCTACCTGGAGCAGCTCTGCGAGGCCGAGGGCGTCGCCGTCGAGCCGGCGGTCTTCCCGCTGGTGGTGCGCGCCGGCGGCGGCAGCGCCCGGGACAGCCTCTCCGTGCTCGACCAGCTCATCGCCGGGGCCGGGCCGGAGGGGGTCACCTACTCCCGGGCCGCCGCCCTGCTCGGCGTGACCGACGCCGCCCTCATCGACGAGATGTGTGACGCGCTGGCCGCCGGCGACGGCGCGACGGCGTACGCGACCGTCGACCGCGTCGCCGAGGCCGGGCACGACGCGCGCCGGTTCGCCTCCGACCTGCTGGAGCGGCTGCGTGACCTGATCGTGCTCCAGCAGGTGCCCGACGCCGTCGCCAAGGGCCTGATCGACGGCCCGGCCGACCAGATCGAGCGGATGGCCGCCCAGGCCCAGCGGCTCGGCCCGGCGACGCTGTCCCGCTGCGCCGACATCGTGCACAACGGCCTGGTGGAGATGCGCGGCACCACCGCGCCCCGGCTGCTGCTGGAGCTGATCTGCGCCCGGATGCTGCTGCCCGGCGCCGACGACAGCACCGGCGGCCTGCTCCAGCGCCTCGAACGCATGGAGCGCCGGCTCACCCTCGTCGGCACCGACGCGCCGCCGGCCGCCGCCGGCCCCGCGCCGGTCGCCGCTCCTCCTCCCGTACGCCCCGACACTCCCGCCCCGACCGCGGCTGCCGCCGCGCCCGACCCGTCGCCCGCCGGCCCGCCGGCGGCTGCCGGCGCCCCGTCCGGCGCCGCTGCCGCCCGCGCGGCGGCTCTGGCCGCCACCGGTTCCCGTGCGGCGCAGGCAGCCCCGGGCGCCACGGAGCCGGTGGGCGCGCCCGCCGATGCTCCCTCCCGCCGCCCGGTGCCGGCCTCGGCGGTGATGCCCGACCCGGCCACCCCCACCCCGCCCCGCCCCGGCGCGGCTCCGGCAGGCCCCCTGGACGCCGTCGCGGTGCGCCGGGTCTGGCCGGACATCGTCGCGAAGGTCAACCGGATCAAGAAGCCGGCCGCCGCGCTGATGCGCGACGCGGTGGTCCGCGACGTGGACGGCGACACCCTGGTGCTGACCGTCAAGTCGCCGGTGCTCGCGCAGATGATGGGCAACCACACCTCGGTGCTGGCCGAGGTGCTGTACGAGGAGTTCGGCGGCCGCTGGCAGATCCGCTGCGAGGTGGCTGGCGAGCGGGGTGGCGCGTCACTCGGTGGCTCGTCCCGTTCCACCGCTCCGGCCCGCCCGGCGTCCCCGCCGTCGGCGGCCCCCACCCACCAGGACCGGGGCGGTGCCGGCCCGGCCGGCAGCGGCATGCCCGGCAACCCGGGCGGCACGGGCGACCCAGCCGGCGCGAGAGGCCATGCCGGCACGGGCGATCCAGCCGGTCCGGGCGGTCCGAGCGGTCCAGGCGGTCCGAGCAGCTCAGCCGGTCCGGGCGGTCCGAGCGGCTCAGCCGGTCCGGGCGGTCCGAGCGGCTCAGCCGGTCCGGGCGGTCCGAGCGGCTCAGCCGGTCCGGGCGGTCCGAGCGGCTCAGCCGGTCCAGGCGGTCCGAGCGGACGGACGGGCACGGATGGCCCGAGCGGTCCAGGTGCTTCGAACGGTTCGGTTGGCACGGGTGGCCTCGGTGGTGCGGCCGGTGGGTCTGGTGGCACCAGCGGTTCGCGTGGAGATGCGGGCGGCCAGGGGCAGGTGACCCGGCCCGCCTCCGACGCTGGTGCGGCGGGGCCCGGCGGTGCTCCCGCCGCTGACGAGGCCGAGGACTGGCCCGAACCGGCCCGCCCGGGTGGCGCGGCCGGAGGCGCGGACGACTGGCCGGAACCGGCTCGGCCGGGCGGCACGCCCACCGCCAGCTCGACGACCGGCGCGGCGACGGGCAGCGCATCGGCCTCCGCACCGACGGCTGGTGCGGTGTCGGCCGTACCGAAGCCGGCCGCCCCCTCGGCGGCTCCGCAGCAGGCCGCGCCCGCCAGTCCCCCGGTGAGCAGCGCGATCGCGGCGGCGCGGGCGGCTGCGGCGGGACGTGGTCCGCGTACCGGGCAGGCGGCCCGGAAGACCGCGGACGCCGACTGGGCCGGCGAGCCGCCGTACGACCCGGACTTCGACGGCCCGCTGCGCGGCGGCGGGGGACGCCCCGGCGGCGCCGCGCCGGCGGCTCCGAACTTCGAGGGCTTCGACCCGGGCGACGAGCCGCTGGACGAGGTCATCGACGAGAAGACCGCGCGCGAGTCCAGCGAGGAACAGGCGGTACGGCTGCTCCGCGAGGCGTTCGGCGCCGAAAAGATCGACGAGGTCGACGCCCGCTAGCCGACCCGCCGCAGCACGGCCCCGCCACCCCAAGGCGAATCGCGGCAGATCTTGGTACGGAACGGCCCCTCCGGGGGCGCTCAGGTACCAAGATCTCCAGCGATGGCGTACCGGGCGCGGTAGGCGCGGCCCGGTGGGTCGTCAGGTGGGCCAGGCCGGGAGGCCGTGCGGGTGTGCCTCCGCCAGGAGCCGTTCCGCCCCTCTGCCGAGCCGGGCGCGCAGCTCGAAGGCGTTGCGGGCCTCCCGGGGGTGGGGCTCGAAGGACAGGTGGGCTACCGGCGCGTCGGCGCTGCCGGCGGCGGCCAGCCGGTCCAGTTCGGTGGTGACCCGCGCCCACTCCTCGGCTGGCACGTACTGCCGCATCACCGAGTGCCACACGACGGTCAGCGTGCCGGGGCGCGGGGTGATCCCGGCGAGGAAGTCGGCCGCCCCCGCCGCGACGACCCGGGCCGGCAGCCGCCGGGCCAGCTCCAGCGCGCCGGTCAGCCGGGCCGCGCGGGCGGTGTGCTGCGGCCAGACGTACGCCCGCAGCGCGAGCGCGTCGTCGGGGTCGCCCGGGTCGAGCGGGGTGAGGTCGCAGCCGATGCGCTCCACGACGGTCAGCTTCGGGTACGTGCCGGCCGCCTCCCGCAGCCAGTCGGGCGCTCCGCCCCGCCAGGCGTCCGGCAGCCGCACCGGGGAGTCGGCCGGGCCCCAGGCGAAGCCGGCGGCCTCGACGCGGAACTCGTCGGCGCGCAGGTTCAGCCCGCCGCTGGCGCCCAGCTCGACCAGGCGTACCGGCAGCCCGCCCGCCTCGTGCACGGCGTGCAGCAGCCCGGCGAGCAGCAGGTTGGCCCGGCCCACCTCGTTGGTCTGGGGCGGTCGGCGCAGCCAGCGGCGCAGCGTGTCGTGCTCGGCCTCGACGACCGTGCGGAACGCGGTCCAGCAGGCGGGGGCGTCCGCCGGCCGGTACGCCCCGCCGGCGCTGGGATAGAACCGGGCCAGCTCCGGCGCCCGGCCGGAGAGCACCAGCGCGTGTACGCCGCCGAGCAGGCGAAGCGACACGACGTCGTCGGCGGGCGCGTCCTCGTACCCCGTGATGACGGTGGCGCACGGACCGCCGGCCCGGACGTCTGCGGCGGCGCGCGTCAGCAGGTCGGCGTAGAGGCCGGCGTCCATGGCCGCGCAGGCCCGCGCCTGCCGTTCGATGGCCGCCGCGGCCTGTTCCCGGGACATCCACCACCTCCGTCCGGTCGTGTGCGACGTGGCCGCCGCCGGGTCTTCGAGAAGGGTTCCGTGAGCGTGCGCCCCGCGCCCGCCGCCGGGTCTTCGACAGGGTCCCGTGAGGGTGCGCCGGAGTCCGCCGCCGGGCTTCTCGACATGGTCCCGTGATCGTGCGCCCGGACCCGCCGCGAGGGAAGCACCGGGCGGGGCGAGGCTGCTCACAGCGGATAGGCTGAGCGGCGGCCGAGCAGACGAGTGCGAGAAGGAGCCATCCGTGCGCCCAGGTGGACAGCCGAACATGCAGCAGATGCTGAAGCAGGCGCAGAAGATGCAGCAGCAGATCGCCAAGGCGCAGGCCGAGCTCGCCGAGGCGGAGCTGACCGGCACCGCCGGCGGTGGCCTGGTGACCGCGACCGTCGCCGGCACCGGCGAGCTGAAGTCGATCAAGATCGACCCGAAGGCGGTCGACCCGGAGGACGTGGAGACCCTGGAGGACCTGGTCGTCGCGGCCATGCACAACGCGGCCGAGGCGGCGCGGGAGCTGACCGAGCAGAAGATGGGCCCGGTCACCGGCGGCATGGGCGGCCTCGGCCTGCCCGGTTTCTGAGCGACAGATGTACGAGGGCGCCATCCAGGACCTGATCGACGAGTTGGGGCGGCTGCCGGGCGTGGGCCCGAAGAGTGCCCAGCGGATCGCGTTCCACGTCCTGTCCGCCGACCCGGCCGACGTCAACCGGCTGGCCGGGGCGTTGCGCAAGGTCAAGGAGCTGGTGCGGTTCTGCACCAGTTGCTACAACGTGGCCGAGTCCGACCGGTGCCGGATCTGCCGGGACCCGCGCCGCACCGACGAGGTGCTCTGCGTGGTCGAGGAGCCCAAGGACGTGGTGGCGATCGAGCGCACCGGCGAGTTCCGGGGCCGCTACCACGTGCTCGGCGGGGCGATCAACCCGCTGGAGGGGATCGGGCCGGACAATCTGCGCATCCGCGAGCTGATGGCCCGGCTCAGCGACGGCACGGTGCGGGAGCTGATCCTGGCCACCGACCCGAACACCGAGGGCGAGGCGACGGCGACGTACCTGGCGCTGATGGTCAAGCCGATGGGCATCTCGGTGACCCGGTTGGCGAGCGGCCTGCCGGTCGGCGGCGACCTGGAGTACGCCGACGAGATCACGCTCGGCCGGGCCTTCGAGGGCCGTCGCGCCGTCTGAGTTCCCGTCATGGCCGGTACCGGATCGCGGTGCCGGCCATCGTCGTACGGGCGCCCGCGCGTCCACTGTGGGTTCTGACATGTGGGCGATGCTGGCGACGATCGATGTAACAAATCCGCATCGGTCAAACCGGACATTGCACCCCTATGATGGCGGTCCGGAACGGCCTCTGCGGCGGGCCGCATCGGTTAAGACACGATCCGGTACCAACCGGTTCCGCGAAGGTTTCCCGCCGGTCCGAACGACGGCTAAGGTCACGGCGATCGGTGACCCCTGTCACCACGATTGTCCGTAACCCCAAGGACGAGGTGAAGCACCCATGCGTGCATCCAGGCCGAAGGTCGCGATCGCGGCCGTCGCGGTCGCGGCCCTCGCGGTAGCAGGCTGCGCCGAGAGCGACCGCGATGACAGTTCCGGCGGTAGCAAGAAGGACACCCTCGTCTTCGGCGTAGCCGGAGACCCGAAGGTGCTCGACCCTAGCTTCGCCAGCGACGGTGAGTCGCTGCGCGTGGCGCGTCAGGTCTTCGAGACGCTGGTCCGTCCGGAGGAGGGTGGCACCAAGGTCACCCCCGGCCTGGCCGAGTCCTGGACCCCGGACGCCGCGGGCACCACCTGGACCTTCAAGCTGCGCTCCGGCGTGAAGTTCCACGACGGCACCGAATTCAACGCCGAGGCGGTCTGCAAGAACTTCGACCGCTGGTACAACGCCAAGGGCCTCATGCAGAGCCCGGACGTGACCGCCTACTGGCAGGACGTCATGGGCGGCTTCGCCAAGAACGAGAGCGCGGAGCTGCCGCCGAGCCTCTTCAAGTCCTGCACCGCCAAGGACGCCACCACGGTCGACCTGGCCTTCACCCGGGTCTCCAGCAAGATCCCGGCCGCGCTGATGCTGCCGTCGTTCTCGATGCACAGCCCGACCGCGCTGGAGAAGTACGACGCCAGCAACGTGGGCGGCACCGCCGAGGACATCAAGTACCCGGCGTACGCCACGGAGCACCCGACCGGCACCGGTCCGTTCAAGTTCAAGACCTGGGACGTCGCCAACAAGACGCTGACCCTGGAGCGCAACGAGGACTACGCCGGCAACAAGGCGAAGCTGAAGACCCTCATCTACAAGACCATCTCCGACGAGAACGCGCGCAAGCAGGCGCTGCGCTCCGGCGACATCCAGGGCTACGACCTGGTCGGCCCGGCCGACGTCGAGCCGCTGAAGGGCGAGGGCTTCAACGTCCTGACCCGTCCGGCGTTCAACATCCTCTACCTGGCCATCAACCAGAAGGGGAACCCGAAGCTCGCCGACGTGAAGGTCCGCCAGGCCATCGCGCACGCGCTGAACCGGCAGGCCCTGGTCGACTCGAAGCTGCCCCCGGGCGCCAAGGTCGCCGAGAACTTCCTGCCGGACACCGTCGAGGGCTGGAACGGCGACGTCACCAAGTACAACTACGACCCGGCGAAGGCGAAGGCGCTGCTGGCCGAGGCCGGCGCGACGAACCTGACCCTGCGGTTCCACTACCCGACCGAGGTCACCCGGCCGTACATGCCGAACCCGAAGGACATCTTCGAGCTGCTCTCGGCGGACCTCAAGGCGGTCGGCATCACCGTCCAGGCCATCCCGCTCAAGTGGAGCCCGGACTACCTGAACGCCACCACCTCCGGCGCCAAGCACGACATCCACTTCCTCGGCTGGACCGGTGACTACGGCGACGCGTACAACTTCATCGGCACCTTCTTCGACCGGCCGAAGGACGAGTGGGGCTTCAACAACCCGGCCCTGTTCGCCCAGTTCAAGGACGCCGACACCACCGCCGACGCGGCGGCCCGGACCGAGAAGTACAAGGCCCTGAACAAGGCCATCATGGACTTCCTGCCCGGTGTCCCGGTGTCGCACTCGCCGCCGGCGATCGTGTTCGGCAAGGACGTGACCGGGGTCAAGGCGAGCCCGCTCACCGACGAGCGGTTCTCCACCGCCGAGTTCAAGTCCTGATCTGACGCTCCGAGTCGTGGGCGGGCGCTGTTTCGGCAGCGCCCGCCCACGACCCTCCGTACCCCTTTCGAGGCCGCCGTGTTCCGGTTCATCGTCAGACGCCTGCTTCAGCTGATACCCACGCTGTTCGGGCTCTCCCTCCTGCTGTTCATCTGGCTCCGCCGACTGCCCGGCGGTCCCGAGACCGCCATCCTCGGTGAGCGTGGGACGCCCGAGATGCGCGCCCAGATCCGGCGCAACATGGGCCTCGACGAGCCGATCCTGGTGCAGTACGGCCGGTTCGTGCGGCGGCTGATCCGCCTGGATCTGGGCACCTCGACCTCCACCAAGCGGACCGTCGTCACCGAGTTCGTCGAGCGGTTCCCCGGCACGGTCGAGCTCTCCGTCACGGCGATGCTGATCGCGGTCGGCGTCGGCATCCCGCTGGGCTACCTGGCGGCCCGCCGCCGTGGCCGGATGCTGGACCACCTCTCCGTGGGCGGCTCCCTGATCGGCATCTGCATCCCGGTCTTCTTCCTCGCGTACGTGCTCAAGGCGATCTTCGCCGAGAACCTCGGCTGGTTCCCGGCGAGCGGCCGGCAGGACCCGACGCTCGGGGCGACGCGGGTCACCAACTTCTTCGTCCTCGACGGTCTGATGACCCGGGAGTGGGACGCCGCCGCCGACGCGCTCTGGCACCTGGTGCTGCCGGGCGTCGCGCTGGCCAGCATCCCCCTGGCGATCATCGTCCGGATCACCCGGGCCAGCGTGCTGGAGGTCCTCAACGAGGACTTCGTACGCACCGCCGAGGCGAAGGGACTCACCGAGAGCACGGTCCGGCGCCGGCACGTGCTGCGCAACTCCATGCTGCCGGTGGTCACCTCGATCGGCCTGCTCACCGGCGGCCTGCTCTCCGGCGCGGTGCTGACCGAGACCGTCTTCGCCTTCAGCGGCATCGGAGCCTTCATCTACGAGGCGATCAGCCAGCGTGACTATCCGGTCCTGATGGGCTTCATCCTGATCATCGCGGTGGTGTACGTGCTGGTGAACCTCCTGGTCGACCTCTCCTACAGCCTGATCGACCCGAGGGTGAGGGTCCGATGACGATCACCAGCGGCAAGAAGAAGGAAAAGATCGACCGGCTCGCCGAGCTGGCGGCCCGGGAGGACGAGCGCGGCGTCAGCCTCTGGAAGGAGGCGTTCCGCCGGCTGCGGCGCAACCCGGCGGCGATCGTCGGCGCGGTGATCCTCAGCCTGTTCCTGCTGGTCGCGATCCTCGGGCCGTTCTTCGTCCCGCACCCCCCGGACGCCCAGCTCTGGAAGAGCGAGATCCGTCTCGGCGACTTCCCCGGCTTCCGTGGGGAGAACTGGTTCGGCGTCGACCACATCGGTCGCGACGAGTTCAGCCGCATGATCGTCGGCGCCCGGCAGACCCTGCTGGTCGGCGTGGTCTCCACCCTGATCGGCCTCGCGGTCGGCTCGCTGATCGGCGGGATCGCCGGTGCCGCCGCCGGCCTCGGCGGCCGGTGGGGCCGGGCGGTCGACAACGTGCTGATGCGTTTCGTCGACATGCTGCTGGCCATGCCGAGCCTGCTGCTGGCGATCAGCATCGCGGCCCTGCTCGGCGCCGGGCTGACCACGGTCATGATCGCGGTCGGCGTGGTGTCGGTGCCGGTCTTCGCCCGGCTGCTGCGCGGCTCGATGATCTCCCAGGCGAACAGCGACTACGTCCTGGCCGCCGTCTCGCTGGGCGTCAAGAAGCCGAAGATCGCGCTGACCCACGTGGTGCCGAACTCGCTCGCCCCGGTCATCGTGCAGGCCACCCTCACCCTGGCCACCGCGATCATCGAGGCCGCGGCGCTCTCCTTCCTCGGCCTCGGCAACAACGACGCCTCCATCCCCGAGTGGGGTGTGATGCTCGCCGACGCGCAGCAGTACCTCGACTCCGCGCCCCGGCTGGCGATCCTGCCCGCCCTCGCCATCATCGTCACCGCGCTGGGCTTCACCCTGCTCGGCGAGGCGATGCGCGAGGCACTCGACCCGAAGCTGCGGAAGTAGGGCCGGTGAGCGCGAGGAGTGCGCTGGCGAGCCCCGCAGTCGCGAACGAAAGGCGGGCCCGACATGGCTCTGCTTGATGTCGAAGATCTCTCCGTCACCTTCGCCCGGCGCGGTCAGCGCACCGTGCACGCCGTCGACGGGGTCTCCTTCTCCGTCGACGCCGGCGAGGTGGTCGGCCTGGTCGGCGAGTCCGGCTGCGGCAAGAGCGTCACCTCGCTGGCGATCATGGGTCTGCTGCCCAAGCAGCCGGGCCTGCGCGTCGGCGGCAAGGCGGTCTTCGACGGCACGGACCTGCTCCAGCTCGACGACCGGTCCCGGCGGGACATCCGTGGCCGGGACGTCGCGATGATCTTCCAGGACCCGCTCTCGTCCCTGAACCCGGTGATCCCGATCGGGTTGCAGGTCACCGAGGTGCTCACGCGGCACCGGGGGATGAAGGGCGCGGCGGCGGAGAAGGAGGCGGCGGCCCTGCTGGACCGGGTCGGCATCCCCGACCCGAGGCGGCGGCTCAAGGAGTACCCGCACCAGCTCTCCGGCGGCATGCGGCAGCGTGCCCTGATCGCGATGGCCGTGGCCTGCAAGCCCCGGCTGCTGATCGCCGACGAGCCCACCACCGCGCTGGACGTCACCATCCAGGCGCAGATCCTGGAGCTGCTCAAGGAGCTGGTCCGGGACTCCGGCACCGCCCTGGTGATGATCACCCACGACCTGGGCGTGGTCGCCGGGATGTGCGACACCATCAACGTGCTCTACGGCGGCCGGGTGGTGGAGACGGCCCGCCGTCGCCCGCTGTTCCGCGAGCCCCGGCACCCGTACACCGTGGGGCTGCTCGGCTCGGTGCCGCGCCTGGACGCGGGGCGCGGCGAGCGGCTGAACCCGATCCCGGGCTCGGTCCGCGACCTGCTGCCCTGGCCGGACGGCTGCGCCTTCGCGCCGCGTTGCACCCGGCGGGTCGACGAGTGCGTGGGGGAGCCGCCCGCGCTGGTGCTCGCCCACGACGGGCGCAGCTACCGTTGCGTCAACCCGGCGCCGGTGCCCGGCACCCTGCCCCCGACGGCCGGCACCGGCACCGCCCCGGCAGAGCCGGCCGCCACCCCGGCACCGACGACCGACGCCCCGGCCGCCGCCACCGCACCGGCGACCGACGCCCCGGCCACGGTCGCCACCGCACCGGCGGACGCATCCGCGACGGAGGCGACCGCGGGCCCGGTGCCCGCACCGCGCGAGGAGGAGAAGCCGTGACCGAGAGCGAATTCCTCGTCGAGGTCCGCGACCTGAAGGTGCACTTCCCGATCCGACGGGGCGTGATCTTCGACCGTACGGTCGGCCACGTGAAGGCCGTCGACGGCGTCGACCTGAGCATCCCGCGCGGCAAGACGTACGGGCTGGTCGGCGAGTCGGGCTGCGGCAAGTCGACGCTGGGCCGGGCGCTGCTCCAGCTCACCCCGCCCACCGGCGGCGAGGTCAGGTTCGACGGCGTCGAGCTGACGACGCTGCCGTCGGGCAAGCTGCGGTCGATGCGTCGCCGGATGCAGATGATCTTCCAGGACCCGATGTCGAGCCTGGACCCCCGGCAGAACGTGGAGTCGATCCTCACCGAGGGGTTGCAGGCCCACGGCATCGGCGGCGACCGGGACGAGCGCCGGAAGATCATCGGCGAGACGCTGGACAAGGTCGGCCTGCCCCGCTGGGCGCTCTCCCGCTACCCGCACGAGTTCTCCGGCGGCCAGCGGCAGCGCATCGGCATCGCCCGGGCGCTGGTGCTCGGGCCCGACCTGATCGTCGCCGACGAACCGGTCTCCGCGCTCGACGTGTCGATCCAGGCCCAGGTCGTGAACCTGCTCGACGATCTCCAGGACACCCTCGGCCTGACCTATCTGGTGATCGCGCACGACCTCGCGGTGGTGCGGCACATCTCCGACACGGTCGGCGTGATGTACCTGGGCGCGCTGGTCGAGGAGGCGCCGAGCGACCGGCTCTACACGGAGCCGCTGCACCCGTACACGCGGGCGCTGATGTCGGCGGTGCCGGTGCCGGACCCGGACGTGGAGGACCGCCGGGAGCGCATCCTGCTCGCCGGCGACCTGCCCTCGCCGGCCAACCCGCCGGCGGGCTGCCGGTTCCACACCCGCTGCCCGTGGGCGCAGCCGACCCGCTGCGCCGACGAGCGGCCCGTGCTGCGGGACATCGGCGGCAGCCGGGTCGCCTGCCACTTCGCCGAGCGGATCGCCAGCGGGGAGCTGCGCCCGCACAAGGTCAGCGTGCAGCTCACCCGACCGGTCGGCGAGGGCGAGGAACCGCACACCGTCTCCGCCCCCAGCGAGCCGGGCTCGTACGTCTGATCCGCGTCGCGGACGCGGCCCCTCGACCGGAGGGCCGCGTCCGGGCGGCCGGTCGGTGGGGTCAGCCCTCGGGGCGGTGCAGCAGCGCCACCGCGACGGCGTGCACCGCGTCCAACCCGGCCGGGTCGGCCAGCGCCACCCTGCCGCCGGTGACCGTGTACCACTCGTCGGCGTCCTTGTACTGCACCGTCAGCGTCACCTGGCCGTCCGCGTACCCGGTGCGCAGGGTCAGCTCGCCGGTGACCACCCCGACCTCGTCGGTCATCACCCCGCCCGGACCGGGCACGACGTCGGCCGTACGCTCCGTCGCGGCGGTCGAGGTGCCCTCGGCGTCGGCAGCCATGCCGGCCCCCGGCACCCCGGTGGTCGTGCCCGCCGCGCCGTCCGCCGTCATGCCGGCCGTGGTCGGCCCGGCCGGCGCGCTGCCGGTGGCCGCCGCCGCGTCCTCCCCGGTGGCGTCCGGCGTCTGCTCCGGGGCGGGGGTGCCCCCGGCTCCGGTCACGGCTTGCTCGCCCATGTGCAGCCCTCCAGCATGTCGGTCAGGGCGGCCTTCTCGGCACTGGTCACCGTCAGCCGCCAGTGGTGCTTCACCGTCACCCAGTTGTCGGCGTACTGGCACCAGAACGACCGGTTCGCCGGCTTCCACTGGGACGGATCCTGGTCACCCTTTGCCCGGTTGGAGGACGCGGAAACCGCGATGAGCTGCGGCCGGTCCAGATCGTTGGCGAACTCGCCACGCTTCGCGTCGTCCCACTCGTCGGCGCCCGAGCGCCACGCGTTCGCCAGCGGCACGGTGTGGTCGATGTCCACGTCGGACGGGTCGGTGAACGCGCGACCGTCGTAGACGCTCTCCCAGTGCCCGCCCACCACGTTGCAGCCGGAGAGCTTGATGTCCTCCCCGTCGCGTTTCAGCACGCTGTCGCGTACGTCGCAGTTCTTGCCGGTGTCCCGCCAGTGCGGGAAGCGGCTGCGGCTGTAGCCCTTCATCGACCCGGCGGTGGCCACGGTGAGCTGGGTCAGCTTCTGTGCGGCGTTTCCGCCGCTGCCGCCGCTGCTCGGCGCGACGTCCGGCTCGTCGGCGGCGACGCAACCGGCCGCGCCGAGCGCCAGCGCCGCGGCGAGCGCGGCCGTCACTGCGGCTCGCGGTCCTGATCTGGTACGCACAGACGACACCTCTCCAGCTTGCGGGCTCCCGGCGATCCCGCACAGTACCCGGGCCGGGTTTCGGCGATTCGTGGCGTCTCTCATATCGCGCGGGGCAGATTGGACGCCATGACCGAAACCGCGCCCGCGCTCCGGCTGGGCACCGCGCACGGGCGGGGCACCCTGCTCGCCGCCGTCCTCGCCTCCGGCATGGTCTTCCTGGACACCACCGTGGTCAACGTGGCGCTGCCCCACCTCGGTGCGGACCTCGACGCCACCGTCGCCGGTCTCCAGTGGACGGTCAACGGCTACCTGCTGATGCTGGCCGCCTTCGTCCTGCTCGGCGGCGCGCTCGGCGACCGGTTCGGGCGGCGGCGGGTCTTCCTGGTCGGGGTGGTCTGGTTCACCCTCGCCTCGCTGCTGTGCGGCCTGGCGCAGGGCACCGAGTGGCTGATCGCGGCCCGGTTCCTCCAGGGCGCCGGGGGCGCGCTGCTCACCCCGGGCTCGCTGTCGGTGCTCCAGGCCAGCTTTCACCCGGACGACCGGGGTCGCGCCATCGGCGCCTGGTCGGGGCTGTCCGGCGTCTCCACCGCGCTCGGCCCGTTCCTCGGCGGCTGGCTGATCGACGCGCTCTCCTGGCGGTGGATCTTCTTCCTCAACCTGCCGCTGGCCGTGCTCGTGCTGCTGGCGACCCTGCGCTGGGTGCCGGAGAGCCGGGACAAGGCCGCGTCCCGCACCGGGACGGCGGGGCGGGGCCGGCGCCGGTTCGACGTGGCGGGCGCCCTGCTCGGCGCGCTGGCCCTGGCAGGCGTCACGTACGCGCTGATCGACGCCCCCGTCCGGGGCTTCGACTCGGTGCCGGTGCTCGCCGCCGCGCTGGCGGGCGTGGCCGGCGCGGTGGCCTTCGTGCTGGTCGAGCGGCGACGGGGGGACGCCGCGATGCTGCCCACCGGCCTGTTCGGCAGCCGGCTCTTCTCCGTGCTGAACGTCTTCACCGTGCTCGTCTACGCGGCGCTCGGCGGCTTCACCTTCTTCCTCGCCGTCTACCTGCAGAACGTGGTCGGCTGGTCGGCGCTGCTCACCGGGGTCGCGCTGCTGCCGATGACGGTGCTGCTGCTGGTCGGCTCGGCCAGGGCGGGCGCGCTGTCGGCGCGGATCGGGCCGCGGCTGCCGCTGACCGTCGGGCCGGTGGTCGCCGCCGCCGGGCTGGTGCTGCTGCGTGGCGTGGATCCGGGCGCGTCGTACTGGCGGGACGTGCTGCCCGGGGTGGTGCTCTTCGGGATCGGGCTGACGCTGGTGGTGGCGCCGCTGACCGCCTCCGTACTGGCCGCGGTCGACGACCGCTTCGCCGGCGTGGCGAGCGGCTTCAACAACGCCGCGTCCCGGGCGGGCGGACTGCTGGCGGTGGCCGCCCTGCCGCTGCTGGTCGGGCTCTCCGGCGCCGGCTACGCGCAGCCGGCCGCGCTGACCGACGCGTACCGGGGCGCAATGCTCTGGTGCGCCGGCCTGCTGCTGGCGGGGGCGGCGATGGCCGTCCTGCTCGTGCACCGCCCGGCGAGTGAGGAAGGGCACCCCGCCTGAACGGAGTGCCCTTCCCCGTCCGTCAGGCGCGGGCGCGGTTGACGGCGCTCGTCACGGCCTTCACGGAGGCGGTGACGATGTTGGCGTCGGTGCCGACGCCCCAGACCGTACGACCGTCGACCTCGCACTCCACGTACGCGGCGGCCTGCGCGTCCCCGCCGGAGGAGAGCGCGTGCTCGTGGTAGTCGAGCACCCGTACCGCCACGCCCACCGACTGGAGCGCGTTGACGTACGCGTCGATCGGGCCGTTGCCGACCGCGGTCAGCGAGCGCGGCTCCCCGCCCAGGCCGACGCGGGCCTCGATCTCGACCTTGCCCTCGGCGGTGCCGATGGCGTAGTCGTCCAGGGTCAGCGCCGGGTCGACCTGGTGGTCGAGCAGGTAGTGCGTGGCGAAGATCTCCCACATGGTGCCCGGGTCGACCTCGCCGCCGTCGTGGTCGGTGACCTGCTGGACCACGCCGGAGAACTCGATCTGGAGCCGGCGCGGCAGGTCGAGCTGGTGCTCGCTCTTCATGATGTACGCGACGCCGCCCTTGCCGGACTGCGAGTTGACCCGGATGACCGCCTCGTAGGTGCGGCCCAGGTCCTTCGGGTCGATCGGCAGGTAGGGCACCGCCCAGGTGTGCTGGTCGATCGGCACCCCGGCCGCCGCCGCGTCCTTGGCGAGCGCGTCGAAGCCCTTCTTGATCGCGTCCTGGTGGGAGCCGGAGAAGGCGGTGTAGACGAGGTCGCCGGCGTACGGGTGGCGCTCGTGCACCGGGAGCTGGTTGCAGTACTCGACGGCGCGCCGCACCTCGTCGATGTTCGAGAAGTCGATCATCGGGTCGACGCCCTGGGAGAACAGGTTCAGCCCGAGTGTCACCAGGTCGACGTTGCCGGTGCGCTCGCCGTTGCCGAACAGGCAGCCCTCGACCCGGTCCGCGCCGGCCAGCAGCCCCAGCTCGGCGGCGGCCACGCCGGTGCCCCGGTCGTTGTGCGGGTGCAGGCTCAGCACCAGGCTGTCCCGCCGGGGCAGGTGCCGGTGCATCCACTCGATCGAGTCGGCGTAGACGTTCGGCATGGCCATCTCGACGGTGGCCGGCAGGTTGACGATCAGCTTGCGGTCCGGCGTCGGGTCGACCACCTCGATGACCTTGGCGCAGACCTCCAGCGCGTACTCCAGCTCCGTGCCCGTGTAGGACTCGGGCGAGTACTCGTAGTGGATGTCCGTGTCCGGGGTGTGGATCTCCGCGTACTTGCGGCAGAGCCGCGCGCCCTGGGTGGCGATGTCGGCGATGCCGTCGCGGTCCAGCCCGAAGACCACCCGGCGCTGGAGCGTGGAGGTCGAGTTGTAGAAGTGCACGATCGCCCGCCGGGCGCCGCGCAGCGACTCGAAGGTCCGGTCGATCAGGTGCTCCCGGCACTGGGTGAGCACCTGGATCGTGACGTCCTCCGGGATCAGGTCCTGCTCGATGAGCTGCCGTACGAAGTCGTAGTCCGTCTGGCTGGCCGAGGGGAAGCCGACCTCGATCTCCTTGTAGCCCATCTGCACCAGCAGCTGGAACATCCGGCGCTTGCGCTCCGGCGACATCGGGTCGATCAAGGCCTGGTTGCCGTCGCGCAGGTCCACCGCGCACCAGCGCGGCGCGGCCTCGACGTGCCGGGTCGGCCAGGTGCGGTCGGGCAGGTCGATCCGGAACTGCTGCTGGTACGGCTGGTAGCGGTGGTACGGCATCCGGCTGGGGCGCTGCCGGGCGATGGGATCGGTGTCAGCGTCGGTGACGGGTTGAGCCATGACGGAGTGCTCCCTGGAACATGTGGCGTCAGCAATCGGAAGGTGTCGGCCGGGTGCCGGGCGACGGTGCCCGGGCGGTTGCCGATGGAAGGTTCGGATGTGCTGGACGGCGCGGTTCGACTCCGCGACGAGGTGCCGGCCTTCAGGCCTCGTCGCGGCGACCAAGGAGGAGGTACGCCTGCCACATGACGAGGTAACCCTACGTGGCCGGCCGGGGGGCGGGAAGGCCGGTCCGAACTATGAGACGCACTTCGCAGGCTCGCTGGTCAGCAGCAGGTCGGCCAGGGGGAGACGGCGGCGCAGGCCGGTCTCCGACCGCAGCAGGTCGGCGGGGAGGCTCAGCGGGTCGCCGAGCTGCCCGACTGCCGCCACCACGTGTGGCCGTACGTCCGCCGGCAGGTCGAGGTCGGCGGCCAGGCCGGCGTGGTCGAACTCGTGCAGTTGGCGTACGTGCAGGCCGAGCGCCGTGGCCTGCACGGTGAGGTGGGCGACCGCCTGGCCCAGGTCGTACGCGTGCCCGGCGGGGCCGGTGCGGTGCGCGCCGAGCAGCAGGGCGGCGGCACGCTGCGCCCAGCGCTGGTCGGGTTCGGGCAGGTTGACCAGGATCCGCTTGAACGTCTCGTCGTCGCGGTGCCCGAGCGCGAACCGCCACGGCTGGGCGTTGCCGGCCGACGGCGCCCAGCGGGCCGCCTCCAGCAGCGCGGCCGCGTCCTGGCGGGACAGCTCCGCCACCGGGTCGAAGGACCGGGGGCTCCAGCGGAACGCGAGCAGCGGGGTGAGGTCGACCATGGGGCTAGTGTCCCGTAAGGGCGATTGGTGGGTTAGGGGTGGGATGTCCGAATGTGGCGAAGGGCACCCGTAACGTCACCGCCGGTCAGGGCGTTCCCGCGCCCGGGCTCGTGGCCGGTTCCGTGGTCGGCTCCGGCGTCGCCGTGCCGAGCGGCTCGGCGACGACCACCGGCCCGGCCAGCTGGACCGTCGCCGGGGCCGGCGCGGGCGTGCCCGCGAGCAGCAGCGTGCCGGACGCGGTGTGCACCGCCGTGGGCGTGCCGTCGGGGTCGTAGCAGTAGATCCCCACGTCCAGCGGCGCGTTGATCGACGCCGACGTGGTCTCGACCGAGTAGCAGGCCCCGGCGGCGCCGGGCGGCGGCTGGGCGGGCGACACGGCGAGCGGGGCCCGCCGGTCGGTCAGCACGTCCAGCCAGTCGGTGAACGGGTGCTGCACGCGCGGGTCGACCCGGCGGGGCACGGCCTCGTCGCGATCGCCGAGGCGTACGCAGGTCGCCGGCTCGGGCCGGGCGGCGGACGGCAGGGCGCACTGGAACAGCCCGTCGGCGGTGGCCGCGAACGAGACGTCGGCGCTCCCGCCGAGCGCGCCGCCCGGCACGTCGACCCGCCAACTGCCGTCGTTCGCGGTGGTCACCAGGATCGTCCGGTCCGGGGACCCCGGGGCGCGCAGCGTGTAGCTGGCGACCAGGTGCCGGTCCTGCGCGGCGGCCGCCAGCGCGGCCAGCTCGTCGCGCGCCGCGTCCATGCCCGCCGGCACCGGTGCCGAGGTGGGTGTGGGCCGGGGGGCCGGCAGGTCGGCGGTGCAGGCGGCGAGGAGCGCGGGCAGGGCGAGCGCGAGCGTGGCGGCGAGGCGTCGGGCCGGACGCGCCGGGGTGCGCGCGGGCTTCGCGGGAAGGCCGGCCGGACGGAGATGGGCGTGCACGGGGCCATTCTGCGGCCCGGGAGGCACGCGCGTGCGCCCCGCCGCGCGCGGCGTCCCGGCGTGTCGCGCACCACCCCGCCCCCGGCGGCCGGGCCGGATCGTGGGATCACCCGACCCGGCCGGGTCGGGGGACCGATACCCTGGGTGCGTCTGACACGCGCCGCCGGCTGAACTCCGGCGGCGTCGGCACGCTCAGGGTCGTCGCTGGAGGGAGCGCACCGTCGTGGCACTCGTGGTGCAGAAGTACGGCGGGTCCTCCGTCGCCAACGCCGAGCGGATCAAGCGGGTGGCCGAGCGCATCGTCGCCGCCCGCAAGGCCGGCGACGACGTCGTCGTGGTGGTCTCCGCGATGGGGGACACCACCGACGAGCTGCTCGACCTGGCCAACCAGGTCAGCCCGCTGCCGCCGGGCCGCGAGCTGGACATGCTGCTCACCGCCGGGGAGCGGATCTCCATGGCGCTGCTCGCCATGGCCATCCACAACCTGGGGTACGAGGCCCGCTCGTTCACCGGCTCGCAGGCCGGCGTGATCACCACGTCGGTGCACGGCCGGGCGCGGATCATCGACGTCACCCCGGGCCGGCTCAAGGGCGCGCTCGACGAGGGCGCGGTCGTCATCGTCGCCGGTTTCCAGGGCGTCTCGCAGGACACCAAGGACGTCACGACGCTGGGCCGGGGCGGCTCCGACACCACGGCGGTGGCGCTCGCCGCCGCACTGCACGCGGACGTCTGCGAGATCTACACCGACGTGGACGGCGTCTTCAGCGCCGACCCGCGGATCGTCCCGAACGCGCGGCACATCACCCAGATCACGTACGAGGAGATGCTGGAGCTGGCCGCCTGCGGCGCCAAGATCCTGCACCTGCGCAGCGTGGAGTACGCCCGCCGGGCGGGCTTGCCGATCCACGTCCGTTCGTCATACTCGACCAACACCGGCACGATGGTCACCGGATCGATGGAGGACCTTCCTGTGGAGCAAGCACTGATCACCGGGGTCGCCCACGACCGCAGCGAAGCCAAGATCACGATCGTGGGGGTGCCCGACGAGCCGGGCGCCGCCGCGCGGATCTTCGACACCGTGGCCGGCGCCGAGATCAACCTCGACATGATCGTGCAGAACGTGTCCACCGAGGGCACGGGCCGCACGGACATCTCCTTCACGCTGCCCAAGGCCGACGGCCCGACCGCCATGGCCGCCCTGAGCAAGATCCAGGAGTCGGTCAAGTTCAAGGGCCTGCTCTACGACGACCACGTCGGCAAGGTCTCGCTGATCGGGGCCGGCATGCGCTCGCATCCCGGTGTCGCGGCCGGCTTCTTCGCCGCCCTCGGCGCGGCCGGGGTCAACATCGAGATGATCTCCACCTCGGAGATCCGGGTGTCCGTGGTCTGCCGCGACACCGACCTGGACGCCGCCGTGCGTGCCATCCACGAGGCGTTCGACCTCGGCGGCGACACCGAGGCCGTCGTCTACGCGGGGACGGGACGGTAGCCACCGTGTCGCCGCTGCCCACCCTGGCCGTGGTCGGGGCGACCGGTGCCGTCGGCACCGTGATGTGCGAGCTGCTCAGCGGCCGGAAGAACGTCTGGGGCGAGATCCGGCTGCTCGCCTCGGAGCGCTCGGTCGGGCGGCGGCTGCGCTGCCGGGGCGAGGAGCTGACCGTCCAGGCGCTGACCCCGGAGGCGTTCGACGGCGTCGACGTGGCGATGTTCGACGTCCCGGACGAGGTCTCCGCGCAGTGGGCGCCCGTCGCGGTCAGCCGCGGGGCCGTCGCGGTCGACAACTCCGGCGCCTTCCGGATGGATCGCGACGTGCCGCTGGTGGTGCCGGAGATCAACCCCGAGCAGGTACGCAACCGGCCGAAGGGGATCATCGCCAACGCCAACTGCACCACCCTGGCGATGATCATCGCGATCGCCCCGCTGCACCGCGAGTACGGGCTGCGCGAACTCGTGCTCGCCTCCTACCAGGCGGCCTCCGGCGCCGGCCAGAGCGGCGTGGACACCCTGCACGCCCAGCTCACCAAGATCGCGGGGGACCGGGTGCTCGGCTCCCGCCCCGGCGACGTACGCCAGGCGGTCGGCGACGACGTCGGCCCGTTCCCCGCGCCGCTGGCGCTCAACGTGGTGCCCTGGGCCGGCTCCCTGGTCGACGCGGGATGGTCGTCCGAGGAGATGAAGCTGCGCAACGAGTCGCGCAAGATCCTCGGGCTGCCCGACCTCAAGGTCTCCGCCACCTGCGTACGGGTGCCGGTGGTGACCGGCCACTCCGTCGCGGTGCACGCGGTCTTCGCCACCGAGGTGGACGCCGAGGGCGCCCGCGAGGTGCTGCGGAACGCGCCCGGGGTGATCCTGGTCGACGACCCGGGGGCGGGCGAGTTCCCCATGCCCATCGACGCGGTCGGCACCGACCCCTCGTGGGTGGGCCGGATCCGCCGTGCCGTCGACGACCCCCGCGCGCTGGACTTCTTCGTCACCGGCGACAACCTCCGCAAGGGCGCCGCCCTCAACACGGCCCAGATAGCCGAACTCCTCGCCAAGGAGCTGACCCCCCGCTAACCCCGCCCGCTCGCGTCGATCATGGCTGCGCGGGACCTCGGCGGCCGGGCGGTGTTGGTCCGCCGACTGGATACCACACAGGTATTTTTATGCCGCTGAGGTATCAGCTGTCCGGTGGTGGTGGTTCGTCGGCCAGTACACCTAGGCCGGGGCGAGGCGGGTGGCGTCGCGGCCGTGGCGTTTGACCGCGTAGAGGGCCTGGTCGGCGCGACGCAACGTGGCTTCGGGGGATTCGCCCGGGCGGGGGAGGGCCACCCCGACGCTGATCGTGCGACCGATCCGCCGCGCCGCCTCGTTCAGGCGCTCGGCGATGCGTACGGCCTCCTCGGGGCGGGTCACCTCGATCACCGCCACGAACTCGTCGCCGCCGACGCGGTAGAGCTCGTCGCCGTGCCGCAGCGCCCTTTCCAGGGCCCGGGCCAGCCGGACGAGGACGCGGTCACCGGCCTGGTGGCCGTACGTGTCGTTGACGGTCTTGAAGCCGTCCACGTCGATGGCGAGCAGGGCCGTACGTCCCGGGGTGGCCGCCGCGATCCGCTGGCCGAAGGGCCCCGTGTGCCGTAGCCCGGTCAGCGGGTCGGAGTTGGCCTGCTCGCGCAGGCGGGCCAGCGTACGCAGCCGGTCCAGGCAGCTCCACGCCTGACCGGCGAGCAGCTCCAGCAGGTTGACGGTGGTCGGGTCGGGGCGCAGCAGCCGTTCGTCGGCGACCAGCAGCACCCCGCCGTCGTCGGGCTGGCCGACCGGCACCGCGACCAGGGTGCGCACCCCGGCCCGGGTCAGCGGCAGGTGGTCCGGGATGGGCGGATGTCCCGCCTCGCCGAGCGTGTAGCCCACGCCGTGGCGGTGGGCGCGGGTGACCAGCCGGTCCAGCGCGGCCGGGCCCGCCTCGGCCAGCTCCGCCCGGATCCGCCCCTCCAACTCGCCCGGGGTGGCCGGCGGCGTGCCGAGCCGGGGCCCGGTCGGGCCGGTGAGCACCAGCACCGCCGCGGAGAGCGTGGAGACGTCCCGGGCCGCGGTGATCGCGGCGGCGAACAGATCCCACTCCGTCGACGCCGAGGTCAGCGCGGCGGCGTGCCGGAGGAGCTTCTCGCTGCGGCTCTCCGCCGGTGGCCCGCCGAGCGCCACGATCCGGGCGCCGAGCCGGGCCGCCAGCCGCTCGGCGGTGTCGCGCCAGGGCCCGAGGTCGGTCGGACCGCACCACTGGAGGTCCAGCACCCCGATGGGCCGGCCCGCCGGGTCCAGCACCGGTACGCACACCTCGGCGGTGACGTCGGGGCGTACCGGGATGTAGTCGGGGTCGTCGGCGACGTCGGGCACGACGGCGGTCTCGCCGGAGGCGTACACCCGGCCCACGATCCCGGTCTTCGGCGGCACGGTGGAGAAGACCTGCCAGGACCCGGTGGCCGCGACGCAGCGCAGCCGGTCGTGGACGTGCAGCAGGACGGAGATGGTGGCCGGCGCGTGGCGGGCGAGCGCCGTGACGGTCCACCGGCACGCCTCGACGACGGTCGACGCCATGGGGAGGCGGACCGTGACGTCTCGGATGACTCGCTCGTGATCCACTCGGCACGTCGTTCCAGGTAGGGAGGGCTGCGACCGGCGGGCGGGCCCGCGATCAAGCGTACTCAGCGGACCGCCGTACCGCCGTGGTTCAAGATCGTCCGCGTTCTTCGTACACATGTGCCATCCACAGGCTGTGGACAGGGCCTGTGGGTACGGGCGGGCCGCGCGCCGGGGCTCGCGGCGATAGCGTGAGGGTCCCCGGTCGAGTGGAGGCACCGATGCTCATCGCCCAGCTCAGTGATCCGCACCTGACCACCGGCGCGCTCGCCGCCGAGCCGGCCGCCGGCCTGCACCGCGCCCTGGGCCGGGTGCTGGCGCTGAACCCCCGGCCCGACTGCGTGGTCGTCACCGGCGACCTGGTCGAGCGTGGTCGCCCCGACGAGTACGCGACCCTGCGCGAGATCCTCGGCCGGTTCCCGCTGCCGCTGCACCTCGTCGCCGGCAACCACGACGACCGCGAGTCGCTGCTGGACGCGTTCGGCGGCACCCCGTGGCTCGGCGGTGGCTTCTCGGCCTACTACCACGTCGACCATCCGGAGGCGACGGTCGTGGTGCTGGATTCCCTGATGCCGGGCGGGGGTGGCGCCGGCTGTCTCGGCGAGGACCAGCTCGGCTGGCTGGAGGGGGTGCTGGCCGGCCGGCCCGAGGTGCCGGCGGTGGTCTGCCTGCACCACCCGCCGGCGCCCGTCGGCATCCCGTTCCTCGACGACATCCGGCTGACCGACGGCGACGGGCTGGCCGAGGTGGTCGCCCGGCACCCGCACGTCGTCCGGGTGCTCGCCGGGCACGTCCACCGCCCCGTGACGGTGAACTTCGCCGGCACGGTGCTCACCACCGCGCCGAGCACCTGGCGGCAGAGTTCGCTCACCACCAGCCCCGACGAACGGTTCGGCTGGGTCGCCGAGCCGACCGGCTTCCTGCTGCACCAGGTCGCCGGAGGCGGCTGCGTCACGCACCTGGTGCAGGCCAGCCACGCCGCCGGCATGACCTGCGACCTCTGACCGCCGGCGGTCGGTCGGACGACCGGCGCACGTCCCGCCGGCCGGCAGCCCGTCGGCACTGCCGGGCATGTCGGAAACGCCCGTCCGGACGTGCCTCCGGTCGCGGGTATGCCCAGCTCCGGGGGTACGCCCCGGTCGACGGGGACGGGCGACGATGAGAGGCTGTCGGCGACGCGGCGGCGATCCCCCACCGGCGTCACCGCGACCGAACACTGCCGACGGCGCGGCCAGCCCCCGGGGTTGACCGTCACCCGGGTGCCCGCGCCGGCTTCCCACGAGGAGTTCCATGTCCATCCCCGGGATGCGCCGGGCCGCCATCGGCCTGACCGCGCTCGCCGTGACCGCCCTCGGCGCGGTCACGACCACCCCCGACCAGGCGGACGCCGGCCCGAAGCCGGTCGCCGTCAAGCTGCTCGCGCTCAACGACTTCCACGGCAACCTCGAACCGCCGTCCGGCTCCAGCGGCACCATCGCCGGGCAGCCCGCCGGCGGGGCCGAATACCTCGCCACCCAGCTCGCCGAGCTGCGCAAGCGCGCCGCCAAGGAGCAGAACACGATCACCGTGGCGGCCGGCGACCTGATCGGCGCCTCCCCGCTGCTCTCCGCCGCGTTCCACGACGAGCCGACCATCGAGGCGCTTTCGCTGGCCGGGCTCGACTACGCCAGCGTCGGCAACCACGAGTTCGACGAGGGTGCCGACGAGCTGCTGCGCATCCAGAACGGCGGCTGCCACCCGGTCGACGGCTGCGTCGACGGCACCCCGTACGAGGGCGCCGGCTTCCAGTACCTCTCCGCGAACGCGTTCAAGACCGCGACCGGCCAGCCGCTGCTGGCGCCGTACGCCATCCACAAGGTGCAGGGCGTCAAGGTCGGCTTCATCGGCATGACGCTGGAGGGCACCCCGCGCATCGTCAGCCAGCAGGGCGTCGCCGGCCTGACCTTCGCCGACGAGGCGCAGACCGCCAACCGGTACGCCCGCGAGCTGCGCCGCCAGGGCGTCGAGACCATCGTCGTGCTGCTGCACGAGGGCGGCACCCAGGACGCCACCGGCGGCATCAACGACTGCAAGGGCATCTCCGGCCCCATCGTGGACATCGCCAACCGGATGGACCCGTCCATCGACGTGGTCGTCAGCGGCCACACCCACCAGGCGTACAACTGCGACATCAGCGGCAAGCTGGTCACCAGCGCCAGCTCCTTCGGCCGCCTGGTCACCGACATCGACCTCTCCATCGACCGGCGCACCGGCGACGTGATCAGCGCCAAGGCCGAGAACGTGGTGGTCACCCGGGACCTCGCCCCGGACCGGGCGCAGACCGACCTGATCAAGCGCTACAAGACCGTGCTCGGCCCGGTGGCCGGCCGCGAGGTCGGCCAGACCACCACGGAGATCAAGAAGACCCAGGAGACCCTCTTCGGTACGACCATGGGCGAGTCGCCGCTGGGCAACCTGATCGCCGACGCGCAGCTCGCCGCCACCGACGACGAGCAGGGCGCCGTCGCCGCCTTCATGAACCCCGGTGGCGTACGCGCCGACCTCGACGCCGGGCCGGTCACCTACGAGGAGGCGTTCACGGTGCAGCCGTTCGCCAACAACCTCGTGACGCTCGACCTCACCGGCGCGCAGCTCTACTGCCTGCTGGAGCAGCAGTTCGTCACCGGCCGGACGCTCTACCCGTCGTCGACCGTCCGGTACGTCGTCGACCCCGCCGGCACCACCGGCACCGCCGCCGACGCCTGCTCCGGCACCCGGGTCGTCCGGGGCAGCCTCACCCTCGGCGGTACGGCGGTCACCGCCGACGCCACGTACCGCGTCACGGTGAACAACTTCCTCTCCGGCGGCGGCGACGGCTTCACCGTCCTCACCGGCGGCACCAACGCGGTCACCGGAATGATCGACCTCGACGCGTTCGTGGCCTACCTGACCGCCCAGTCCCCGGTCTCGGCACCGGCCCTGGACCGCATCCGCACCACCGCGGAGGTCCCCGCCGCCTGACGGCGGACGCACCAGTCGACGGGCCCCGGAGCATCCGCTCCGGGGCCCGTCGTCGTCCGGCGCGGTCACCTCGGCATGGTCGAGTGGGCGCGGTCAGGCCTTCGCGGCAGCCGGCTCGGCGGCCGGCGGGGTGGCCGGCGCGCGGCCGTCCTGGGCCGGCGTGAGCAGCCGGCGCAGGGAGAGCGCGATGAGCGATGCCACCAGGCAACCGCTGACGACCGCCACGACCCAGATCCGGCCGTTGGCCGCACCGAGCAGCGGGCCCGCCGTGACCGGACCGATCACCCCGCTGATGCCGAAGATCATCGAGCTCATGGCGTTGTACCGGCCGCGCAGCGCGTCCGTGGCGAGCGCGTTCGTCAGCGCCGGCATCACCGGCGACAGCAGCGTCTCGCCGAAGCCGAAGATCGCCGAGCAGGCCACGACGCAGAGGGCGGCGACCAGCGCGTTGCTCGGGCCGACCACGCCCCCGGCCCCCAGGACCAGCCAGGCGAGCGCGAAGACCGCGCCCACGACCGCCAGCCCGCCCGTCCGGCTGCGCCCCTCCATCCGCCGCAGGACCAGCAACTGGGAGAGCACGATCATCACCGTGTTGCCGGCCAGCGCCCAGGCGACCACGCGCGGCGTCACCTCGGCCACCCGCACGGCGTACGCGGTGAAGCCGACCTCGATCTGCGCGTAGCCGCAGGTGGTGAGGACCAGGCCGAAGATGACCAGCCGCCGGAACGGACGGTCACGCAGCACGGTGAGGTAGCCGCCGGCCGACGCCCGGTCCCCGCCCGTCGCGGCGGCGAGCCGGTGGCCCACGTGCGGCAGGGTCAGCAGGATCAGCGCGGGCATCAGGTAGCTGATCGCGTCGAGCACGTAGATCGTCTGGAAGGTGACCGCGCGGGCCGTGTCGACGATCGCCCCGGAGGTCAGGCCGCCGAGGCCGATGCCGAGGTTGAGCAGGGCGAAGTTCAACCCGAAGACCCGCTGCCGCTCGTCGACGTCGGTGAGTGAGGCGAGGATCGTGTTCTGCCCGGGCCAGATGACGGAGCTGCCCATCGCGACCAGCGTCATCACCCCGAACGCCGAGGCGCTGGAGTCGACCAGCGCCAGCGACCCGGTGCCGACCGCCTCGATCACCAGGCCCGTCAGCAGGATCCGGCGGGCGCCGAACCGGTCGATGAGCGTGCCGCCGATGGGCGACAGCGCCAGGGTCACCACGCCGTACCAGCCGATCACCAGACCGGCGCGGGTGTCGGAGAGGCCGCGGACGTCGGTCAGGTAGATGAACAGGAACGGCAGGGTGAGGCCGCGCCCGATCGCCGACAACAGCGTGCCGATGAGCATCCGCCGGGCTTCGGAGCGGCGGGGCAGGGCGCGACTGAGCATCCCCCGATTCTGTGTGCTGGGTGTGACACAGCGCGAGGCCTTTTGGCGCCGAGTTTCCCGTTCACCCTGTGCGCGGGGTCACAGGACGGGCGTGCCGGCGGGGCGTCGTACCTCTCTGCGATCCTGGTCGCGATGACCACCACCTGGCAACACCTGCCCGCACCGGCCCGCGAGATCGCCGCCGCCACCACCGACGCGGTCGCCGCCGCCCGCGAGCGCGCCCCCGAGGCGTACGACGTCGCGGTGGCCCGGCTCGCCGCAGCCGACCGTTCCGGCCTGGTGCTCGGCGCGGTGGTCCGGCTGCTGCTGGAGGAGACCCACCCCGACGGCCTGGACGGCGACGACGTCCGTCAGGTGCTCGAAGGCTGCGTGCGCGACGCCGCGCAGTGGCAGCCCGACGTCGACCCGCACGTGGTGCTCGTCCTGCTGGCGGGCGCCCTCGGCGTCTACGACCCCGACGGCGACGAGTCGCCGCCCGACCCGCCCGCCGTGGCGCGGCACGGGCCGCTGCTCGTCGCCGACCTGCTCGCTGCCACGGGGCGGCCCCTCGACGGCTACCTGACCGCCGCGTTCACGGAGATCGCGCGCACCGAACAGCAGGACTGACCGGCCCCCCGGGGGCCGGCACTCGACTGGGGATGGTCCGACATGACCAGCAAGTTCACCGAGCTGGCGATCGACTGTGCCGACCCGCACGCTCTCGCCCGGTTCTGGTGCGCCGTCCTCGGCTACGTCGTGCAGGACGAGGACGACGAAATCGTCACGATCGGCTCCCCCGTGGTGCCGGAAGGCAGGGACCGCCCCGGCCCGGTGCCGCCGACGTTGACGTTCGCGCGGGTGCCCGAGGGCAAGACCGTCAAGAACCGGCTCCACATCGACCTCAACCCGACCGACATGGACCGGGACGAAGAGGTCCGTCGCCTGCTCGACCTCGGTGCCCGGCACGCCGACGTCGGCCAGGGCGATGAGCGTTGGGTCGTACTCGCCGACCCGGAGGGGAACGAGTTCTGCGTCCTCGCCGACCGCTGCCCCTGATCGGACGCCGCGCGCCGCGCCAACCTGCTTCCGGTCGCCTACGGTCGGAAGGACGGTCGGAAACGAGCCAAGGCTTCTCGTCACACCGGTTGGAAGGCCAATGGGAAAGCTGCTGTTTGCCGCGCGGCTTTGGTACCGGGCACGAAGACCATCACAGAACGGTCGCCGCCGCCGGTGACAATGCGGTGCCGGCCGTCCGGTCCGGGCAGCACCGCTACCGCCCACACCCCGTCGGTGTGGCCGGTCAGCTCGCTTGGCCGGTCGCCGGTGTCGGGGTCCCAGACTCGTACCGTGCCGTCTTCACCGGCGGAGACGATGTGGTGTCGGCCGTCCGGGTCGGGTAGCACTGCCAACGCCGCCACCCAGCCGGTGTGGCCGGTCAGCTTGTTTGGCTGCTCGCCGGTGTCGGGGTTCCAGATTCGTACCGTGCCGTCGCGGCTGGCGGTGATGATGTGGTGTCGGTCGTTCGGTCTGGGTAGCGCTGCCACGGCCAACACCCCGTCGGTGTGGCCGATCAGTTCGGTCGGTTGGTCGCCGGTGTCGGGGTCCCAGACCCGCACCGTGCCGTCTTCACCGGCGGAGACGATGTGGTGTCGGCCGTTCGGTCTGGGTAGCGCTGCCACGGCCAACACCCCGTCGGTGTGGCCGATCAGCTCGGTTAGTTGGTCGCCGGTGTCGGGGTCCCAGACCCGCACGGTCCTATCGACGCCGGCGGAGACGATGTGGTGTCGGCCGTTCGGTCTGGGTAGCGCTGCCACGGCCAACACCCAGCCGGTGTGGCCGATCAGTTCGGTCGGTTGGTCGCCGGTGTCGGGGTTCCAGACTCGCACTGTGCCGTCGCGGCTGGCGGTGATGATGCGGTGCTGGTCGTGCGGGCCGGGCAGCACCGCTACTGCCGCCACCGAGCCGGTGTGGCCGGTCAGCTTGGTTGGTTGGTTGCTGGTGTCGGGGTTCCAGATTCGTACCGTGCCGTCGCGGCTGGCGGTGATGATGTGGTGTCGGTCGTTCGGTCTGGGTAGCGCTGCCACGGCCAACACCCCCTCGGTGTGGCCGATCAGTTCGGTCGGTTGGTCGCTGGTGTCGGGGTTCCAGATTCGTACCGTGCCGTCGCGGCTGGCGGTGATGATGCGGTGTCGGTCGTGTGGGTCGGGCAGCACTGCCACCGCCGACGCACCGTAGGTGTGGCCGGTCAGTTCGGTCAGCTGGTCGCCGGTGTCGGCGTCCCAGACCCGCACGGTCCCGTCGACGCCAGCGGAGACGATGTGGTGTCGGCCGTCCGGGGTGGGCAGCACTGCCACCGCCGACGCACCGTAGGTGTGGCCGGTCAGTTC
The DNA here is from genome assembly GCF_900091445.1 of Micromonospora echinofusca. Lineage (NCBI taxonomy): Bacteria > Bacillati > Actinomycetota > Actinomycetes > Micromonosporales > Micromonosporaceae > Micromonospora > Micromonospora echinofusca. The sequence continues at coordinate 6,815,528 of NZ_LT607733.1, forward strand.
GGTCAGCTGGTCGCCGGTGTCGGCGTCCCAGACCCGCACGGTCCCGTCGACGCCGGCGGAGACGATGTGGTGTCGGCCGTCCGGGGTGGGCAGCACTGCCACCGCCGCTACCCCGTCGCTGTGCCCGGTGAGGGTGCGGTGAGTGGTTCCGGACCAAAGGGCGGCTTGCACATGCCAGGGCCAGGCAGGGTGGTCGACGATGAGTGTGTCAGCCAAGTTGATCGATCGGGTCTTGCGGGCCCAGATGTGTAGCCACCAGGCCCGTTGCGGTTTAGGCCAGCCGGTCCAGTCGCTGGTGGCGGCGCTCTCCGCAGCCGCGGCTGCGGTGACGGCGTCCCGTGTGGTCAGTGCGTGTCGGTGCGACAAGATCTGGCCTGGCGGGCAGGACAGCAGGAATCCAGGATCGGATATGAACTCGTCGAGCATCTCGGCGGCGGCAGCGTGTGCGGGCAGCTGCAGTCGGGTGTAGTCATCGATAGCGGACCAGTCGCGCCGGCCGGTGGCCGGGCTGGTGGGCGGCACCAGCCAGGTCGTGATCGCGCGGTGTGCGGTGTGCCAGGCAGCGTGCAACTGGTTGGTCAGCCCGGCATCAACGGGTTCCTCGCCGCTGGGAGGGGCGGTAGTGAACAGGTCGCGCAGGCTCTGGTGGCGAACCTGGTACTGGCGGCGGCGGTCCGGCCCGGTGGTCACGTCGAGGTATGCGCGGGCAGGCCCCTCCAGCCATGTTGCCAGTTCGCCGGCAGCGTCCGGGCTGTTGAGCACCGTAGCGAGGTCGGCGCTACCGATCGCGCGGCCGAGGGCGGCGAGCACAGCAAGAGCAGGCAAGTGCAGCCTGCGCCAATCGGGATGCGCGGCCCACCGGTGCTGGATCTGCAGTTCGTAGTAGCCGCGCAACCCGTCAGGCAAAGAGGCAACGTCATTCGGTGGACGCAGAGCAGCGCGGATCTCGTCCAGCACGTACCGCAGGTATATCCACACCCCGCGGCACCGATCCAGCAATGTCGCGACGAACGCCGGCGTGCTGACCTGATGCTCTACCAGCGCCCGGGTCAGCGCCAGGTCCGGGTTAGGGCCGGTGGTCGCGGCGTGCATGTAGGCGGCCATGTCGGCCAGGTTGTCGGCGCCCTCCACCTCGATTTGCGACCAGCCGACCCGCAACGGATCGCGCAACGCGACCAGTGGCAGACCATACCGACTGGTCGCCACGATGTACGCCCCGGCTGGCAGGGCGTCCGGGGTCGGCAGGCCGAGCGGTACCCCGGTACCCATGCCCGGCGAATCCGGCTCGGCCTCGTCCAACCCGTCAACGACCAGCACAAGTGGCCGGCGCTCGACCACGGGGAAGCGCTCGTCACGGGCCGCCACCGCCGCCCGGATGACCTTGGCCAGCCAGTCCGGCCGCTGCGCCGCCGCCGGAAACACGCCCCCCGGAGTGAACCGCTCCGTCAGATCCCACGCGCCAATCAACTGCGCCGCCAGACTCTTGCGCGCCTCAACCGGGTTACGGGCCCCGCCATCCAGACGGGTGAAGTGGTAGGCACACGGACGCGTCCACACCAGACGAGCCGCCAGCGCACTCTTGCCCACCCCCGCCTCGCCCCGCACTACCACGTACCCCTGTTCGGTGGCCGCGATCCGCTCGTCGATCCGGGCGATCAGGCCAGCGCGGCCCTGAAAGCGGGCGAGATCCAGCTGCTCGTACAGTGGCGCGGGATCGAAGGTCGCGTCCTGGAGACGATCGGACTGACCTACCGTGAATTGCATGTACGTCGGTCCGGTGTGCACCGTCCCGGTGAGGTCCCGGCCCGCAACCACCGCGCCCGGGGCCAGCTGCCATCTGGTACCCACCCGCTACCGACCCGATCCCTGCCGACTGCTGCCGGTGGTATCGATGTTCGCCTTCTCGGCGATGTCCCGACCCGCCACCACCGCGCCCGGGCCGACTCCGGTCTCCCGCATCGGCGAACCACTACCAGCTGCCACAGACCCATCGGTTCGGACCTGGCCACTGATGTCCCGACCCGCCACCACCGCACCAGGACCGACCGGCCGGTGCGTCCCCGACGCGTTTGCGGCCAGCCAACCCGCTACCACCGCCCCGAACAACGTGAATACCCCGGCTGCGGCCCACCACTGCCAACCGCTCTGCAGCTTGTTGATCACCGCGCTGTTCGCGGCAGCCACCACCACCCCGACACCCGCAGCCCAGACAACTCGCCGACCAGACACCAGCACACCCCTCGATTACCCAAAGCATCAGAGCAGGAACAGAGAGTGGAGCCTAGCCGGGCCCGGCGCCGAGTTGCGTCCACTGGATTGGTGTACGACTTGCCCGTGATGGGCGTGTTGCGTAGGTAGGAGTCGTCCCACCGCGCGCCCCTTCGAGGCGGTGACGCCCAGTGAAGGAGCGGGATACGCGGTGGGTCGGGCCACCCGACGATCCAACCCGCCATTCTCGCCGTCTGTAGCCGATCCACACTGTGGAGCGGCCCCGTTCTGGACGCACCCGACTCTGGCTGGATCGCAGGGCGCTCGCGTCGTTTGCTGCCTTCTCGCTGCCTCCGGGAGGGCAGTGATCGTCGGAAACGGGTCAAGGCCCCTCGCTGGAGAGGCTTGACCTGCTCTTACCTCTGGTCGGGGTGGCCGCATTCGAACCGACGACAGACCTCTTCGTCCCGAACTCCCGGCGAGTGGTGCAGGTGGCCGGCGGGGGCGTGGGCCAGGTCCTGGGCGGCGTCGACGAGCTGGGCGGCCAGGTAGAGGGCGAGGCGTTGTCGTACTCCGCTCGTAGCTCCTGCCTCGGGTCTGGCAGGGCCAGTCGGCACCGCATCCGCCGCACGTCCAAGCCGGTGTCACCGGGAGGTGTGTCGTCATCGCGGCGCGTCCTGGCTCGGCCAGTGGCCGCGGTTGATCGGGATGGGATGACGGCTTCGGCAGGGCAGGTCGCTTCCGTAGCGGCAGATGCGCCGCCAGTCCTGCCATGACCAGACGGGTCGGTGCCGGCGGGCGAGGGTCAGCGCCGCCGCCAGGACGTACTCGTCGTAGGACACGCGTCGCCGGCTGTTGTTCTGCCTCTGGTGGTAGCCGGTGTACCGCACGGAACCTGCGGTCGAACCAGTTGCATCGTCCGGTCTGGTCATCTCGCCTCCCGCCGACGCTGGGCACCCGGTCAGCCGTGTCCGGAGACAGGGCACCCACGGCAGGGCGACCGGCCGCCAAGCTGGGTGGCCCCACCAGCAACTTAGGACGCAATGTGCGCAGGGTAAACAGCTACGACACATAGCGTTGTAAGTCGAGCGTTCGGTGTGGTCTGCTTGCACCAGCCGCCAAGCTGGGAGCACCACCTATGTCTGAAGCTGCCTACCTACAGGTCGCCCGAGATATTCGCGAGCAGGTCAGCTCCGGCCAGTTGAAGCCGGGCGACAAGCTGCCCTCGTTTGCCGCCCTCTGCGAGCACTACGAAGCCAGCAACACCGTGATCCGTGCTGCCATGCTGCTGCTCAAGGCCGAGGGCCTGATTGACGGCCGGCAGGGCAAGGGCGTCTACGTCGCCAACCCGCTTCCCCGGTGAGCCGGGGTCACCCTCGAGGCGCGACGCCTCGTTCATAAGTTTTGAGCGCTCCGTCCGGCAACGTCTGTCCGCGTACGCGACCTCGGGCGGAGGTGCACGCTCGACCGCTGGCGACTGTCCTCGTCCCGGCTGGTTGCTGTCACCGTTGCTGTCGACAGCAACAGGGGCAACGTCTCTAGTGGTGGTGCGCGGTCGACGCATGCTGCCCTAGGAACTCTCGGAAGAGCCGGCAAAGGTTCGAGACGGCGCGCTCGTGGTCGTCGTCGCTGACAAGGCCATCCTCGATGGCACCCCTACCGAAGGTCTCGGCGAGCGCTAAAGACGAGAAGACGAGAGGACTGCCGGGATGGCGGGCAGACATCCACTCCTGGAACGCCGCCAGCTCACCCTGACCGCGCGCGAGGGCGAACCCCGTCAGCAGCGAGAACGCTCGCTCGTACGTCGGCCGCCCAACGTACATGCCCAGCCGGTGCTCCATATGCCACAAGAACTCTTCCCAACTCACGGCCGCATTGTTTCCGACGCCGGACGCTTCGGTGTGAACGCGGGCACGAGCCACAGCTGGATGTCGCCGGAACTCGTCCTGTGGCAGCTAGCATGGACACTGCGCTGACCGGTGCCGTCCGCCGCCAGACGGCGCTGTAGCTTTCGCTGCCTCGCGGCTGCCTCATTCCGCCTGTTACTCCTTGGCGTTGAGCTGTGGCCGGTCGGTGGCCCTTGGGCGCGTGTTGGGATGCCCGCTGTGCCCGCGCCGGGGTCCGGAAGATCACCGTGCACGATGCCCGGCGTACCTGCGCGACCCTGCTCGTCGACCTGGACGTGCACCCGCGCGTCATCATGCAGGTGCTTCGGCACGCGGAGGTGTCGGTGACGATGGAGATCTACTCGCAGGCGTCCTCGGACGCCACCCGCGACGCCCTCAAGCGCCTGGGCGAGAGTCTGCGCTGACGCGCTGCTGTACTCGACTGCTGTACGAATGCATCAGGGGCCACTCTCATCGATGGAGAGTGGCCCCTGACCTCGGTCGGGGTGGCCGGATTCGAACCGACGACCTCTTCGTCCCGAACGAAGCGCGCTACCAAGCTGCGCCACACCCCGAGGCGTGCCGACAAATAGTAGCCCACCCCGCTCAGGGGTCCAACTCGGTACCCCCACCGCCGTGGCGGCCCTGTGCGGCCCTCGTGGGAGCCCGGCGAACCCCCGGGCGCCGGCTGATGTCGTAGGCGGTTCAGCTCGACAGGGCGGCCACACCCAGGCCGGGGCGTCGGTCACTGATCCGCGCCGACGCGCCCCACATCACCGCGCCCAGGTCCGGCACCGCGTGCCCCACGTCACCGCGCCCGGACCGGCCCGCCCGCCGGTCCTTGGACGGCCGGCGGGCGGACCGAGGGCGGAAGGGCGAGCCGCGGGTCAGCGCGGGATCAGGGTGAGCACGCTCGCCTCCGGCGGGCAGGCGAACCGGATCGGCGCGGTCGGGTGCGTGCCGAGGCCGGCGGAGACGTGCAGCCACGCGTCGGAGCCGGGCCAGCGGTGCAGGCCGCGTGCCATGGAGCGGGGCAGGCCGCAGTTGGTGACCAGCGCGCCGACCCCCGGTACGCAGACCTGGCCGCCGTGGGTGTGCCCGGCGAGCATCAGCCCGAAGCCGTCGGCGGCCATCCGGTCGAGGACGGCCGGCTCGGGGGAGTGGGTGAGCGCGATCGACAGGTCGGCGGTCGGCGACACCGGCCCGGCCACGGAGTCGTAGTCGTCCCGCTCGACGTGCGGGTCGTCCACCCCGAGCAGCTCGACGACCCGGCCGCCGGCCTTGACGGTGGTGCGGGCGTTGTTCAGGTCCGTCCAGCCAGCGCCGACGAAGACCTCACGCAGCTCCTCGTGCGGCAGCTCGACGCCCTCGGTGTACTCCCGGTCGGGCAGGAGGTAGGTGAACGGGTTCTTCCAGACCGGCCCGGTGTAGTCGTTCGAGCCGAAGACGAAGGCTCCCGGGTAGTCGAGCAGGGGCTGGAGGGCGCGCAGCACGCCGGGCACGGCGCCGGGGTGCGCCATGTTGTCCCCGGTGACCACGACCAGGTCGGGGTCGAGGGCGGCCAGCGACGCCACCCAGCGCTGCTTGCGCCCCTGGTCGGGCATCATGTGCAGGTCCGACAGGTGCAGGATCCGCAGGGGCTCCGCGTCGGCCGGCAGCACCGGCACGTCGTACCGCCGCAGGGTGAACATGTTGCGCTCGACGAGTGACGCGTACGCCAGGGTCGCCGCGCCGAGGGCGGCGGTCCCGGTCGCGAGCCGGAATAGTGTGCGCTTTCGCATGGCGTTCAGGGTAGTTTCACCGACCATGAGCACGCTGAAGGACCGTCTGACCGCCGACATGCGCGCCGCCCTGAAGGCGCGCGACGAGCTGACCACCTCCACGCTGCGGATGGCGCTCGCCGCCGTCGGCACCGCCGAGGTCGCCGGCAAGGCCAAGCGCGAGCTCACCGACGACGAGGTGCTCGCGGTGCTGACCAAGGAGGCGAAGAAGCGCCGGGAGGCCGCCACCGCCTTCGGTGACGCCGGCCGCACCGAGCAGGCCGCGAAGGAGGTCGCCGAGGGCGAGGTGCTGGAGCGCTACCTGCCGAAGCAGCTCCCCGACGCCGAGCTGACCGAGCTGGTCGCGGGGGCGCTCGCCGCGGGCGGCTTCACCGGCAAGGCGCAGATGGGCCCGGCCATGAAGGCGGCCCAGGCGGCGGTGGCCGGACGGGCCGAGGGCGGTCGGGTCGCCGCCGAGGTACGCCGACAGCTCGGCCTCTGACTCCGGCCGCGCCGACCCGCGTACGCGAAACGGGCGGGCACCCCGCGAAGGGTGCCCGCCCGTGGCGTTCGTGCGGCCGGCTCAGCCGCCGGGGCGGCCCGGCGGACGGCCCGGGTTGTTCGGCGGCCCGCCGTTGCCGGGCGTCGTGCCCGGGGTGGTGCCTCCGCCGGCGCTGATCTGGATGGTCACCACGCCGCCCTTGATGGTGCGGCCGTCGGGGCTGGTGCCGGCGGCCTTGCCGGCGGGGCAGCTTGACGGGACCTTGATGTCGGAGATGATCGCGTCGAAGCCCTCCGCCTCGATCCGGGACTTCGCCTGCTGCGGGTCCAGGCACTTGACGTCGGGGATGCGACGCTGGTCGCCCTCACGGATCTTCTGGCCCGGGGGCTCGAAGTTGATCCGCTTCTTGCCCTTCATGGCGTCGCGCAGCGTCTCGTAGACCGGCGGGTTGATGCCGTCCTTCTGCTTGTGCTTCATCTTGACGTTGGTCTGCGGCCAGTCGGGGTCGGCCATGATGCCCGCCACCGCGTACTGCTTGGTCATCGCGACGAGGGAGGCGGTCTTCTCCGAGTCGGTGGTGCCGGACTTGCCGGCCACCGGCGCGTCGACGATGCCCCGGACGTTCGCGGCCGTACGGCTGCCGCCGCACCGGCTGGTGGAGGAGTTGTCACCGACCGGGCAGCGGGCGGCGTCGACGGCGGCGCGGGCCACCTCGGTGCTGACCCGCTTCTCGCAGCGCGGGTTGGCGATGTCGAGCTTCTTGCCCTCCGGGTCCTTGATCTCCTGCACCGGGATGGGCTCGCAGTACTTGCCGTCCGCCGCGAGGGTGGCGTAGGCGTTGGCCAGCTCCATCGGGGTGGTCTGCGAGACGCCCAGGGTGAAGGCACCCCAGTCGTGCGCGGCCTCCTTGGTGCCGCTCAGCCGGCGGTCCTCCGTGGTGCGGAACTGGATGCCGAGCCGCTTGGCCACGTCGACCACGTTCTCGGCGCCGACCTGCTGCTGGAGCGGCACGAAGTACGTGTTGATCGACTGGGCGAAGGCGCTCCACATGTTCTGCACGCCACCGGCCTTCTTGCCGGAGTTGGTCGGGCAGTACAGGTTGGTGCCGGGGCAGGCTGCGGGCCCGGGCTGGATCCGGTATTCCGAGCGGAACTGCTGCGGGGCGTTGATCGTGTAGCCGAGCGGGATGCCCTTCTCCAGCGCCGCCACGATCGTGAAGATCTTGAAGGTCGAGCCGGCCTGGTAGCCCGTCAGGCCGTCGCCCCCGGTGAGCAGCGGGTTCACGGTGTTCGGGTAGTTGCCGAGCTTCTTCTTCTTGCGCTGCTTGGGGTCGCTGTGCGGCTTGTTGGCCGGCTTCTTCGGGTCGTCGAGCTTGAAGTTGCGGTTCACCGCCAGCGCCCGTACCCGGCCGGTGCCCGGCTCCACCACCGCGACCATGGCGGCTTCCTTGCTCTTCTCCGACTTGGCCTTGCGGACCGCCTTGTCGGCGCCCCGCTGGGCCTGCGGGTCAAGCGTGGTGATGACGGTGTAGCCGCCGCTCTTGAGCCGCCGCTCCCGGTCGTACGAGGTCGAGCCGAACGTCTCCTGCCCCATCCACCAGCGGTAGAAGTAGTCGCAGAAGAAGCCCCAGCCCTTCTCGTTGGTCGAGACGCAGCCGTTGGGGGCCCGCTTGCCGGTGACCTTGAGCTGGACGGCCTTCGCCGCGTCCGCCTCCTGGCGGGTGATGGCGCCGGTCTCGACCATGTTCTCGATGACGTAGTCGCGCCGGGCGACCGCCGCCTTGTAGCCGCTCTTGGTGGTCGGGTCGTTGGTGCTCGGCGCCTTCACCATGCCGGCGAGCATGGCCGCTTCCTCGATCTTCAACTTGCTCGGCGGCTTGTTGAAGTAGACCTGGCTGGCGGCGTAGATGCCGTACGCGCCGTTGCCGAACGCGGCGATGTTGAGGTAGCGCTCCAGGATCTCGTCCTTGGAGAGCTCCTTGTCGATCTGGATGGCGTAGCGCATCTCGCGCAGCTTGCGGGCGCTGGTGTCCTCGGTGGCCGCGACGACGTCCGCCGGGTGGCTCGCCGAGTAGGCGATGGCGAGCCGGACGTACTGCATGGTCAGCGTCGAGGCGCCCTGCTGGCTGGACGCGTTGGACTGGTTGTTGACGAAGGCCCGGGCGATGCCGTTGAGGTCCACGCCGTTGTGCTTGTAGAAGTCGTGGTCCTCGGCGGCGACGATCGCCTTCTGCATGATGGGCGCGATGTCGGCCAGCTTCACGTCGCGACGGTTCTCGTCGTACATGGTCGCCAGCGGGGTCTTGCCGTCGGAGGCGAGCAGGTAGCTGATCTGTGGCGCGCGGGCCACGGTCAGCTCCTTGGGTAGTGCGCCGAAGGTCTCGGCGCCGGCCTTCGCGGCAAGCCCGGACATCGCCACCGCGGGGAAGGCCGCCGCCGCGACCACCACGCCGGCCAACAGGCCACAGATGAGTAGCGATGCGGCGTTGGTCAGCACATTGTGGTCACGTTTCCGCATCCAGGTCACCTCGACAGGGTACGCGAGTAGGGAACGAGGGGCGCCGGGGCGTTCTTTCCCCATTTCCTGCGCGCGCCGACCTCGTTGTGCTAAACGCACGACCCCCGGTGCGTGGTTGCGTGGATCCGGCGCCGAGTCTCTCTCCTTCCGGGAGGGGCTCGCAGCGTTTTCACGGACTCCGACGGGGTAACCGGCGGTCGCGAAGCCCGGGAAGCCGGGAGTGTCCGGAATGATGGATTTCGCCGACAACGTTGCGTAATCAGTCGACTACAGAGCATGATGGGGGCGGCGACAGCGCCACATGTCGTCCGTGCCGCCTTGGGGAAGGCAGGCCGGGCGATCGGGGGGATTGCCGGCTGGTCCGCGACGGGGTCGGTAGGTACTGCAAGGGGGGACGTGTACAGATGGGCATGATCACTGACTGGCCGTCGCTGGCGGCGTGTCAGAACGGGGACCCGGACGCGTTGTTCGTACAGGGCGCCGAACAGAACGTGGCGAAGCGGATCTGCCGGAGCTGCCCAGTTCGGTACGAGTGCCTGGCCGACGCGCTGGACAACCGGATCGAGTTCGGCGTGTGGGGCGGCATGACCGAACGTGAACGCCGCGCGCTGTTGCGCCGTCACCCCCAGGTGGCGAGCTGGCGCAAGATGTTCGAAGCCGCGATGAAGAAGAACGCCAAGGACAAGGCCGGCAAGGATAAGATCCTCGTCACCACCGCCGGCTGATCGCCGTCACGGCCGGCTGATCGCCGCGCCGATCGTCCGCAGCCCGTCGACGTCGTGCACGTCGGCGGGCTGCGCCGTCACCGACACCGCCGGCACCGCCGGGAACGCCTCGGTGAACCGCGCCGCCACCTGCCGCTCGCGTACCGCCTGCTGAGCCAGCGCGGCGTGGGCCCGCAGCACGTCGACGGTGCCCTCGTGCCCGCCGAGGCCGGCCAGCCGCTCCGCGGCGGCCAGGCTGTCGGCCGCGTCGAGCGCCGGCACCGCCGAGCGGTGCACCCGGTTGAGCACCAGGCCCGCCAGCGGCATCTTCTCCTCGCGCAGCCGGCCCGCGAAGTAGGCCGCCTCCCGGACCGCGTCCGGCTCCGGCGCCGCGACCAGCAGGAACGCCGTCTCCCGGGCCTGGAGGATGCGGTACGTCTGCTCGGCGCGCTGACGGAAGCCGCCGAACATCGAGTCCAACGCGGCGACGAACCCGGACAGGTCGGTCAGCAACTGGGCCCCGAGCACCTTCTGCACGACCTTGGAGAACATTCCGAACGAGGCCGTGACCAGACTGAACATGCTCCGCCCGCCGGTACGCGCCGGAGCCAGCAGCAGCCGCAGCATCCGCCCGTCGAGGAAGCGGGACAGCCGGGCCGGGGCGTCCAGGAAGTCCAGCGCCGAGCGGGACGGCGGGGTGTCCACCACGATCAGGTCCCACTCGCCCCGGGCGTGCAGCTGGCCCAGCTTCTCCATCGCCATGTATTCCTGCGTGCCGGCGAAGGTCGAGCTCATCGCCTGGTAGAAGGGGTTGGCGAAGATCTCTTCCGCCTTCGCCCGATCGGTGTGCTGGAGCACCACGTCGTCGAACGTGCGCTTCATGTCGAGCATCATGGCGTGCAGCTCGCCGCCGCTGGCCTCGACGTCGATGCCCTTGACCTGGCGGGGGGTGTTGTCCAGCTCGGTCAGCCCGAGCGACTGGGCCAGCCGGCGGGCCGGGTCGATGGTGAGCACCACCGTACGCCGGCCGTGCCGCTCGGCGGCGCGCAGCGCGAGCGCGGCGGCCGTGGTCGTCTTCCCCACCCCGCCCGCCCCGCAGCACACCACGATCCGGACGCCCGGATCGGCGAGGATCTGGTCGACGTCCAGCTGCGGCGCCGCGTCTTCGGAAGGCACCAATCGAGCGTATCGGGCCGGGTCGGTCCTTGCGCCCGTGCCGGCGGCAGTGTGAGTCAGTCGGCCCCGACGAGGGCCGCGGCGAGCCGGTCCAGGCCGGCCCGGTCCACCCCGCCGGGCAGCAGGGGCAGCTCGGTCATCGGCAGCCCCAGCTCCACCAGGTCGGCCCGGAGCGTCTCCTCCAGCTCGCGGCGGACGGCCTGGTCGCGCGCCTCGGCGGCCAGCCCGGCGACGGTCTCCCGGTCGGTCGGCAGCCCGGCGGCGCGCAGCCCCCGTTCCAGCTCCGCGGCGGCCACCACCCGCCCGGCGGGCAGCGGCGGCCGGGCCCCGTTGACGATCACCCGACCCACCGGGAAGCCGAGCTGGGTCAGCTCGGCGATCGCGTCGACCGTCTCCTGGACCGGCATCTCCTCCAGCAGGGTGACGACGTGCACGGCGGTGATCGGGGAGCGCAGCAGGGCGGCGACCCCCTCGCTCTGGGTCTTGATCGGGCCCACCTTGGCCAGCCGGGCCGTCTCGGCGGTGACGTTGAGGAACCGGCCGATCCGCCCGGTGGGCGGCGCGTCCAGCACCACGGCGTCGTACGCGCGCCGCTGGCCGACGGTGCGGGTGGTGGCCTCCTTCACCTTGCCGGTGAGCAGGACGTCCCGCAGGCCGGGGGCGATGGTGGTGGCGAAGTCGATCGCCCCGAGCTTGCGCAGCGCCCGGCCGGCCGCGCCGAGCTTGTAGAACATGTCGAGGTACTCCAGCAGGGCCTCCTCGGCGTCGACCGCCAGGGCCCGCACCTCCCCGCCGCCCGGCGCGTCGGTCAGGTGCCGTTCCTCGTACGGCAGCGGGTCGGTGCCGAAGAGCTGGGCGATGCCCTGCCGCCCCTCGACCTCGACCAGCAGCGTGCGCTGGCCGCCGGCGGCCAGCGCCAGGGCCAGCGCCGCCGCGACGCTCGTCTTGCCGGTGCCGCCCTTGCCGGTCACGACGTGGAGGCGGGCCGGCCACCGGGTGCCGGCCGGGTCGGCCGTCGACTCTGCTGCTCGCACCCGTCGAGCCTATCCAGGCCGCCGGCTCAGGCGACCTCGCAGACCCACCAACCCGTCTTCCTCACCACGGTGAACCGCAGGTCCTGGTCGGCCACCTTCTCGTCGGCGGTGGTCATGGTGACCTTGGTGGTGACCGTGGCGCGGTCACCGGTCTGGTTGTCCACCTGCGGGGTGCTCCACCGGAACCGGGGGTTCTGGTGGGCCGAGACGTGCTTCTCGACCTCGGCCACCTTGGCCGCGATCTTCTTCTCGTCGCGCGAGGAGGAGCAGACCAGGCCGGCCGCCCGGTCGGCGTCACGCTCCTGGTAGACGGCCTTGAGGAACTCGTCCACCGCGACCGCCGGCTCCTTGGCCCCCTCGCCGCTCTCGGCGTCGCGCAGCGTCAGGAACGCCACGACGCCGCCGCCGGCGCAGAGCAGCAGGATCACGGCCAGGGCGATGGAGGCGATCAGCGCGCCGCGCTTCTTCCTCGGCGCGGCGGGCGGCTGGTGGGGCGGGTACCCGGGCGGGGGAGGAGGGAACGCCGGGTCCGGGACGGCGGCGGGGCCGGGCGGAACGGCGGCGGGGCTGCCGGGAGGGACGGCGGGGGCGGCGGCCGGGCCGGGCGTCCCCGTGGCGTCGGGAGCCGCCGGAGGGTCCGGCTGGTCGGCCGGTCCGACGGGGCCACCGCTGGGTGGTTGGGTCATCTCATCCCCCGGGTTGCGACGTCGTCGCCTGACCGGGCGACGAGCGTGATCGAGCTGGCGGCGAGGCGGCGAGCGCCCGTCCGACCGGAAGGGTATCGGTCGGTTCGTCGCGCCGGGGGGCGCCGGGGTGCCGTCAGGTTCCTTACCGACGCTGTGTCGCATATGTGACTTTGGGTGATCGGGTGTGCGCGTCCGGTTGGCGGGACTGTCGCCCCGGACCTACGTTCTCAGCGGCGCGGGGGCGGGCCAGGCGCAGCGTCCGGGCCCGAAGTGATGACGTGACCAGGTACGACGTCCGGAGGCAAGGCATGCGCGACGTGGACAACATCCCCCGAGGCCAGTTCCCGGCGGGCGACCGGGCGCGGCGGCCCGCCTCCTCCGGCGACGCCGAGGGCGGCGTCGGCCTGCCCATCAACGAACGCTCGTACCGGCGGCTGGCCGAACCCGTCGAGGTGGTGCGCGTCCCCGGCCGGCCGGGCCCGGGAGGCCGGGACGAGGAGGAGCCCGGGTTCGTCATCCACCTGCCGATCCGGGTCGCCGACCTGAGGGCGGCCACGGCGCTGGCCGGGACCGTCGCCACCTCGCTGAGCTTCCTGGTCGAACTGGACGCCGGCGAGACCACCGTGTCGAGCACGGACGACCAGAACAACCGGCACCGCGTCTTCTGCGACCTGCTGCTGCCGGACCGCTCCCGCTGCCCCCAGCCGTACGAGCACGGCGGCCCCTGCGGGGAGGTGCCGGCGGCCCCGGAGCAGCGTCCCGCGCCCGGCCCGTCCGCCGGACCGTAGGCTGTGCGTCGAGAAGTCGAACTCCAGCCAAGGGAGCCCTCCACCTATGCAGAAGTGGGAATACTCCACGGTCCCGCTGCTGGTCCACGCGACCAAGCAGATCCTCGACAACTGGGGTGAGGACGGGTGGGAACTCGTCTCCGTGGTTCCCGGTCCCAACCCGGAGCAGCTCGTCGCCTACCTGAAGCGGCCGAAGGCATGAGCAACGGTCCGCACGCGAAGCTCGCCGAGCTCGGGCACACGCTGCCCGAGGTGGTCCCGCCGGTGGCCAGCTACGTGCCGGCCGTCCAGTCCGGGCAGCACGTCTACGTCTCCGGGCAGCTGCCGATGGTCGAGGGGAAGTTGCTCGCCACCGGCAAGGTCGGCGCCGGCGTCTCCGCCGAGCAGGCCAAGGACCTGGCCCAGCGGTGCGCGCTCAACGCGCTGGCCGCGATCGACTCGCTGGTCGGCCTGGAGAACGTCGTGAAGGTCGTCAAGGTGACCGGCTTCGTCGCCGCCGCCTCCGGCTTCACCGCCGTCCCGGGCGTGATCAACGGCGCGTCCGACCTGTTCGGCGCGGTATTCGGTGAGGCCGGCCGGCACGCGCGCAGCGCTGTCGGCGTCGCCGAGCTGCCCCTGGACGCCCCCGTCGAGGTCGAGGTCGTCGTCGAGGTCTCCTGACCCGCGCCGCCTTCCCCGCGATCTGGCACTCCGCGCCCGGCAAAAGCCGTGAAGCGGTACGTATCGAGGGCCGGATCTGCAAGATCGCGGGGAGCGGCCGGCGGGGCCGTACGATCGCAGCCATGACCGGGCACTTCACCGCGCCGGCGGCGGCGCTCGCCGGCGAACTGCCGGACTGGGTGACGCTCCTGCGTGCCCCGAACCCGGGGCCGATGACGCTCGACGGCACCAACACCTGGGTGCTGCGCGCCCCCGGCCAGGAGCACGCCGTCGTCGTCGACCCGGGCCCGGCCGACGAGGGGCACCTGGCGGCGATCGCCGCGCTGGGGCCGATCGGCCTGGTGCTGATCACCCACGGCCACCCCGACCACACCGACGGCTCGCGCCGCCTGCACGACCTGCTCGACGGGGTGCCCGTACGCGCCGCCGACCCGACGCACACCATCGCCGGGGAGCCGCTGACCGGGCCGGGGGAGGAACTCGGCGAGCACGGGCTGAGCGTCCGGCTCGTGCCGACCCCCGGGCACACCGGCGACTCGGTCTGCTTCCTGGTCGGGCACGGCGACGAGCGGGCGGTGCTGACCGGCGACACGATCCTCGGCCGGGGCACCACCGTGGTTGCCCACCCGGACGGGCACCTCGGCGACTATCTGGCCAGCCTGGAGCTGCTCTCCGCGTACCGGGGGATCACGGCGCTGCCGGGGCACGGCCCGGCGCTGGCCGACTGCGGCGCCGCCGCTGACTTCTACCTCGCCCACCGCCAGGCCCGGCTCGACCAGGTCCGGGCGGCGGTCGCCGAGGGCGCCGGCACTGCCGCGGAGGTGGTCGCGACGGTCTACGCAGACGTCGACCGGTCGCTGTGGTGGGCCGCCGAGTGGTCCGTGCGGGCCCAGCTGGAATACCTGGGCCGGGAATCCGGCGGAGGCACCGCGGGGTTGGAGCAAGCGTGACCTGCCCGGTGTGCGGAACCGTCGCGGTGCCCGGCGCGCGGTTCTGCCACAACTGCGGCGCCGCGCTGCCGGCCGCCGCGACGCTGCCCGCGGCCGAACGCCGCGTGGTGACGGTGCTCTTCGGTGACCTGTCCGACTTCACCTCCTGGTCGGAGGACCTTGACCCGGAACGCGTCGGCGCGGTCACCGACCGGGTGCTCGCCGCCCTGGCCGGCGCGGTGAAGACGTTCGGCGGGCACGTCGACAAGCTCACCGGCGACGGGATCATGGCGGTCTTCGGCGCGCCGGTCGCGCACGAGGACGACGCCGAGCGGGCCGTACGTGCCGCGCTGTCGATGCAGCGGGCCGTCCGCCGGGTGCTCGACGACGAGCGCGGCGGCGGCGCGCCGCTCGGCCTGCGGGTCGGGCTGAACACCGGCGACGTGATCGCCGGCATCCAGGCCGCGATCGAGTACACGGTCATCGGCGACACCGTGAACACCGCCGCCCGGCTGGCCGACGCCGCCGCCGTCGGCGCGGTCTACGCGGGGGCGCGCACCTCCGCCGCCACCCGGCACGTCGCCTCCTGGCGGGCGCTGCGCCCGCTGCGGCTCAAGGGCAAGCGCGAGCCGGTCGAGGCGTACGAGCTGCTGGGCCTGCTGGACGCCCCGGGCACCCGGTCCGGCCTCGGCGACGAGGCCCCCTTCGTCGGCCGGGAGACCGAGATCGGGCGGGTCGCCGGCCGGCTCGCCGAGGTGATCGACCGAGCCGAGCCCCGGGTGCTGCTGATGACCGCCGAGGCCGGGATCGGCAAGTCCCGCTTCGCCGCCGAGGTGGAACGCCTGGCTGCCGGCTACGACGTCGGCGCCGGCCGGTACGCCGCGCACACCGGCGCCCGGGTGCTGTCGGTGCGCTGCGCCGCGTTCGGCGAGCGGCGCCGGCTCGCGCCCCTGGCCGACCTGGTCCGGGCGGCGGTCGGCCTGCCCGGCGACCCCGCCACCGCGCTCACCCGCCCGGCCGTGGAGGAACGCCTGCGCCGGCTCGGCCAGCGACTCAGCCGCTCCGGCGAGCCGGCACCCATCGCCACCGACCAGCTGCTGGCCCTGCTCGGGTACGCCGAACTGCCCGGTGGCGCGGCCGACCAGGGCGAGTGGGGCACCGCCCAGCCCGCCGACGCCGACGCCGTGCCGAACGCCGTCGCGGACCTGCTCACCGCGCTCGCCGGGGAGGCGCCCCTGGTCGTCGTCGTGGACGACCTGCACGACGCCACCGCCGAGACCATCCGGGCGCTCGGGGTCACCCTGTCCCGGCTCACCGGCCCGGTGCTGGTCCTGCTGCTCGGCCGGCCCGAGCTGGTGCGTACCGCCGGGGCGCTGACCCGGGTCGCGGACGCCGAGGTGCACGCGCTGCCGCCGCTGCGCGGTGCCGACGCGGCCCGGCTGCTCACCACCTACCTCGGCGGCGGCAGGCTGCCGCAGGCCGACGCCGACCGGCTGCTCGCCACCGCCCAGGGCAACCCGTTCTACCTGGCCGAGCTGGTCACCCTGCTGATGGAGCGGGGCGCGCTGACCGCCGTCGCCGAGCGCAACTCCCCGAGCCCGGGCAGCTGGCGACTCGTGCCCGGCTCGCTCGGCAGCCGCCTGCTCTCCCGCGACCTGGCCGCGGTGCTCGCCGCGCGCATCGACGCGCTGCCGGCGGAGGCCCGCTCCGTGCTGCGGGACGCGGCGGTCGTCGGCGACACGGTGCCGGACGGCGCGCTGGAGGCGCTGCGCGAGCAGCGGGCCGGCCGCGACGGTCGGCCGGCGGCGGTGGTCGCCGTCGAGCTGGAACGGGCCGTGGAGGAGCTGCTGCAACGCCGGATGCTGCACCGCACCCGCACCGGCTACGCCTTCGCGACCCCGCTGATGCGGGAGGCCGCGTACGCCGGGGTGAGCAAGGCCGAACTGGCCGAGCGGCACGCGGCGCTGGCCCGCTGGGCCGCGGCCGATCCGCTGGCGGGGGCGGCGCCGGGCGGCTTCACCGAGGCCGCCCGGGACGTCTTCGTGGCCCAGCACGTCGAACGGGCCGCCACGCTGGCCGACGCGGTCGGGCTGCGGCCGGACGCGCCGGCACGGGCCGTCGTCGGCCTGGGCGTCGCCGCGCTCGGCGGGGCCGCCCGCCGGTCGTTGCAGGCGGGCGAGCCCGCGCTGGCCGTGGAGTACGCCGAACGCGCCGCCGAGCTGGCCCGCGACGGGGTGCCGGCGGCGGACCGGGTGGTGCACGCGCGGGCATTGCTCCAGGTCGGTCGTCCCGCCGACGCCCTCGCCTTCGCCGAGAAGATCGCCGCGAACGCCGGCGACGAGTCCGCCGTCCGGACCAGTGCGCTGCTGCTCGCCGGGCAGGCCCACCAGACCATGGGCGACCAGGCGCGCGCGGTGGCCTGCTGGCAGGAGGCGTTGCAGGTGGCCACGGCCGGCGGGCTGCCGACGCTGCGCGCCTCGGCGATGCGCCGCCTCGGCATGGCCGACTTCATCGCCGGGCGGCTGGGGCAGGCCAGCAGCCGGCTCGCCGCGTCGTACCAGGTCAGCCTCCAGGCGCAGGACCGCCGGGGGCAGGCGTGGTCGTTGCAGAACCTGGCCTGGGTGACCACCACCCGGGGCGACTTCGCCGGCACCGACGCGGTGCTCGGCCGGGCCGCCCGGCTCTTCGCCGAGCTGAAGGACCCGTACGGGCGGGCCTGGCTGCGCGGCACCACCGCCTTCGCGCGGCTGCTCGCCGGCCGGCTGCGCGAGGCGTGCCGGATGGCGCAGGTCTTCCTGCCGTTCGGCGAGCGGGTCGGCGAGTCGTGGGCGGTGGGCACGCTGCGCGCGGTCGAGGCGTTCGCCACCGCCGAGCTGGGCGAGCTGGCCGAGGCGGACCGGGGGGCCCGCCGCGCGTACCGGGAGTTCGCCGCCGCCTCCGACGACTGGGGGCGCGGGTTCGCGCTGGTCGTCCGGGGGGTCGTGGCGCGCGGGCTGGGCGAGCCGGGGCACGCCGCCGACCTGCTCACCGACGCGCTGTCGTACGCGGAGCGCACGTCGCACCCGCTGCTCACCGGGATGGCCGGCACGCTGCGCGGGTTCGTGGCGCTGGACCTGGGCGACTGCGAGACGGCCGAGCGGGACGCCCGGTCGGTGCTGACCGCCGTGGAGCCGCACAACCCGCAGGCGCCCGCGCAGGTGGGGCCCCGGGTGCTGCTGGCCACCGCCCGGTTGGCGGCCGGCGACTCCGCGACCGCCGTCGGGCTGCTCGCCCCGGTGGCCACCGCCGCCGCCACCGTGCCCTCGCTGCTCTTCTCCCGCCGCCAGACCATGGCCCGGTACGCGTCCGCGCTGCTCGCCCACGGCCAGTGCGAGCAGGCGCTGGACTGGGCGCGGCGGGCCGTCGCCGCCCCGTCGGAGGACGTGCGCAGCCAGGTGGTCGCCGCGAGCGTGCTCGCCGAGGCGCTCGCGGCCTGCGGCCGGCACGAGGAGGCGCTGGCCTGCGCCGAGGAGGCGGTCCGCCTGGCGTACGCGACCGAGCAGCGCAGCGAGCGCCGCGCCGCCGACGCCCTGCGCGCCCGCCTCGCCACCCCCTAGGCGGGGGCGGCGAGGTCGGGCGGGCCAGGGGTCGGCGGTCGTCGACGCTCAGGTGCCGGTAGGGGTACGGGAGCCGGTGCCGGCCGTGCCGCGGGTCGCGACGAGGCTCCAGCCGATGGAGACGGCGAGGGTGGCGACGATGACGCCGAGGGTCAGCGGGATGGGGAGCTTGCCCACCGGGGTCTCGGAGAGGACGAGCTTGACGCCGGCGAAGGCCAGCAGGAACGCCAGCCCGTAGTGCAGGTGCACGAAGCGGCGCAGCAGCCCGGCGAGGCAGAAGTAGAGGCTGCGCAGGCCGAGGACGGCGAAGGCGTTGGCGGTCCAGACGATGAACGTGCTCGTGGTGATCGCGAGGATCGCGGCCACGGAGTCGATGGCGAAGATCAGGTCGGTGGCCTCGACGGCGACGAGGACGATGAACAGCAGCGTCGCCGTACGCCGGCCGTCGATGCGGGTGAAGAACCTGCTCCCGTGGTAGCGGGCGTCGGTGGGGACGATCCGGCGGACGAGGCGGACCACGAGGTTCCGGTCGGGCTGCGTCTCGGCGTCGTGCCGGAAGGCCATCTTCCAGCCGGTCCAGACCAGGAAGGCGCCGAAGACGTACGCGGTCCAGAAGAACGTCTCGAGCAGTCCCGCGCCGAGGAGGATGAAGACGAAACGGAACAGCAGTGCGCCGACGACCCCCCAGAACAGCACCTTGTGCTGGTAGGCGGCCGGCACCGCGAAGTAGCTGAAGACCAGGGCGAACACGAAGACGTTGTCGACCGACAGGGCCTTCTCGATGAGGTAGCCCGCGAAGTAGGCGCCGGCGGCCTCGTCGCCCTGCCACAGCCAGAGCAGGACGCCGAAGGCGAGGCCGGCGGCGATCCAGATCGCCGACCAGGTGGCCGCCTCGCGCAGGCCGATGACGTGGTCGTCGCGGTGCAGCAGCAGGTCGACCGCCAGCATGGCGGCGATCGCGGCGGTGAGGGCCAGCCAGGCCCACCAGGGTACGGACATCGGGGCTCCCTTTGACCGGGCCGGCGCCGGGGCGCCGGCGTGCTGGCCGAAGGTCTCCCCGGACCGCCGGTGCGGCGGTCCGCGCGACCGGGACCCGGGTGGGTCCGTACTGACGGCCGGCGCGTCCGGTGGCGGGTACTCCCCCTCGAACTACGGTTCATTATTCACGAAATGTGGTTCGTCTGTCCAGTGTCCAGCCGCGCGGTCCGACCCCCGAAGTCTGGCGTTTCTGGGGATGCGGTGTGTCGGGGGTGGCCGATAGCGTGTCAGGTTCGAGGGGCGGTCGGTCGTGCGACCGCGTCGGGTCTGGGGAGGGCCGTCATGAGGTTGCCGCGTTCGGCCGCCGGATGGACGATCGCGGTCTTCGGCGTGTTGGCCCTGCTCATGGGGGCGGTCGGGCTGCTCTGGCCCGAGGCGCTGCTGCGCCTGCTCGGCCTCGAGGTGCCGGCGACGCGCGCCGTGGGCGACCACACCGGCACCTTCCTGACGGCCTCCTCGATGGCCTCGTTCAACATGGGGGTCTACTACCTGCTCGCCACCGCCACCGAGTGGCGCCCGTTCTTCCGCTTCACCGTGCTGTTCCGGCTGGTCACGTTCACGGTGTTCAGCATCGCGGTGCTGGCCGACGTCGCCCCCGGGCGGTTCTTCGGGGTGGCGCTCTGGGAGGGCCTCGGCGCGGCGGCGACCGCCGTCGGGCTCTGGTGGGACGACCGTCGCGCGGGCCCCGGGGCGGTGGGGCTCGGGCGTGATTCCGCCGTCGGTGCCGTGCCGTCCGCCGATGCGGCTCACTGAGCCGCCGGTCCGATTGGGTATTTTCAGAGCCGTGACCGAGACCTCGCCCGGTGCCCTGCCGGTGCCCATCGTGCCCGGTCTGACCGATCTGCGCGTGTTTGCCCGAGGAGGCTACGCGACGATCTACAAGGCGACCCAGATCTCGGTGGGGCGCGAGGTCGCGGTCAAGGTGGAGAACCGCACGCTCGACAGCGAGCACGACCAGGCGCGCTTCCTGCGCGAGGCGCGGGCCGCCGGGCGCATGTCGTCGCACCCGCACGTGGTCGACCTCTTCGACGTGGGGGTCACGGTCGACCAGCACCCCTACCTGATCATGGAACTCTGCGACGGCTCGTACGCCGAGCGGATGCGGACCTCGCCGCTCGGGCCGGCCGAGGCGCGCGACCTCGGCGTCAAGATCGCCGACGCGATCGCCCACTCGCACGCCGCCGGGGTGCTGCACCGCGACGTCAAGCCGGCGAACATCCTCCACTCGCACTTCAACTCGGCGGTGCTGGCCGACTTCGGGCTGGCGGTCGTGGCCGAGATGCGTGACGCCTCGGTCGCCCTGGAGGTGCTCACCCCGGCCTACGCGCCGCCGGAGATGTTCAACCACAGCCCGCCGTCGCCCGCCGTCGACGTCTACGCCCTCTGCGCCACCCTCTACGCGGTCATGCACGGCCGGCCGCCACGCTGGCAGTCCGAGCGCAACCCGAGCCTGATCACGGTGCTGGAGATGTTCCACCAGCCGGTCCCCGGCCTGCCCGGCGTGCCGCCCGAGATGATCGACGTGCTCCGGGCGGGGATGTCCAACGACCCCGGCGAGCGTCCCTCGGCCGTCGAGTTGCGTGACCTGCTGGCCGGCCTGCCGCTCGGCCCGGCCGGCTCCCCGGTGGGCGGCACGGGCGTGCCCGGGCCGGTCGGCGGCGGGCCCGGTCCCGTCGGTCCGTACGCCGCCGACCACGTCTCCCGGCCCGCACCGCGACCGCCGGTGGAGGACCTGCACCCCACGGTGCCCACGGTCGGCCGTCGGCGTCGGCGGCGCTGGTTCCTCGGCGGTGCCGGGATGGTGGCGCTGGCCGCCTCGGCCGGCGCCGGCGCGTGGCTGGGCGGCGTGGTGTCCGCCCCGGGCCCGGCGCCGACCGCCGACGTGGCGGCGACGAGCGTGGCGGCGACGAGCGCGGTGCTGCCCGCCTGCGCCCTGACGGCCGGACTGCCCGCCGGGGCGGGCTGCGCCGACGAGTTGGAGTGCTTCGGCCCGATGGTGGTGCGTGGTGCCCGGGCCCGGGCGGCGCGGGTGCCCTGCGACGGCCAGCACACCTGGGAGAGCTACGCCGAGGGCGAACTTCCCGACACCCTGGTCGGTGCCGACCACGACGAGGTCGTCGCCGACGCGGGGGTGCGCCGGGTCTGCAACGAGACCACCTTCCGGCTCACCAGCGGGATCAGGATCGCCGACGGCTGGAACCTGGAGGTGCTGCCCCCGGCCGGGGCGGACACCGACCGGACGTACCGCTGCCTGGCCGGGCGCGGGCTCGACGCGCTCGCCTCACCCACCCTCACGGGCCGCTGAGCCACCGCGCCCCCGGTGGCGCTCCCGCAGGGCGCGGACGGTCTCCCGGTGGTCGAGCGACTCCAGCGTGTCGGCGTCGACGCCGTAGAGGCCCCCGGCTGGCTGCCCCGGGCCAGCCGGTGTGACGCCCGGTTCCGCCTCGTCCTCCTGCCGGGCCGCCGCCACGGAGACGGCCGCGATCATCGTCGAGAGGACGCAGAGCAGCGCCAGGGCCACCCCGACGAGATCCTGCCGGCCCCACACGATCAGCGTCACCAGCAGCGAGACCGCCACCAGCGCCGCGACGACCGCCTTCGCCCGCGCGTCGGGCCTCGGAATTCCCACCCGTCCAGGATGTCCGAGCGGGGCCCGCTGTCAACCGGGTCGCCGGCACCGGATGCGATGATCTCCGTTCGAAGATCGTCGCCTGTGGGAGAGGAGTGCCGGTGACCCGCGTCCTCCGGATCGTCGCCGCCGTGCTGGTGTCGGGTGCGCTGGCCGCGTGCGGAGCGGACGGGGCGCCGGAGCCGGCGACCGCGCCACCGCCCGCGAGCGGCGCCTCGCCCGGGGCGTCCTCGCCCGCCTCCGCGCCGTCCGCCACGCCACCGCCGGCGGGCTCCGCCTCGCCGGCCGCCGGTCGCGGCGGGTACGCCAACCCGGACGAGGCGATCGCCGCGCACCTGTCGGCCGTCCCGGGGGTCCGTTACCTCGGCCTGTGCAAGAACGCCAAGCGCGACCCGGCGGCGGTCTGCGCCCTCCGGATGGGCTTCGTCGAGCGCGACGAGGTCTACGGGCTGGGCGCGCCGCACAGCGACGTCGTCGGCTTCCTGCTGTTGCGCGACGGGCCCGCCGGCTGGCGGGTGGCGGCCGAGTACGCGCCGGACGGCGGGACGCCGGCGCCGCCGTGGATGGCCGGGGTGGGATGACCCGGGGCGGGCGAAGGGCTTAAAGCGTCGACGATGAATTATTCGTTACATCGCTCGCCCGGATTGTCGGATATGTAGTCACTCGCCGGCCTGCGGCCCTGTCGCCCGGTCCCTAGAGTGACGGAGGTCGAGCCCTGGCCCGACCGTCCTGTTCGCCCACCGGAAGGCGTCCACATGCCACGACGAAACCGGTCCATCGCCGCCGCGGGGATCGCCGGCATCCTCCTCGCCGGCGCCGCGGTCGCTCCCGCCGCCGCCGCACCGTCCCCCGCCGGCGGGGACCGTCCCGTCACCTCCGACCGGACCAGCCCGCAGGAGGCCCGCCGGGTCGACCGGGTGCCGACGCCCACACTGGACTGGTACGCCTGCTACGAGTACGCCGAGTGCGCCACCGTCCGGCTGCCCCGCGACTACGACCAGCCGAACGGCCCCACGACCGAGGTCGCCATGCTGCGCGTCAAGGCCCGCGACCAGCAGCGGAAGATCGGCAGCCTCTTCGTCAACCCGGGCGGCCCCGGCGGCTCCGGCACCGACATCGCGCTCGCCGCGCCGTACGTCCTCGGTGACGAGGTGCTCGACCGCTTCGACGTCGTCGGCGTCGACCCGCGCGGCGTCGCCGCCAGCCAGCAGGTCAGGTGCTTCCCGTCCGTCAAGGAGCAGACCCGGGCGTACGCCGGGCTGAACGTGGCGTTCCCGTGGACGAAGGCCGAGGAGAAGGCGTACGTCGCCTCCTCGAAGGCCGTCGGCAGGGGCTGCTCCACCACGGGCCGGCCACTCACCGGCGCGATGTCGACCGCCGAGGTGGCTCGGGACATGGACGTGCTGCGCCGCGCCGTGGGCGACCGGAAGCTCACCTACCTCGGCTTCAGCTACGGCAGCATCCTCGGCCAGTACTACGCCAACATGTTCCCCGACCGGGTCCGGGCCCTGGTGATCGACGGCGTGCTCAACCCGAACGAGTGGGTCGGCCAGGGCAAGGCGCGCAGCCTGTCCCAGGAGGACCGGATGCGCAGCGCGCAGGGCGCGTACAAGGCGCTGCGGGAGATCCTGGTGCGCTGCGACAGGGCCGGCGCGCAGGCGTGTGCGCTGGCCGAGGGGGACCCCGTCGCGTCGTTCGACCTGGTCGCGAAGCGGCTGCGGGCCAAGCCGGTGGTGATCGAGGACCCCGACTTCGGCCCGATCACCGTCACGTACGCCGACTTCGTCGCCGCGAACCTGGGCGCGCTCTACGGCCCGACGGGCTACGCCGAGGTCGTCGACCTCACCGCCGCCCTGCTGGTGCTCACCGACCCGGCGGCGTCCCCGGCCGCCCGTCGCCCCGCCACGGCCGACGTGACCCGGCAGGCCGCCAAGGCCCGCGAGCAGGCCCGCCGGTACGACTTCCCGTACGACAACGGGTTGGAGACCTTCCTCGGCGTGGACTGCACCGACGCGTACCACCCGAAGGACGCCGGCTCGTTCCCGGCGCGCGCCGCGAAGGCCGACAGGCGCGACCCGTACTTCGGTCGGCTCTGGACGTGGGCCACCTCGCCGTGCGCCCGCAAGACGTGGACCGTGCGGGACGAGGATGCCTACACCGGCCCGTTCAACCGGCGCACCGCCGCGCCGGTGCTGGTGGTGGGCAACTACTGGGACCCGGCGACCAACTACCGGGGCGCGGTCAGTTCCGCCCGGCTGCTGCCGAACAGCCGCCTGCTCAGCAGCGACAGCTGGGGACACACCGCGTACGGGACGTCGGCCTGCGTGACCGGCGCCGTCGACGCGTACCTGCTGCGCGGGGCGCTGCCGGCCAACGGCAAGGTCTGCGTGGGCGACGTCCAGCCGTTCGCGGAGCTGCCGGCGGAGCCGGGGGCGACCCGCCGCGCGGAGGCGTCGAAGGGCGCGCTGGCCGCCGAGGGTGCCCCCGGGCGCGGCGAGCCGAAGCGGCTTCCGCCGGTGGTGGCGCCGCTGCCGGCGGTCGGCACGCTGACCGTCCGCTGAGGACCCGGGGTGCGGCGGGCGATCGGGCGCCCGCCGCACCCCGGCCCGCTCAGTAGGACTTGTCCTGGCCGAGGACGTGCTGGGCGACGAAGTTGAGGATCATCTCGCGGCTGACCGGGGCGATCCGGCCGGCGCGCACCGCGCCGAGCAGCGTGGCGACGCCGTACTCGGTGGTCATGCCGGCCCCGCCGAGCACCTGTACGGCGGTGTCGACGGCCAGCGCCGCGGCCTCCCCGGCGGCGTACTTGGCCATGTTGCCGGACACCCCGGCCTCCAGGTCGCGGCCCGCGTCGTAGAGGGTGGCCGCCTTGTGGATCATCAGGCGGGCCAGTTCGACCTGCACGGCCGCGTGCGCGAGCGGATGGGCCACGCCCTGGTGCGAGCCGATGCTCCGGCCGCCCCAGACCTTGCGGGTGGCCGTGTACTCGCTGGCCCGCTCGATGGCGTACCGGCCGGTGCCGGCGCCCATCGCGGCGACCGTGATCCGCTCCGGGTTGAGCCCGGCGAAGAGCGCCGGTAGGCCGGCGTCCAGCGACTCGCCGACCAGCGCGTCGGCGGGCAGCCGCACGTCGTCGAGGTAGAGCAGGAACTGGTTCTCCGGGGAGACGATCTCCATGTCCAGCTTGGAGCGGGTCAGCCCCGGCGCGTCGGTCGGCACCACGAACAGCGCCGGCTTCAGCTTGCCGGAGACCGCGTCCTCGGTGCGGGCGACGACCAGCACGTACGACGCCTCGTCGACGCCGGAGATGTAGCACTTGCGGCCGGAGAGCAGCCAGTCGTCGCCGTCGCGGCGGGCCACCGTGCCGAGCCGGTGGAAGTTGGAGCCGGCCTCCGGCTCGGTGATCGCGAAGACCACCTTCAGCGAGCCGTCGGCGAAGCCCGGCAGGAAGCGCTTGCGCTGCTCCTCGGTGCCGTGCCGGGCGATCACCGTGGCCGCGATGGCGGGGGAGACCACCAGCAGCAGCAGCGGGCAACCGGCCGCCGCCAGCTCCTCGCAGACGATGGCCAGCTCGGTGATCCCGCCCCCGCCGCCGCCGTACTCGGTGGGGATGTTGACCCCGAGGTAGCCCAGCCGACCGGCGTCGTCCCACAGCTCGGTGGTGTGCTCGCCGGCCCTGGCCTTGGTGACGAAGTAGTCGTGGCCGTACCGGCGGCCCAGGGCGCGCACGGCGTCGCGGAGCTGGTCCTGCTCGGGGGTGAGGTCGAAGTTCATCGGGGGGCCTCCAGGATCACTCGGGGTTGACCACGGCCAGCACGGCGCCCGTGTCGACCTGCCCGCCGGTCGCGACCGGAAGCTCGGCTACCACGCCGTCGGCCGGGGCGAGCACGGGATGTTCCAGCTTCATCGCTTCCAGCGTCAGCAGCAGGTCGCCGGCCGCCACCCGCTGACCGACCTCGACGTGCACCCGGGTCACCGCGCCGGGCAGCGGCGCGACCAGCGACCCGGCCGCCAGCTCCGCGGCGGGATCGGGGAAGCGCGGCAGCTCGGCGAGGCTCGCCGCCCCGTCCGGGCCGTCCACGAAGACCTCCGAGGACACCCGGTGTACGCGGTACGCGCGCCGCACCCCGGCCACGTCGAGCACCACCCGGTCCGGGGCGACCTGGACCAGGCTCACCGCCGGCGTCGGTGCGTCTGCCGCCGTCTCGTGCGACGCCGGCCCGCCTGCCGTGGCCGTCTCGTCCGGCGTCGGCGCGGCCGCCGGGGCCGCTGCGTCCGTGGGCGGCCCGTCGGTGCGGGCACCCGGCGAGGTCGACCACTCGGCGAGGCCGCCCGAGCGGTCCAGCCGGTAGCGGACCTCGATCTCGCCGTCCGGCCCCGCGTAGCGGGTGACCTGTGGGAACGCGGGCACGTTGCGCCAGCCCGACGGGAGCCCGGCGAGCACCGGCGCGTCGGCCCGACGGGCGGCGGCGGTGGCCAGCGCGGCGGCCAGGGCCACCAGAGGGAGCTGGTCGGCGGGCAGTAGTGGGGCGAAGACCTCCTCGTGCCGGTCCAGGAAGCCGGTGTCGATCTCCACGGCGCCGAACTCGCGGCTGCGCAGTACCCGGACCAGCAGGTCCCGGTTGGTGGTCACGCCGTGCAGTTCGGCCCGGGCCAGCGCGCCTGCCAGCAGCCGGATCGCCTCGGCACGGGTCTGCGCCCAGGCGATCACCTTCGCAAGCATGGAGTCGTAGTGCACCCCGACGGTCGAGCCGTCCACCACACCGGAGTCCAGCCGCAGGCCGATCCCCCGTAGGTTGCCGAACTCCCGGTCCACCCCGGGGACCGCGAACCGGTGGACGGTGCCGGTGGCCGGACGCCAGCCCTGCGCCGGATCCTCGGCGCAGAGCCGCACCTCGATCGCGTAGCCGCGCATCCAGTGCGGGTCGGTCGCGTTCTCCGGCAGGGCCTGGCCCTCGGCGACCATCAGTTGCAGGCGGACCAGGTCCAGCCCGGTGCAGAGTTCGGTGACCGGGTGCTCGACCTGGAGGCGGGTGTTCATCTCCAGGAAGTAGATCTCCCCGTCGGGCGCGAGCAGGAACTCCACCGTGCCGGCGCCGACGTAGTCGACCGCCCGGCCGGCGGCCACCGCCGCGGCGTGCAGCCGCTCCCGCACCTCGGCGGGGAGGACCCCGGGCGCCTCCTCGACGATCTTCTGGTGGCGGCGCTGGATGGAGCAGTCCCGCACGCCGAGGGCGGCCACCGTCCCGTGGGTGTCGCCGAAGATCTGCACCTCGACGTGCCGGCCCCGCTCGACGTACCGCTCGATGAAGACCGTGCCGTCGCCGAACGCGCCGGCCGCCTCGCGGCGCGCGGAGGCGACGGCCTCGGCCAGCCCGGCGGCGTCCCGGACCACGCGCATGCCGCGCCCGCCGCCCCCGGCGGACGCCTTCACCAGCACCGGGAAGTCGGTGATCTCGTCGGCGTCGGTCCAGGTGGGCAGCATCGGCACGCCCGCCTCGGCGAGTAGTGCCTTCGCCGCCATCTTGTCGCCCATCGCGGCGATCGCCTTCGGGGGCGGGCCCACCCAGGCCAGCCCCGCGTCGGTCACCGCCGCGGCGAACTCGGCGTTCTCGGCGAGGAAGCCGTAGCCGGGATGCACGGCGTCCGCCCCGGTCCTGCGGGCCGCGTCGAGGATCAGGTCGATGCGCAGGTACGTCTCGGCGGGCGTGTTCCCGGGCAGCCGCACGGCGTGGTCGGCCTCGGCGACGAACGGCGCGTCGGCGTCGGCGTCGGCGTGCACGGCCACCGTCTCGACGCCCAGCGCCCGGCAGGTGGCGAAGACCCGGCGGGCGATCTCGCCCCGGTTCGCCACTAGAAGTCTCCTGATCACTGGGCCTGCCTTTCGTTCGCGACTGCGGGACTCCGCTTCGCTGCGTTCCTCGCGCTCACATGCGGAAGACGCCGAAGCCGTCGGCGCCCCTGACCGGTGCGTTGTGGATCGCCGACAGGCAGAGCCCGAGGACGGTACGGGTGTCGCGGGGGTCGATCACCCCGTCGTCGTAGAGACGGCCGGAGAGGAAGAGCGCGCCGGACTGCGACTCGATCTGCTGCTCGACCATCATCCGCATCGCGGCGTCGGAGTCCTCGTCGTAGTCGCGGCCCCGGGCGGCGGCGGCCTGCCGGGCCACGATGGACAGCACACCCGCGAGCTGCGCCGGCCCCATCACCGCCGACTTGGCGTTCGGCCAGGTGAACAGGAACCTCGGCTCGTACGCCCGCCCGCACATGCCGTAGTTGCCGGCGCCGTAGGAGGCGCCCAGGTTGACCGTCAGGTGCGGCACCGTCGAGTTCGACACCGCGTTGATCATGAGGGCGCCGTGCTTGATGATGCCGCGCTGCTCGTACTCGGTGCCGACCATGTAGCCGGTGGTGTTCTGGAGGAAGACCAGCGGGGTGTCGGCGACGTTGGCGAGCTGGATGAACTGGGCCGCCTTCTGCGCCTCCTCGCTGAACAGCACGCCCCGCGCGTTGGCCAGCACCCCGACGGGGTAGCCGTGCAGCTCGCCCCAGCCGGTCACCAGGGCGGTGCCGTAGCCGGGCTTGAACTCGTCGAAGGCGCTGTCGTCGAGCACCCGGGCCAGCACCTCGCGCGGGTCGAACGGCACCTTCAGGTCGGCGCTGGCGATGCCGAGCAGCTCCTCGGGGTCGTACCTGGGCGGGGCCGGGCGCGGGTTGCGCGGCGCCGGGCCCTGCTTGCGCCAGTTCAGCCGGCGTACGCACTGCCGGGCCAGCCGGATGCCGTCGCGCTCGTCGGAGGCGAGGAAGTCGGCCAGCCCGGACGTCGTGGCGTGCATGGCCGCCCCGCCGAGGGACTCGTCGTCGGTGACCTCGCCGGTGGCCATCTTCACCAGCGGCGGCCCGGCCAGGTAGACCTGCGAGCGGTCCCGGATCATGATCACGTGGTCGGACATCCCCGGCACGTACGCGCCCCCGGCGGTGGCGTTGCCGAAGACCACGCTGACCGTGGGGATCTTCGCGGCCGAGAGCCGGGTCAGGTCGCGGAACACCCGCCCGCCCGGGATGAAGATCTCCGCCTGGGTGGGCAGGTCCGCGCCGGCCGACTCGACCAGGTTCACCATCGGCAGCCGGTTGGCCAGGGCGATCTCGCCCGCCCGGCGGGTCTTCGCCAGCGACCACGGGTTCACCGCGCCGCCGCGTACCGTCGGGTCGTTGGCGACGATCATGCACTCGACGCCCTCGACGACGCCGATGCCGGTCACCACGCTGGCGCCGACCGGGAAGTCGGTGCCGTACGCCGCCACCGGCGACAGCTCCAGGAACGGGCTGTCCGGGTCGAGCAGCAGCTCGATCCGCTCCCGGGGGAGCAGCTTGCCGCGCCCGTGATGCCGGGTCACGTACTTCTCGCCGCCCCCGGCGCGGGCCTTGTCGAGGGCCGCGTCCAGCTCGGCGAGGCGCTCCAGCAGCGCCTCCCGGTTGGCGCGGTGCCCCGGCGAGGACGGGTCGACCGCGCTGCGCAGTGTGGTCACAGGCCCTCCTTCGTTCGTGACTGCGGGGCTCGCAGACCCGGCTCACTCCTCGCACTCACAGGCCCTCCTTCGTTCGTGACTGCGGGGCTCGCAGACCCGGCTCACTCCTCGCACTCACAGGCCCTCCTTCGTTCGTGACTGCGGGGCTCGCAGACCCGGCTCACTCCTCGCACTCACAGGCCCTCCTTCGTTCGTGACTGCGGGGCTCGCAGACCCGGCTCACTCCTCGCACTCACAGGCCCATGCCTTTCGCGACGATCTCGTTCATGATCTCGGTGGTGCCGCCGCCGATGCCGAGGATCCGGGCGTCGCGGTAGTGCCGCTCCACCTCGGCGTCGCGCAGGTAGCCGTAGCCGCCGTGCAGTTGGAGCGCCTGGTCGACGACCTCGGCGCAGGCCGCCACCGCGACGTTCTTCGCCATCGCCACCTCGGTCACCACCGGCTCGCCGGCGGCCACCCGCGCCGCCACCTCGTGCACGTACGCGCGGGCCGCCTCGGTGCGGGTGTGCATCTCGGCCAGCCGGTGCCGGACCAGTTGCCGGCTCGCCAGGGGGCGGCCGAACGTGGACCGGTCCCGGCACCAGCGCACCGCCAACTCCACGCAGCGCTGCGCGGTCGCGTACGCCTGGGTGGCGAGCGAGAGCCGCTCGGCGGCGAAGTTCTGCATGATCGACAGGAAGGCGGTGTCCTCCGCGCCGACCCGGTTCGCCACCGGCACCCGGGCGTCGGCGAACGACAGCTCGGCGGTGTCGGAGCAGTGCCAGCCGAGCTTCTCCAGCCGGCGCCCGACGGTGAAGCCGGGGGTGTCCTTGTCGATCACCAGCAGGGTCAGGGCGCCGCTGCCCGGGGGCAGGGTGCAGAGGGCGGTGGTCACGAAGTCGGCCCGTACGCCGCTGGTGATGTAGGTCTTCGACCCGTTGACCACGTAGTGGTCGCCGTCCCGCCGCGCGTGGGTGCGGATGCTCGCCACGTCCGAGCCGCCGTCGGGCTCGGTGATCGCCAGCGCGCCGATCATGGTGCCGGCCAGCGTCGGCCGGACGTACCGGTCGATCAGCTCCGGGTCGCCGGAGGCGACGATGTGCGGCAGCGCGATGCCGTGCGTGAAGAGCGCGGCGATCAGCCCGGACGAGCCACCCGAGCGGATGATCTCCTCGGTCACGATGATCGAGTCGAGCAGGTCCCCGCCGCTGCCGCCGATGGCCTCCGGGAAGCCGATGCCGAGCAGGCCGAGCTTGGCGGCGGTGGCGTGCAGCTCGCGGGGGATCTCGCCGGCCCGCTCCCAGTCGTCCAGGTGCGGCAGCACCTCCCGGGTGACGAAGGCCCGGGTCAGCTCCCGTAACTGCCGGCGCTCCGGCGTGTCCACGATGGTCATCGGCCCTCCCCGGGCGTCGCGCCGCCGGCCCGGGGGTCCGGGCCGGGCATGAGGTCCGCCGGCAGGTCGACGAGCCGGGAGCGGAGCAGCTCGCCGAGCGCCTTGGCCTGCGGATCGAACCGGGTGGAGGCGGCCACCCCCTGCCCGAGCAGGCCCCGGAGGACGAAGTTGACCGCCCGCAGGTTCGGCAGCTCGTACCGCTCCACGGCCAGCGGCGCGGTCTCCGGCAGCAGCTCGCGCAGCCGGGCGGTGGTCAGCCAGCCGCGCAGCCACGACCAGGTCGCGTCCGTGCGGGCCCAGACGCCCAGGTTGGCGTCGCCGCCCTTGTCGCCGGAGCGGGCCCCGACCAGCTCGCCGAGCGGAGCGCGCCGGGTGGGCCGGTCGGCCGGCGCCGGGTCCGCCTCCGGCGGGTCGGCGGCGGGCGCCGGCTCGTCCGCCGGGGCGGCGGTGCGGGCCGGCGGCGGGATCGGCACCCGCTCGCCGGAGGGGAGCACCGCGACGTGCGGCACCGCATCCTGCGGCACGGCGTCGGCGGTGAACACCCCGTAGGGCGCGGCGTCGCCGGGCAGCGTGGTCAGGGTGCAGCCGGGGTACGAGGCCAGGGCCAGCTCCACCGCGGCGGCCGAGAACGCCCGCCCGGCCCGCGCCTTGTCGCCGTCGCGCAGGTGTACGTGCAGCAGCGCGCTCGCCGCCTCGGTGTCGGCCGCGTCCGCGTGGTTGGTGCGGGCCAGGACGAACTCCAGCCCTTCCGTGCCGACCGCCGCCTCGACCTGACTGCGGACCAGGGCCGCCTTGGCGGGGATGTCGAGCCCGCACAGGACGAAGGTCATCGAGTTGCGGAAGCCGCCGAGGTTGTTCACGCCCACCTTGAGGGTGCCCGGCGGAGGCGTGCCCCGGACGCCGCTCACCCGCACCCGGTCCGGCCCGTCGGCGCCCAGCTCCACCGTGTCCAGCCGGGTCACCACGTCCGGCCCGAGGTAGGCCGGGCCGCCGATCTCGTAGAGCAGCTGGGCGGTGACCGTCTCCACGGTGACCGCGCCGCCGGTGCCGGGGTGCTTGGTGATCACGCAGGAGCCGTCGGGGTGCACTTCGGCGACCGGGAAGCCGGGACGCCGCCCGCCGTCGGGCAGCTCCGTGAAGAAGCTGAAGTTGCCCCCCGTGACCTGCGCCCCGCACTCGAGCAGGTGGCCGGCGACGGTCGCCCCGGCCAGCGCGTCCAGGTCGTCGCGGCCCCAGCCGAACCGGGCGATCGCCGGTCCGACCACCAGCGACGCATCGGTCACCCGGCCGGTGACCACCACGTCCGCCCCGCCGTCCAGGCAGGCGGCGATGCCGTACGCCCCGAGGTAGGCGTTCGCCGTGAGCGCGTCCGGGCGGGCGAGGGCGTCGCCCTCGACGTACCCGACGCGGACGGTCAGGCCGAGCCGGTCGGCGAGGGACCCGATGGCGGCGGCCAGGCCCGCCGGGTTCAGCCCGCCGGCGTTGGTCACGAGCCGCACGCCCCGGTCCAGCGCGGTGCCGAGGCAGCCCTCCAGCTGGCGGAGGAAGGTCTTCGCGTAGCCGAGGGAGGGGTCGCGCAGCCGGTCCCGGCCGAGGATCAGCATGGTCAGCTCGGCGAGGTAGTCGCCGGTGAGCACGTCCAGTTCGCCGCCGTCGAGCATCTCCCGCCACGCCGTCGACCGGTCGCCGTAGAAGCCGGAGGCGTTGCCCACCCGCAGTGCGCCGCTCACGCCGCCACCCCGCCCGCCGCGTCGCTTCCGGGGGCCGTCGGTGGGCGGCCGGGGCCGGGTGGGCCGGCGAAGGCCTGCGCGACGTCCAGCCACGCGTCGGCCACCGGGCCGGTCGCGGTCAGCGCCAGGTCGGCGCGGTGCCTGCGCTGGGTGACCAGCAGGCAGAAGTCGAGCGCCGGACCGGTGACCCGGTCGGCGGCGTCGGTCGGGCCGTACGCCCAGGTGTCGCCCCGCGGCGCCGTCAACTCGACGCGCACCGGCGCCGTCGGCGCCGGCCGGCCGTGGGCGGCGAAGCTGTGGCCGAGGGTACGGAAGCCGAGGTGCGCGACGTGTCGCAACCGGTCGGTGCCGGGGCGGGCCACCCCGAGGGCGTCGGCCACGTCCGTGCCATGTGCCCAGGTCTCCATGATCCGGGCGGTGGCCATCGAGGCGGCCGACATCCGGGTGCCGAACCAGGGCAGCTTCCCGCCCGCCGGCACGCGGGCCAGCGCGTCGGCGAGCGCCGCCCGGCCGGCCCGCCAGCGGGGAAGCAGCTCGCCCGGCGGGGCGAGGAACTCCTCCGCGCCGGAGTCGACGAGCCGGGCGGGGTCGGGGGCGGCGAGCACGGCGGCGAGGAAGGCCTCGGCGTCGGTGGCGGCGAGCAGCGCCACGCGGTCGGTCCAGGCGAGGTGGGCGATCTGGTGCCCGACGCTCCAGCCCGGCGACGGGGTGGCCCGCCCCCAGTCGGCCGACGCCCGGCCGGTCACCAGGTCGTCGAGCTGCTCGGACTCGTCGGTCAGGTCCGCGAGCAGGTCCTTGAGGTCGACCATGGTGCCTCCGGGGGGCTGGGCGGGCCGGTCAGGGCGGGCGGTCAGGGGGTGAGCAGGGTGGCGAGCTGGCGCTTCCAGGTGTGCAGCAGGGCGGCGCGGCGGGACGAGTCGTCGTTGAGCAGGTTGGCCACGCCGAGCCCGCGGAGCAGGTCGAGGGTCGCCTGCACCGCCTCGCGTACGCCCGGGCGGCGCTCGTCCACGTCGAGCAGCGCGACGGTGAGCCGGTGCATCTCGCGGCCGACCCGGGCCTCCAGCGGCACCAGGGCCTCGCGCAGCTCCCGGTCGGTGCGGGCGGCGACCCAGAGTTCGAGGGCCGCGACGAAGAGCGGGCCGGTGAACGCCGCGCCGAGCAGGTCGATCACCAAGTCGAGCCGCTGGGGGCCGGGCGGCAGCGCCTCGGCCTCGGTGCGCAGCTCCTCCGCCCGCCGCTCCGCGAGGTGGGCGACGGCGGCGGTGACCAGCGCGGCCTTGGTGGGGTAGTGGTGCAGCTGGGCGCCGCGCGAGACGCCGGCCCGGGTCGCGACGACGGTGGTGGTGGTGCCGGACCAGCCGTGCTCGACCAGGCACTCGACGGTCGCCTCCAGCAGCCGGGCCTGGGTGGCGCGGCTGCGCTCCTGCTGTGGGACGCGGGTCGATGCGGGCACGGGGACAGCGTGCCGCCCCGGAAACAAACAGTCAAGCCTGACTTTTTCTGGCCGAGGCCCGGTCGACGCGTGTCGGCCTGGGATGGGGGCAGGCGGTCGGACGCTGTCGAGCTGCCCCTACGGACGGGGCAGGGAGCCAGTGCGGAGGTCGCCGGCTTGCCCGGACGGGTCGGCCGGTCCCATGGACGGGGCAGCTCGACAGGGCGCGACGGGTCTCGTCCTTACCTCGACGGGTCTGCGTGGCGAGCACCGGAAGCGGACGATCCTCTCCGCGCGCGGAGCTGCCGCAGCGGAATCCCGGGGTGCAGGCATCTGTGCCCGATGGGGGCCATCCGCAGGCGACCGCTCAGCGGCCGTCGCGCGGGGCGAACACCGCGAGGGCCGTGGCGTCGCTGTGTCGGGAGCGCAGGTACTCGTCCGCCCACTCGGCGGCGTCGGGGAAGCCCGACTCGGCCGTCACCCGGGCGCAGGCGGCGTCCACGTCGAAGGGGGTACGCCGCAGGTCCACCCCGGGCCCGAGGAGCGCCCAGTAGGCGCCGGGACCGCCGTAGGGCATCCCGACGCTGCCCGGGTTGACGATCAGCCGCCGGTCGGCCAGCCGGGTGAACGGCATGTGGGTGTGCCCGCAGACGACCGTGCCCACCTCGGCCGGGACGTCGGCGAGCACCTCCGCCCAGCGTTCCATCCGGGAGTCGACGAGCACGACCTCCTCGTCGTCGCGCGGGGTGGCATGGCAGAACAGCACCGGGCCGAGGCCGGTTACCTCCAGGGTGACCGTCAGCGGCAGTGCCGCCAACCGGGCCACCTGGTCGTCGCGGAGCTGCTCCGCCGCCCAGTTGGAGACGTCGATCGGGGAGGGGCGGCCGGCCCGCGCCTGCACCAGCTCGCGGTCCGCGTTGCCCCGTACCCAGCGGGCCCGGTCGCCCAGCCCGGCGAGCACGTCCAGCACCTCGACCGGCTGCGGGCCGGCCGCGATGTCGCCGGTGAGCACGATCAGGTCGGCGGCGGCGACGTCCGGCTCGGCCAGCACGGCCTCCAACGCCGGCAGCGCACCGTGGATGTCGGAGAGAACGGCCACCCGGTCCAGCATCGCTCAACCGTGCCCGCCGGGCGGGCACGGTGTCCAGCGATTCTGCCCCGGGCAGATAGAGCCGGGGCAGACCAGCCGGGTGCGTCAGACGCGGGCGCGGCGGGCCAGGCGCTCCGGGTCGAGGATGATGATGCTCTTGCCGTCCAGGCGCAGCCACCCGCGCGAGGCGAAGTCGGCCAGCGCCTTGTTGACGGTCTCCCGGGAGGCGCCGACGAGCTGGGCGATCTCCTCCTGGGTGAGGTCGTGGGTCACCCGCAGCACCCCGCCGTCGCGGGTGCCGAAGCGGCCGGCCATCTGGAGCAGGTTCTTGGCGACGCGGCCGGGCACGTCGGTGAAGATCAGGTCGGCCAGGGAGTCGTTCGTGCGCCGGAGCCGGCGGGCGAGCACCCGCAGCAGCTGCTCGGCGATCTCCGGGCGGTTGTTCAGCCACGGGCGCAGGGCCTGCTTGCGCAGCCGCACCAGACGGGTGTCGGTGACCGCCGTGGCCGTCGCCGTACGCGGGCCGGGGTCGAAGAGCGACAGCTCGCCCACCATGTCCGACGGGCCCATCACCGCGATCAGGTTCTGCCGGCCGTCGGCAGCGCGCCGACCCACCTTGATCTTGCCGGACAGCAGGATGTAGAGACTGTCGCCGGGTTCGCCCTCGTTGAAGACGATCTCGCCCTTGCGGACCTCGAGCGTCTCCATCTCCTTGGCGAGTGCCTCGGCAGCCTCCGGGTCGACGCCCTGGAAGATCCCGCTGCGAGCCAGTACCTCGTCCATCGCGCACCTCCGCCTGCGCGTGCCGTCCGTCGGCCGGGTCCGCCGTCCGCTGATCCCTCGCGCGTCGCCAGTCTAGGCGCACGTGAGCAGCAATCAGAGGTGCACCCCTGGAATCTTGATCGTTGGGCGTAACCTGCCGGCCCTGATCAAGCAGTAGGATCGCGCGCCCGCCCGGGCGCCGGGTCGGCCCCCGACACCCGGGTCGTAGGGTCACCACGTGCTGAGTGAACCCGTGCTGACCGCCCGCCCGGAGGACGGTCGGGACGTCCCGCTGCTCGTGTGGCGCGCCGACGGTCCGCTGCGCGCGGTCAGCTCCGCGCCGCTGGGCGGCGGGATCGGCGTCCGGCACTGGGTCGTCAACGCGACCGTGCCCATGTCGTACGACCGGGACGACCCCGCCGACCACCTGGCCGAACTGGCCGACCGGCTCGGCCTGGACGGGCCCGGGGTGGGCCTGCTGACCGGGGTGGACGTCGCCGAGGTCGTCGCCCGGACGGACACCGGCGTGCGGATCTGGGCCACGGTCGGCCTGGGCACCCCGGTCTGGGCGGCGGCACCCGCCCCGGCGGCGCCGGTGCAGCGGGTCGGCACCGTCAACGTCGTGGCGTACGTCCCGGCCCGGCTCGGCGACGCCGCCCTGGTCAACGCCGTCGCCACGGCCACCGAGGCGAAGGCGCAGGCGATCGCGGAGCTGGGCGTGCCGGGCACCGGCACCCCGACGGACGCCGTCACCGTGCTGTGCCCCGTCGACGGCCCCGAGTCGGCGTACGGCGGACCGCGCTCGACCTGGGGCGCCCCGCTGGCCCGGGCCGTGCACGCCGCCGTCACGGCCGGCGGGGCCGGCACCGTGGTCCCGTGGTCGGACCGACCGGCGGGCTGAGACTCCGTCCGATCGGCTCTCGTCTCGGCGTTGCAAGCCCGATAAGGTCGCGCTCGATGTACGCTGCCGCCTCCCCACCGCGCCGCCGCGCCGCACTCGGCCTCGGCGTGCTGCTCGCCGTCCTGCTCGCCGCCGGCTGCGGAGGGCCCGACTCCGGGTCCGACGCGGTCTGGCAGCCCGGCACGGGGGGCGGCAACACCGGCGCCCCGGTCCGCTCGGGCGAGCCCACCCGCTCCGCCCAGCCCGCCGAGCAGGCCATCTCGCTCTCCGCGACCGGCGACATCATCATGGGCAACGCGCCGAACCGACTGCCCCCCTCCGGAGGCAAGGGCTTCTTCGACTCGGTCGAGAAGGCGCTCGCGGCCGACCTCGTGATGGGCAACCTGGAGGAGCCGCTCACCGTCGACACCGGCACCGGCAAGTGCGGGCCGAACTCGACCCGCTGCTTCCAGTTCCGGGCCCCGCCCGAGTACGCCGCACACCTGCGCGACGCCGGCTTCGACCTGCTCAACCAGGCCAACAACCACGGCTACGACTTCGGCCCGAAGGGCTACGAGAACACCCAGAAGGCGCTGGAGAAGTACGAGCTCGCGCACACCGGGGCGCCCGACCAGATCACCGTCGTCGACGTCAAGGGGGTCAAGGTCGCGGTCGCCGGCTTCTCGTCGTACGTCTGGTCCAACAGCCTCACCGACATCGCCGCGGCGAAGAAGGTGATCACCAAGGCGGCCGGCATGGCCGACGTGGTCGTCGTGCAGGTGCACATGGGCGGCGAGGGGGCCGACAAGACGCGGGTCAAGCCGGGCACCGAGATGTTCCTCGGCGAGAACCGGGGCGACCCGGTCAAGTTCTCCAAGGCGATGATCGACGCCGGGGCGGACCTCATCGTCGGGCACGGCCCGCACGTGCTGCGCGGCATGGAGTTCTACAAGGGCCGGCTGATCGCGTACAGCCTGGGCAACTTCGCCGGCGGGGGCAACTCCCTGAGCAACGCCGGCCGGCTCGGCTGGGGCGGGGTGCTGAAGGTGTCGCTGAACCCGGACGGCAGCTGGGCGGGCGGCTCGTTCGTCTCGACGTACATGAACTCCATCGGCAAGCCGACCATGGACCGCGACGACCGCGGGCTGGGCCTGCTGAAGCAGCTCACCAAGAGCGACTTCCCGGAGACCGGCGCCCGCTTCGACGACGCGGGCGCGATCAGCGCGCCGCAGGGCGGCTGACCGGGCCGGTACGGCGCGTGGCCCCGGCCGACCGTCGGCCGGGCGACGTAGGCTGGCCGGCGTGACCACGAGTTCCTCCGGCTTCACCGAGACCGACCTCGGGCGCACCCGTCGCGCCCGGCGGATCGGCCGGATGCTGACCGACACCCACCCCGACGCGCACTGTGAACTGGACCACTCCAACCCCCTGGAGCTGGCCGTCGCGACGATCCTCTCCGCCCAGTGCACGGACAAGAAGGTCAACGAGGTCACCCCGAAGCTCTTCGCCCGCTACCCGACCGCTGCCGACTACGCGGGCGCGGACAGGGCGGAGCTGGAGGAGCTGATCCGGCCCACCGGCTTCTACCGCAACAAGACCGACTCGTTGATGAAGCTCGGCCAGGCCCTCGTCGAGCGGCACGGCGGCCAGGTCCCCGGCAGGCTCGCCGACCTGGTCGAGCTGCCCGGCATCGGCCGCAAGACCGCCAACGTCATCCTCGGCAACGCCTTCGACGTCCCCGGGATCACCGTCGACACCCACTTCCAGCGGCTGGTGCAGCGCTGGCGGCTGACCGCCGAGACCGACCCCGTCAAGATCGAGCACGCGATCGGGGCGCTCTTCCCCCGGCGCGACTGGACCATGCTGTCGCACCGGATCATCTTCCACGGCCGGCGGGTCTGCCACGCCCGCAAGCCGGCCTGCGGCGCGTGCACGCTGGTGAAGCTGTGCCCGTCGTACGGCACCGGCCCGACCGAGCCGGCGGCGGCCGCGAAGCTGCTCAAGGGCCCCCGGGCCCGGGACCTCGCGGTGGCGGCCGGGGTCGACCCGGAGCTGGTGCCGGTCCAGGCCGTCGTGGCGGAGGCACCGTGAGCGCGAGGAGTGAGCCGGTCTTGCGAGCCCCGCAGTCGCGAACCACGGTGAACCGATGAGCGCGAGGAGTGCGCCGGTGTCGCGGGCCCCGCAGTCGCGACGCCGGCTCGTCGCCCTGCTCGTACCCGTGCTGTTGGCCGTCGCAGGGTGCACCGCCGGCACCGAGGAGAAGGACCCGGGCCCGTCCGAGCGGCAGAAGGCCGCCGCCAACCGCCCGTCGCCCTTCCAGGACTGCTCCGCCCTCGGTACGCCGCCCGCGTCCGCCGCACCTGCCCCACCGTCCGGCGGCGGGGGGCAGACGCTGCCCGAGCTGACCCTGAACTGCTTCACCGGCGGCGCCCCGGTAGCCCTGCGCGACCTGCGCGGCCCGGCGGTGATCAACGTCTGGGCGTCCTGGTGCCCGCCCTGCCGCAAGGAACTGCCCGCCTTCCAGCGGCTCAGCGAGCGGGCCGCCGGCCAGCTCCGGGTCGTCGGGGTCAACAACCAGGACGGCCGCGAGGCGGCCCAGGCCATCGGCGAGGACTTCGGCATCCGCTTCCCGGTGCTGGTCGACCAGGGTGAGGGCCTGAAGCGGGAGCTGAACCGCAAGGCCATCCCCCTGACCGTCTTCGTCGACGGGCAGGGCCGCGTACGGCACGTCGACTCCACGGGCGCCCTCGACGACGCCCGGCTGGCGGAGCTGGTCCGCCAGCACCTCGGCGTGACGGTGCCGGCGTGAGCCGGCGGCCCCCGGGTTGGTTCGACCCGCTGCTGACCCGGCTCGGCAGCGCGCGCAGCGAAGACTTCACCCGGCTGGTCACCCCGGAGAACGGGGGGCGGGAGAGCGCCGTGCTGGTGCTGCTCGGCGAGGAGCCCGGCGCCGGCCCCGACGTGCTGGTCCTCCAGCGGGCGGCCACCCTGCGCAACCACGCCGGTCAGCCGGCCTTCCCCGGCGGCGCGGCCGACCCGGAGGACGCCGACGCCCGGGCCACCGCGCTGCGCGAGGCGAACGAGGAGGTCGGCCTCGACCCGGCCAGCGTCACCGTCCTGACCGAGCTGCCGAAGCTCTGGATCCCGGTCAGCGACTTCGTGGTCACCCCGGTGCTCGCCTGGTGGCACGCCCCGCACCCGGTGCACCCCCGGGAGCCGGCCGAGGTGGCGCACGTGGCCCGGCTGCCGGTCACCGAGCTGGTCGACCCCGCGAACCGGATGCGGGTCCGCCACCCGAGCGGCTGGATCGGCCCCGCCTTCTCGGCGCGCGGGATGCTGGTCTGGGGCTTCACCGGCGGGGTGCTGGCCACCCTGCTGGAGATGGGCGGCTGGGCCCGGCCGTGGCCGCGCGACCGGGTCGTGGACCTGCCGCCGAGCGGGGAGGCTCCGGCGCCCTCCGCCGGCACCGACGCGGTGGACGAGACGCCGGTGCGCTGACCGGACGGTCACCTTCGGCAAGCGATGGTCATCTCGCGGGCCCGGTGCCCGTACGCTTGACGCGTGTCCGCCGTGGATCTCGTACTGCTGCTGCTCATGCTCGTGTTCGCGATCAGCGGATACCGCCAGGGCTTCGTCATCGGGGTGCTGTCGTTCTCCGGCTTCTTCCTGGGCGCGCTCCTGGGCCTCCAGCTGGGGCCGTTGCTGGCCCGGCAGTTCGTCGACAGCGGCACCCGGGTGCTGGTGTCGCTGGTGGCGATCTTCGGGCTGGCGGTGGTCGGGCAGGCGCTCGCCGGCTGGCTCGGTTCACACCTGCGCAAGACGATCACCAGCGACGTCGGCAAGCGGGTCGACGACGTCGGCGGGGCGTTCGTCTCGCTCTTCGCCGTCCTACTGGTCGCCTGGCTCGTCGCGGTGCCGCTCGGCTCGTCGTCGCTGCCCTGGCTGGCCTCCTCGGTACGCAACAGCGCGCTGCTCACGGTGGTCGACCGGGTCCTACCCGATGAGGCGCAGCAGCTCTCCACGGCGCTGCGCGACACCGTCGACACCAACGGCTTCCCCGACGTCTTCGGCGACCTGGCACCCACC
Organism: Micromonospora echinofusca; assembly: GCF_900091445.1. NCBI lineage: Bacteria > Bacillati > Actinomycetota > Actinomycetes > Micromonosporales > Micromonosporaceae > Micromonospora > Micromonospora echinofusca. The sequence goes on from NZ_LT607733.1 coordinate 6,856,522, forward strand.
CGGGCCCGGCAGGTGTCGCCGCCCGACCCGGCGCTCGCCGGCTCCCAGGTGGTCGTCAACAGCCAGCGATCGGTGGTCAAGGTGCTCGGCTCCGCCCCGAGCTGTTCGCGCCGGATCGAGGGCTCCGGCTTCGTCTACGCCGACGACCGGGTGATGACCAACGCGCACGTCGTCGCCGGCACCCGGTCCACGGTCGTGGAGCTGAACGGCGACCGGTACGACAGCAAGGTGGTCGTCTACGACCCCGACCGGGACCTGGCCGTGCTGCACGTGCCCGGGCTGCCCGGCCCGTCGATGCGCTTCGCCGCCGGCAACGCGGGCAGCGGCGCGGACGCGATCGTGCTGGGCTTCCCGCTCGACGGCCCGTACAACGCGCAGTCGGCGCGGATCCGGGACGTCGACCGGATCACCGGGCCGGACATCTACTCCGCCGGCAACGTGACCCGGGAGGTCTACACGATCCGGGCGCTCGTGCAGAGCGGCAACTCGGGCGGCCCGCTTGTCTCCTCGAACGGGCTGGTTCTCGGGGTGATCTTCGCGGCGGCGGCCGACGACCCGAACACCGGCTTCGCGGTGACCGCGGCCGAGGCCCGTCCCGTCGCCCTCGCCGGCGCCGAGCGCACCCGGGCCGTCGGCACCGGCGAATGCACCTGACCGGTCAGGCTCCCGCCGTCGGCCCGTGACCTGCCGTCGGCCCGTGACCTGCCGTCGGCCCGTGACCCGCCGTCGGTTCCCGGCCCGCCAGCGGTTCCCGGCCCGACGGCGGCGCGGGGCGGCCGGGTGGGGCGGCCCGCCAGACGGTGAGGGCGGCGGCCGTCGCGGCCACCACGGCCGCGCCGAGCAGCCAGCCGGCCAGCACGTCGCTGGTCCAGTGCACGCCGAGGGCCACCCGGCTGAACCCGGTCACCAGGGCCAGCAGCAGGGCGGCCGTCCACACCACCGGGCGCGCCGCCGGCCGTGCGCGCGGGAGGAACACCACCAGCAGCACCCCGGCGGCGAGGGCGGCGTTGAGCGTGTGCCCGGACGGGAAGGCCAGGCCGGGCGCCTCGGCCACCGGATCGGGCAGATCCGGCCGGGGCCGACCGACGAGCAGCTTGAGCAGCGGGCCGAGCAGGCCGCCGACCGCCATGGTGACGGCCACCCAGACGGCCAACTGCCGGGCCTGGCGGTGGAGCAGCCAGAGCACCAGGACCAGGGCCGCCGCGCGCAGCGGCATCGGGGCGAACACGTCGGTCACCAGGGCCATCAGGCGTACCCACGCCGGATGGTCGGCGGCGAGGCCGGCCAGCGCGCCGGTGACCGCCGTGTCGAGCTGGCGCAGCGGGGGCCAGTCTCCCAGCACCAGGAACGCCAGCAGCGTGAACGGCACCGCCACCAGGAACGCGGCGGTCGCGGCGAGGGTCAGCCGCAGGCCCCGCGCGTGCTCCGGGTGCAGGCGGCGGTCACGCCACGAGGAACGCGGCGGGGCGACGAGGGTACGCGGGCCGGACGGGCTCATGACATCCGTCCTACCCGCGACGCGGCCCGGTCAGACCCGTTGCGGCTCAGCCTGGCGGCAGGCGGCGCCATGTCGCGGCGGCGCGCCGGTGCGAGGCCAGCGGAGTCCACTGGCGGAACCGGCGCACCATCAGCGCCGCCCCGGTCAGCAGGGCGACGAAGAACGCGGCCCCGGTCCAGAGCTGCTCCGGCGTGGTCTCCTCCTGCGTACCCGCAGGCTGCGCCGCCCACCGGGACTGCTGGCGCGGCACGGTGAAGCCACGCGGGTCGCCGCCGACCCCCGCGACGTCGGGCTGCGCCGCCCCCGGTGCCGGCCCGAACCCGACCACGCCCGGGGAGGACTGGTCGTCCAGCGGGTTGCGGCCCACCGGGCCCACCTCGGCGTCAAGCGCGGCGACCGGGTCGACCATGCCGTACCCGAAGCGGTCGTCCCGGCCGGTCGGACCGATGTCGCGGGCGGTGGTGAGCAGGCGGTTGACCACGTCGCCGGCGGGCATCTCGGGGTAGCGGGCCCGCACCAGCGCGGCGGTGGCGGCGACCAGCGGCGCCGCGAAGCTGGTGCCCTGCACCCGCCAGTAGCCGCCCGGCCGGGCCCCGACGAGGCCGGTGGCGGGGGCGGTCAGCACGGTGGCCCGCCCGGTGATCGAACCGGACCAGAGGTTGTCGCTGTCGCGCTCCGAACCGGCGACCGCGATGACGCCCGGCTCGCGGGCCGGGTACCAGACCTTCGCGTTGGCCGCGTCGCCCAGGTTGCCGGTGCAGGCGACCACGACGACGTCCCGGACGAAGGCGTAGTCGAGCGCGGCCGCCAGGGCGGGGCTGTCGCCGCTGCCGCCGAGGGACAGGTTGATCACGCGGGCGCCGTTGTCGACGGCCCAGCGCACGCCCTTGGCGACGATCAGCGCGTCGTCGTAGCGGTTCTCGGCGTCGAGGACGCGCACCGGGAGGATCCGGGCGTCCGGCGCGAGGCCGACGGCCCCCCGCTCGTCGTCGTTTCGGCCGGCGATCAGCGCGGCCACGGTGGTGCCGTGGCCGACCGGATCGGGACTGCCGGTCGCACCCCGGGGCGCGACCAAATCGAGGCCGGGCAGCACCTGGCCGGCCAGGTCGGGATGGGTGGCGTCCACACCGGAGTCGACCACCGCGACGGTGACGCCCTCGCCGGTCGAGCTGCGCCAGGCGGTCTTCGCCCGCAACACGTCGAGCTGCCACTGCTCGTCGCGGACCTGGTCGGGGCGCTTCCTGCCGTCGGGCGCCGCGAACGCCACCGGAACGACGGCGACCGGCTGATGGAGGACGGGTAGGGCGGCGGGCTGCCGAGGGGCGGCGCCGGCTGCCGGCACCGGAGCCGCGACCGACACGACGGCGGCCGCCAGGCCGAGCAACGTACGTCCGGCGATCCGCCGAGCCGCTGGCGGACAGCTGTGCCGCACGGTCGTCACATCCTCAGGCATTCATCGCGACGCAAACATGACGATCGGAGATTACCGGTTCTCCGCCGCCTCGCGGGGCGTTCCGGGGACACTGGTCACGACCGCCCCACGGGACGCTCCCGGGGCACCGGTCACGGCGGCGGCAGATGGGCCAGCTGGACCAGGCGTACGCCCTCGCGCCGGGTGACCAACCGGCCGCGCCCCGGGGGCAGCGGGCCGGGCCGGACCGGGCCGACCAGCGCCCCCTCCTCCGGGCTGCCCGCCATCACCAGCCCCGAGGTGGAGAGCTCGCGCAGGCGCTGCACGAGCGGCTCGTACTGGGCCCGGCCGGCACCGCCCGAGCGGCGGGCGAGCACCAGGTGCAGCCCGACGTCCCGGGCGTGCGGCAGGTGCTCCTCCAGGGCCCGCAGCGGGTTGGACGGCCCGCTCGCGACCAGGTCGTAGTCGTCGACCAGCACGAACAGCTCCGGCCCGGACCACCACGACCGCTGCCGCAACTGCGCAGGCGTGACGTCGGGCCCCGGCACCCGCCCCGCCATGTAGCCGGCGGCCGACTCGATCAGGTCGGTGGTGTGCGCCGCGGCGGAGCCGTACCCGATCAGGTGCGGCGACGCCGACTCCGTCAGGTCCACCAGGCTGCGGCGGTAGTCGACCAGGATGACCCGGGCCTGCTCGGGGGTGAACCGGGTCATGATCGAGGTGGCCAGCGCACGCAGGAACGACGACTTGCCGCACTCGGCGTCGCCGAAGACCACGAAGTGCGGCTCGGTGGCGAAGTCCAGCACCACCGGGCGCAGGTCCGCCTCGGCGATCCCCACCGGGATGCGCAGGCCGGTGGTCGCGGTCAGGTCCAGCTCGGCGTACGGGAGCACCGGCGGCAGCAGCCGCACCGGGGGCGCGACGGGGCCGGTCCAGCTTCCGGCGGCCTGCTTGACCAGGTCCGTCGTGTCCCCGCCGGACGCGGCGAGCTGCGGCAGCGCGGTGAGGAAGTGCAGGCTCTCCGCCGTGATGCCCCGGCCGGGGGTCTTCTCCGGCACGTTCGTCGCCGCCCGGCGGGCCACCAGCGAGTCGGCGGGGTCGCCGAGGCGCAGCTCCAGCCGGGAGCCGAAGAGGTCCCGGATCGCCGGCCGGAAGTCCAGCCAGCGCACCGCCGTCGCCACCACGTGCACCCCGTACGACAGCCCCCGGGTGGCGAGGTCGGTGATGAGCGGCTCCAGGTCGTCGTACTCGCCGCGCAGTGTGGCCCAGCCGTCCACCACCAGGAACACGTCGCCGAACGGGTCGGCCCCGGGCTGGTCGGTGCCCGCCAACGCGGCCCGCCGCTGCCGCCAGGTCGCCATCGACTCCACGCCCAGCTCGGCGAAGCGTCGTTCCCGGTCGACCAGCAGCGTCGCGATCTCGCCGACCGTACGCCGCACGGCCGTCGGATCGGCGCGGCCGGCGACCCCGCCGACGTGCGGCAGGTCGCGCAGCGCGGCCAGCCCGCCGCCGCCGAAGTCGAGGCAGTAGACCTGCACCTCGGCCGGGGTGTGGGTGAGCGCCAGGGCGCAGATCAGCGTGCGCAGCGCGGTCGACTTGCCGCTCTGCGGGCCGCCGATCACCGCGACGTGGCCGGCGGCGCCGTCCAGCGCCAGCCAGAGCAGGTCACGGCGCTGCTCGAAGGGCTTGTCGACGACCGCCACCGGCACCTGGAGCGCGCCGTGCAGCTCCGGGTTGCCGAAGGTGAGACCGCGCGCCGGGTCGGCGCCGACCGGGCCGAGCAGCTCGTCCAGCGCCGGTGCCCGGCCGAGCGGGGGGAGCCAGACCTGGTGGGCGGGCGGCCCCTGGCCGGCGAGCCGGTCGACCATCAGCTCCAGCAGGCTCTCCGTGCCGCCCTCTTCGGCCGTGGCGGGCAGGGCGGGCGGCCCGACCGGCTCCGGCTTGGGCACGAGGTGGGTGGAGAAGGCGAGCAGGCGCGGGGCCCCGGTGCCGCCCGCGCCCGGTGCGGCGCCGCGTCGGCGCAGCGCCCCCGAGACGTACGCGGCCTTGAACCGCACCAGCGGTTCGGTGCCGAAGCGCAGGTAGCCGTGGCCGGGGGAGCGGGGCAGTTCGTGCGCGTCCGGCACCCCGAGCACCGTGCGGGACTCCAGCGCCGAGAAGGTCCGCAGCCCGATTCGGTACGACAGGTGGGTGTCCAGCCCTCGGAGCCGGCCCTCCTCCAGCCGCTGCGAGGCCAGCAGCAGGTGCACGCCGAGCGACCGGCCCAGCCGGCCGATCTGCACGAACAGGTCGATGAAGTCGGGCTTGGCCGAGAGCAGCTCGGAGAACTCGTCGCAGATCAGCAGCAGCGACGGCAGCGGGGCGAGCGGGGTGCCGGCGGCCCGGGCCCGCTCGTAGTCGCGCAGGCTCGCGAAGTTGCCGGCCCGGCGCAGCAGCTCCTGGCGGCGGACCAGCTCCCCGTTGATGGCGTCGACCATCCGGTCGACCAGCGGCAGCGCGTCGGCCAGGTTGGTGATCACCGCGGCGGTGTGCGGCAGCCGGTCGAAGGAAGCGAAGGTCGCACCGCCCTTGAAGTCGATCAGTACGAAGTTGAGCTGCTCCGAGCTGTGCGTGGCGGCCAGCCCGAGCACCAGGGTGCGCAGCAGTTCCGACTTGCCGGAGCCGGTCGCCCCGATCAGCAGGCCGTGCGGCCCCATCCCGTCCTGCGCCGACTCCTTCAGGTCCAGCTCGATGGCGCCGCCGTCGGTGCCCACCCCGATGGGCACCCGCAGCCGCTCCCGGGCGGACCGGGGCGCCCACCCCTGCTCGGCCGTGAAGCTCTCCGGGGCGCCGAGACCGAGCAGCTCGGGCAGGCCCAGCTCGGCGCCCGGCGGGGCGTCCGGGCCGCGGGCCGCGGTGGCCAGCCGCAGCGGGGCGAGCCGGCGGGCGACGGCCTCGGCGTCGACGAGGTCCAGCCGGTCCGCCGTACCCACCTCGGCGTGCCCCTCCGCCGAGTGGGAGCGCAGCCGGCCCCGGCGCAGCTCCAGCAGCAGCGCGAACCGGTCCAGCAGGCGCGGCGGCGGGGTGTCCAGGTCGATGATCGTGACGGCGTCGATCCCGCCGTCGCCGGTCAGGTCGGTGGCCCCCGTCAGGTCGCCCCCGTCGAGCACCACCACCACGTGCGGGCCGTCGGTGGCCGGGCCGGCGGGGCTGAACCGGGACCGGCTGGCCAGCACCTCGTCGAGCAGCCCCTCCAGCTCGGTCCCCGCGCTGGTGACCAGCCGGACCGGGCCGAGCGCGTCGGTGCGGGTGGGGTGGTGGGCGTGCGGCAGCCACTTGACCCACTCCCAGGCGGCCCGCCGCTCCGGCCCGGCGCAGACGGCGACGAGCAGCTCGTCGGGGGCGTGGAAGACCGCGAGCTGGGCGAGCATCGCCCGGGCCAGCGCCTGGGCGGCGGGCCCGTCGCCGCCGGTCGGGCCGGCGTCGCGTACGAAGACCCGGGCGAAGCTGCGCAGCGACAGCGCCACCGGCAGGTCGGGCACCACGGCGTACGCGTCCAGGAACCGGCGCAGCGCGCCGGCGGTCATCGGTTCCAGCTCCTCCAGCGGGCGGGTGACCGGCGGGACCAGCGGGGTGGCGAGGGTCTGCGGGCCGACGGCGACCCGGACCACCGCGAAGTCCGGGTCGGTGGGGCGGCGTTCCCAGACCCGGTGGCTGTCGACGGTCGACCAGAGCCGGCCGGGGTCGGGGTGCCGGTAGTAGAGCCCGGCGCGCTGCTGCCCGGCGGTCTGCCGGACCCGGCGCCGCAGCACGGTCAGGTGCCGCAGGTAGTCCCGCCGGGCGGCCATCATCTCCGATTTCTTCGGGGTGCCGGAGGCGCTGCCCCACGAGGTCACCAGCATGGCCAGCGAGGAGAGCCCGAACATCCCACCGACCACGTACGAGTAGGCGCCCCCGCCGCGGCCGAACATCATCGCCATCGCCACGGTGCCGCCGAGCATGGGCAGCACCATGAGCAGTTGCTGCCAGCGCCCGCCGGCGACGGCGGGGATCTCCGGCGGCGCGTCCACCGGCAGCTCACCCACCGGGATCTCCGGCGCCGGTCGGCGGGGTGGCCGCTTGATGACGACAGTGGACACTCGACCTCCTGACAGCGCTCGGTAACCCGAGCCTGGCTCATGGTAGGTAAAGTCCTGTCGTCCGCGCAGCCACCAACCCCGCCGGAGATGGAGATCAGTCGATGACGATCGGGTTGGCCCGGGTCACCATCAGCGCCCCTCAGCGGCGGGTGGACGTCGCCCTGCCCGAGCAGGTGCCCCTGGCCGAGCTGCTGCCCGAGGTGCTGCGGCACGCCGGCGAAGGGCTCGCCGACGACGGCGAACGGCACGGCGGCTGGGTGCTGCGGCGCACCGACGGCGCCGTCCTGGCCACCGCGCAGGCGCTGCTGCCCCAGGGGGTCCGCGACGGCGAGGTGCTGCACCTCGTGCCGGCCCGCGCCGAGTGGCCCGAACTGGAGTACGACGACGTGGTCGAGGCGATCGCCGACGGTGCCCGGCGGCGCGGCGGGGCGTGGTCACCCGCCGCCACCCGGGCCGCCGCCCTGGCCGGGGCCGCCGTGCCGCTCGCCGTCGGGCTGCTCGCCGTGACGGCCGGCGGGCCGGCGCACGAGGCGGCCTGGCCGGCCGCCGCCGTGGTGGCGCTCCTGCTCACCCTCGCCGGGGTGGTGGCGTCCCGGGCCCACGACGACGGGCCGGCGGGCGCGACCCTGGGCGGCTACGCCCTGCCGTACGCGGCGGCGGCGGGCGCCCTCGCGGTCACCTCCGGCGACCCGGTCGGGCCGGTGCCGGGGCTGCGCTGGATCGGCGCGCCCGAGCTGCTGGCCGGCTCGGTGGCGCTGCTGTTGGTGTCGGTGCTCGGGCTGGTCGGCGTCGCCACCCGGCTACGGGTCTTCGTGGCGGGCGCCACCGTCGGGGCTGCCGGCGCGCTGGCGGCCCTCGGCGGGCTGCTGCTCAGCCCGGCCGGCACGGCGGCGGTGCTGCTCTGCGTGCTGGTCTTCGCCGTGGGGGCGGTGCCGCTGCTGGCCATCCGGCTCGGCAAGGTGCCGCTGCCCCCGATCACCCTGCCCACCGGCGATCCGGGTGGCGCCGACCGGGCCCGCGACCTGCCCGACCGGGACCGGGTCTACGCGGCGGTGGCCCGCACCGAGGAGATGCTCACCGGAATGCTGCTCGGGCACGCGGTGCTGGCGGTCGCCGCCGCGGTGGTGCTGGGCCTCTCGGGCGGGACGGCCGGCCGGCTGCTGGTGGCGGTCGCCGCGGCCGTGCTGCTGCTGCGCTCCCGGCTGTTCGTGTCGCTGCGCCACCGGGTGCCGACCGTCGCCGCCGGGCTCGCCGGGTACGCGGTGCTGGGCGCCGTCCTCGTCGACGGCTCCGGTCCGACGGGCCGGCTGGCGCTGGTCGTCGGCGGGCTGATGCTGGCCCTCGTGGCGGTGGCCGCCGGCACCACGTACGCCCGCCGGCCGGTCTCCCCGTACGTCGGCCGGCTCGCGGACCTGACCGACACCGCCCTGGTGGTGTCGGTGGTGCCCGTGGCCTGCGCGGTCCTCGACCTGTACGAGCGGGCCCGGGGGCTGCTCAGCTGAGCGGCCCCCGGGCCCGTCGGTGGTCTGTGCCGGGTCAGTGCGTGGACTCGCCGCGCGCCTCGGCCTCCCGGGCGCGCCGGTAGGACGCCGCGATCTCCGCCTCGGCCTCGATGCGCCCCACCCACGTGGCGCCCTCGACCGACTTGCCGGGCTCCAGGTCCTTGTAGACCTCGAAGAAGTGCTGGATCTCCAGCCGGTCGAACTCGCCGAGGTGGTGGATGTCGCGCAGGTGCTCCTGGCGCGGGTCCTCGTAGGGCACGCAGAGGACCTTGTCGTCGCCGCCCTTCTCGTCCGTCATCCGGAACATGCCGATGGTGCGGCACCGGATCAGGCAGCCCGGGAAGGTGGGCTCGGGGACCAGCACGAGCGCGTCCAGCGGGTCGCCGTCCTCGCCCAGCGTCCCCTCGATGAAGCCGTAGTCGGCCGGGTACTGCGTGGAGGTGAAGAGGGTGCGGTCCAGCCGGATCCGGCCGGTCGCGTGGTCGACCTCGTACTTGTTGCGGTGACCCTTGGGGATCTCAACCGTCACGTCGAAATCCATCTGCACGCTCCCTCGTTTGCCCACGCTGGCCAACGGAAACCAGCGGCACGCCGCTCCACGGATGAATGCCCACCCGCGGGCTCCGGCCGCCGCATAGTGTTCGGACCGAAGTAGTGTCACCCAAGCAGATTTTCGCGGGGCGAGGAGGGGGCCGTGGGGAGGGAAGATTCACACTACCGTCCGGATGCCGATGCTGGACGGCGTACCGGCCGATCTGCTTCCGGCGGCGCGGCCGGGCGGTTCCCGGTGCCCGACGCCCACCTTCCCCGCCCGCCCGCGTCCCCCGGCCCCGCCGACCTGACGCCCGGCCCGTCCCCGGCCAGCGGAGTCCTCGCTGGCCCCGGCGCCCTGGGCGGTCCCGGCGTCCCGGCTGGTCCCGGATCCTCGGGCGGTCCCGGATCCTCGGGCGGTCCCGGCGTTCCGCGCGGTCCCGGCGGACCAGCGGGCCAGGGACCCTCGTCGGGGGCGGCGGACCTCTGGGCCGCCGCCGCGAACCGGCCGGCCGGCGGGCCGCCCGGCCCGGGCGCCCTGGAGTCGCCCGCGCCGACCCCCCGCCGTCGCCAGCGGGTGCCCGTACTGCTGGCCGCGGTGCTCGTGCTGGTTCTGGCCGCCGTCGGGATCGCCGTGCTCCGCCCTGGACCGGTGGCGGGGTGGCTGGGCGACGAGCCCGCCGGCCCGGGAGTCGCCGAACCGGCGGCGGAGCCGGCGCCGGTGGCGGTGCTGGCCGCCGCGGACGCGAACGCCCCGATGCCCACCCCCGAGGGCGTACGCGCCGCGCTCGCCCCGCTCGTGGGCGTGCCCGCACTCGGCGACCGGGTGCACGTGTCGGTGGCCGACGTGGCGACCGGTCAGCCGCTCTTCGGCCGGGGCGAGGACGACGGCACGGTGCCCGCCTCGGTGACCAAGCTCGTCACCGGGGTCACGGTGCTCGCGGCGCGTGGTCCTGCGTACCGCATCCCGACCCGGGCGGTGGCCGGCGCGGCCCCCGGTGAGGTGGTGATCGTCGGCGGCGGGGACCCCACGCTGGCGGTCGACAAGAAGGGCTTCTACCCGGGCGCGGCCCGCCTGGACGACCTGGCCGCCCAGGTGCGCGACGCCCTCGGCGGCACGAAGCCGACGAAGGTCACGGTCGACTCGTCGCTCTACTCGGGCCCGGTCTTCGAGCCGGGCTGGGACGACGACATCCCCACCGGCGGTTACGGCGGCGCGATCACGGCGCTGATGACCGACGGGGCCCGCAGCGACGTGACGCGCGCGAAGAAGGACGAGGCGGCCGGCAACCACTGGGCCGAGCGGGTGTCCCAGCCCGACCTCGCCGCCGGTCGGGCCTTCGCCCGGCTGCTCGGCGTGCCGCCCAGCGCCGTCGCGCGCGGCACCGCCCCCGCCGCCGGCGCCGCCACCCCGGGGCCCGGGGCCGAGCTGGGCAAGGTGGAGTCGCTGCCGATGGTCCGGCTGGTCGACATCATGATCAGCGACAGCGACAACATCGTCGCCGAGGCGCTGGCCCGCCAGGTCGCGCTGGCCCGCGACCAGCCCGCCTCCTTCGTCGGCGCGGGCGCGGCGATGGACGCGGTGGCCGCGGAGCTGGGCCTGCCGGCCGACGAACTGACCCTCGCCGACGGCAGCGGCCTGTCGCGCAGCAACCGAATCAGCCCCTCGCTGCTCACCGACCTGATCGCGCTCGCCGGTGACGGCAGCCGCCCCGAGTTGGCCGCGATCTTCGGCGGCCTGCCCGTCGCCGACTGGTCCGGCACCCTCGCCGACCGGTACGGGACGGCGGCGACGAAGGCCGGCGCCGGGGTGATCCGGGCCAAGACCGGGACGTTGACCAAGGTGCACGCCATCGCCGGCCTGGTGAGTACGAGCGACGGGCGGCTGCTCACCTTCGCGGTGCTCACCGACGCGGTGCCGCCGGACGGGCTGACGGCCGCCCGGGGAGCGCTGGACCGGATCGGCGCGGCACTGGCCGGCTGCGGCTGCCGCTGACCGCCGGCGCGGTCAGGGGCGGGCGTCGGCGCGGGACCGGCGTCGATCCCCGGGCGCGAGCCCGGGCCGGGGTGTCGCGGCGCGGGTACGGTGGGGTGCATGGCGCAGTTCGTGGACTGGGATCTGGCCGCCGCGACCGCGGGGGCACTGAGCAAGTCGGGCCCCCGGGTGTCGTACACCGAGGCCACCGACGTGGTCGCTGAGCTGCGGCGGCTGACCGACGAGGCGGCCGGGCACGTCGCCGACTACACGGGGCTGCGTTCGCAGGTCTCCCACCCGCCCGTGCGGGTGGTCGACCGGCGGGACTGGGCGGCCACCAACATCGCCGGGCTGCGCGAGGTAATCACCCCGTTGGTCGGCCGGCTCACCAAGGACAAGCAGCCGGGCGCGCTGACCGAGGCGATCGGCTCCCGGGTCACCGGCGTGCAGGCCGGCACCGTGCTCGCCTACCTCTCGGGCCGCGTCCTCGGCCAGTACGAGGTCTTCTCCGCCGACCCGGGGCAGTTGCTGCTGGTCGCGCCGAACATCGTCGAGGTGGAGCGCAAGCTGGGGGCCGACCCGCGCGACTTCCGGCTCTGGGTCTGCCTGCACGAGGTGACCCACCGCACCCAGTTCACGGCCGTGCCGTGGATGCGCGCGTACTTCCTCAGCGAGGTGCAGGCCTTCGTGGACGCGTCGTCCAGCGGCGGCGAGCACCTGCTGGAGCGGCTGCGCCGGGGCGTCGCCACGCTCTCGGACGCGGTGAAGGACCCCGAGAGCCGCACCAGCGTGCTGGACATCGTCCAGACCCCGGGGCAGCGGGCCGTGCTGGACCGGCTCACCGCGCTGATGACCCTGCTGGAGGGGCACGCCGAGTTCGTCATGGACGGCGTCGGGCCGCAGGTCGTCCCGAGCGTGGACCGGATCCGGGCGGCGTTCAACCGGCGCCGGGAGGCCGGCAACCCGCTGGAGAAGGCCATCCGCCGGCTGCTCGGCATCGAGGTCAAGATGCGCCAGTACGCCGAGGGCCGCAAGTTCGTGCACGGCGTCGTCGACCGGGTCGGCATGGAGGGCTTCAACAAGATCTTCGGCTCGCCGCTCACCCTGCCCCGGCTCGAGGAGCTGGGGGACCCGGACGCCTGGGTGGCGCGGGTGCACGGCCCGGTCGGCCCGGCGCCGACCGTCGGCTGACCGTACGCCCGTGGCCGCGCTCGCCCCGCCGGTGGCCGCGATCCGGGTCGCGGTCCGCCGCGCCCTGGCCGACCTGCCGCCCGGCGGACCGGTGCTGGTCGCCTGCTCGGGCGGCGCAGACTCGCTCGCGTTGGCCGCCGCCACCGCGTTCGTGGCGCCCCGGACGGGTCGCACCGCCGGCCTGGTGACGATCGACCACGGGCTCCAGGAGGGGTCGGCGCAGCGGGCCGCGGCAGTGGCGACGTGGGCCCGCGAGGTCGGCCTGGCGCCGGTCGAGTCGGTGCGGGTCGAGGTGGCCGGCCGGCCGGGCGGTCCCGAGGCGGCCGCCCGCGAGGCCCGCTACCGTGCGCTAGCCGAGGTCGCCCACCGGCTCGGGGCGGCGGCGCTGCTCACCGGGCACACCCGCGACGACCAGGCGGAGACGGTGCTGCTCGCGCTCGCCCGGGGCGCCGGCCCGCGCGGCCTGGCCGGGATGCCCGCCCGACGGGACCTCGACGGGGTGCCGCTGCTGCGACCGCTGCTCGAGGTCGGCCGGGAGCAGACCCGTACGGCGTGCGCGGTGCTCGGGCTGAGCCCGTGGGAGGACCCGCACAACGCCGACCCCTCGTACGCCCGGGCCCGGGTCCGGGCCGACCTGCTGCCCGCCCTGGTCCGCGCCCTCGGGCCGGGGGTGCTGGACAACCTGGCCCGGACCGCCCGGCTGGTGGCGGCGGACAACGCCGTCCTCGACGGGCTGGCCGCCGCCGCGCTGGCCGACGTCCGCCACCCGGACGGCGGCCTCGCCGTACGCGGGCTGGCCGATCTGCCGGCGGCGGTGCGCGGCCGGGTGCTGCACGCCTGGGCCCGGGAGCTGGGCGCCCCGCCCGCCGCCCTGTCGCACCGGCACGTGACCGCCCTGGACGCGCTGGTCACCGGCTGGCGCGGGCAGGGCGCGGCGCACCTGCCGGGCGGGCTGCGGGTGCTGCGCCGCGACGGCCGGCTCGCCGCCATCGTTCCCCGCTGATCCGTTCCGCCGGACGGTGCCCCCGTGGCGCCCCGGAGCCGGGCCCGTGGCCCCGGCGCCGGGTCCCGTCGGCACGGGGCCCGGTTCCGGGGCCACGGGATCCGCCGGGAGGCGGTAGACATGGCGCATGGCGTACCCCCGACAGCCGCTCTTCGCGCCGCACGGCGCGGTGGCGACGAGCCAGCCGCTGGCCGCGGCGGCCGGCCTGGCCGTGCTGCGACGCGGCGGCAACGCCGTCGACGCGGCCCTGGCCACGGCGATCACCCTGACCGTGGTGCAGCCCCCGTCCAACGACATCGGCGGCGACCTGTTCGCGATCGTCTGGGACGGCGAGCGGCTGCACGGCCTCAACGCCTCCGGCCGGTCCCCGGCGGCCCTGACCCGCGAGCGGGTGCTCGCCGCGACCGGGGGGCGCGGTGCCGCCGCGGTCGACGCGTTGGGCGGCGCGCAGCGGGCGGGCCCGGCGATGCCGGCCCGGGGCTGGCTGCCGGTGACCGTGCCCGGCGCGCCGGCCGGCTGGCGCGACCTGCACGACCGGTTCGGCTCGCTGCCCTTCGCCGACCTCTTCGCCGACGCGATCGGCTACGCCGAGCACGGCCACCCGATCTCCCCGGGGGTGTCGGCGATCTGGTCCCGCGCGCTCGCCGCGCAGGTCGACGCCACCGGGCCTGAGCTCGCGGAGTTCGACCGGGTGTTCGCCCCCGGTGGCCGGGCGCCCCGGGCGGGGGAGCGGTGGCGCAACCCGGACGCGGCGCGGACCCTGCGGCTGATCGCCGAGACCGGGGCGGAGGACTTCTACCGGGGCGGGATCGCGGCGGCGCTGGCCGCGCACGCGGCCCGCACCGGCGGCCTGCTCACCGGCGACGACCTGGCCCGGCACGCCTCGACCTGGGTGACCCCCGTGTCCGCCCGCTACCGGGGCCACGAGGTCTGGGAGCTGCCGCCCAACGGGCAGGGCCTGGCGGCGCTGCTGGCGCTGCACATCCTGGACGGTGCGGAGCTGGCCGGGCTGCCGCTCGCCGAGCGGCTGCACCGGCAGATCGAGGCGACGAAACTCGGCTTCGCCGACGCGCACGCCCACGTCGCCGACCCGGAGCGGGTGCCGGTGCCGACGGAGGCGCTGCTCTCGCCGGCCTACGCGGCGGCCCGCCGCGCGCTGATCACCGAGCGGGCCGGGGAGCCGACGGCCGGCGACCCGGAGCGCGGCGGCACGGTCTATCTCTGCACCGCCGACGCCGACGGCATGATGGTCAGCCTGATCCAGTCGACCTACCTGGCCTTCGGCTCCCGCGTGGTGCTGCCCGGGCACGGCTTCGCGTTGCAGAACCGAGGGCTGGGGTTCCGCCTCGATCCCGCCCACCCCAACGTGGTGGGGCCGGCGAAGCGGCCCTACCACACCATCATCCCGGGCTTCCTCACCCGCGACGGGCGGCCCGTGGGCCCGTTCGGGGTGATGGGCGGGCACATGCAGCCGCAGGGGCACGTGCAGCTGGTCTCGGCGACCCTGGACGGCGGGCTCGACCCGCAGGCCGCGCTGGACGCGCCGCGCTGGTACTGGCACGCCGGCCGCTCGGTGCTGGTCGAACCGGAGCTGGTCGCCACCGCCGAGGGGCGTGCCGCCGTCGCCGAGCTGCGGGCCCGGGGTCACGAGGTCGCCGTGGCGGAGGAGCCGGCGGTCTTCGGCCACGGGCAGGCGATCTGGCGGCTGCCGGACGGCGGATACGCGGTCGGCTCGGAGCCCCGGGTGGGCGGGGGAATGCTCGGCTGGTGACCGGCGGGCCGCCGGCCCCGCTCCCGGTGCCGTGGTCCGTCGCTGCGGGGCCGGGGCTCAGGCCTGCACGCGTTTGCGGAAGGTGGTCCGGTAGGTGTGCGGGGTGGCGCCGACCCGGCGGGCGAAGTGGTGCCGCAGCGCCGCCGAGTCGCCGAAGCCGGCCCGGTCGGCGACGGCCTCGACGCTGAGCCCGGTCTCCTCCAGCAGCCGTCGGGCCAGCAGCACCCGCTGGTTGGTCAGCCAGTCGTGGGGCGTGGTGCCGGTCTCGGCGCGGAACCGCCGGGCGAACGTGCGCGGGGACATCCCCGCCCGGGCGGCCAGCTCGTCGACGGTGACCGGGCGGTCCAGGTGCCGCATGAGCCACTCCAGCACCGGTTCCAGGGTCGGCGCCTCGGGGGTAACGGGGACGGGCGCCTCGACGTACTGCGCCTGCCCGCCGTCGCGGTGCGGGGGCACCACCATCCGGCGGGCCAGCCGGGTGGCCGTGGCGGAGCCGTGCTCCTGGCGGACCAGGTGCAGGCAGGCGTCGATGCCGGCGGCCGTTCCGGCGCTGGTGAGCAGGCGGTCGTCCTGCACGTAGAGCGCGTTGCACCGGACCCTGGCGCTCGGGTGGCGGCGTTGCAGCTCGTCGACGTAGCGCCAATGGGTGGTGCATTCCCGGCCGTCGAGCAGGCCGGCCTCGCCCAGCACGAACGCGCCGGAGCAGACGCTGAACACGTACGCCCCCCGGTCGGCGGCCCGGCGCAGCGCGGCGAGCGCGGTGGCCGGCACGACGGTGCCGTCCTGGTGGGCCGGGACGGCGACCAGGTCCGCCTCCTCCAGCGGGCCGAGGTCGGCGTGCGGGGTCAGGTGGAAGCCCGACGAGGTGCGGACCGGAGCCGCGTCGGGGCTGCACACGTGGAAGCGGTAGCCGGGGAACCCGTCGGCGGTGCGGTCGGTCCCGAAGACCTCCGCGAGGACTCCGAGCTCGAACGTGGCGACCCGGTCCAGAGCGAGGACGGCGACCGATCTGAGCATGTGACGAGGGTAACCGTCCGGTTGGCAGGAAATCGAGGGGAGGTGGCAATCCTGCCACTGTCCGGGCGGCGGTGACCGGCGGAAACTGGTTCCAGTCCGGTGCGCACCGGCGGCGAAACCGACAGCAACCATGCGAAAGTGAGCGCCGCCATGGAGATCCTGCTCTTCCTCTTCTTCCTCGTCCTCCTCGCCCTGGCCTCGGCCGTCGGCCTCACCGCCGACAGCCG
The DNA here is from genome assembly GCF_900091445.1 of Micromonospora echinofusca. Lineage (NCBI taxonomy): Bacteria > Bacillati > Actinomycetota > Actinomycetes > Micromonosporales > Micromonosporaceae > Micromonospora > Micromonospora echinofusca. The sequence continues at coordinate 6,872,766 of NZ_LT607733.1, forward strand.
GGACTCGGCCGACTGGAAGCCGTCCGACGACGGTCGGCGCTGGCGGTCCCGTCCCTGCTGAGGTGGAATGCGGCCTTCGTGGCGTTAGTCCGGGGTGGGACCGCGCCCAAAAGGGGCGGCCCCGCCGACGGGGGCCATCCGGCGTACGGCAGGCTAGGAGCCATGGCTGACGGCTCCTGGTACGACGCCGACATCGACCACGTGATCATCTCCGAGGCGCAGATCCGCGAGAAGACCGCGGAACTCGCCAAGCAGGTCTCGGCGGACTACGCCGACGTCGATGACGGGCTCCTGTTGGTCTGCGTCCTCAAGGGCGCGGTGATGTTCATGGCCGACTTCGCCCGGGCGCTGGGCCGCAGCGGGCCGCCCGCCGAGCTGGAGTTCATGGCCGTCTCCTCCTACGGCCAGGGCACCACCTCCTCCGGGGTGGTCCGCATCCTCAAGGACCTGGACCGGGACATCGCCGGCCGGCACGTGGTCGTGGTCGAGGACATCGTCGACTCGGGTCTCACCCTGTCGTGGCTGCTGCGCTACCTGGAGTCCCGCTCGGCCGCGAGCGTCGAGGTGGTGGCGCTGTTCCGCAAGCCCGACGCGGTCAAGGTGCCGGTGCCGGTGAAGTACGTCGGCTTCGACATCCCGACCGAGTTCGTCGTCGGCTACGGCCTCGACTTCGGCGAGCGCTACCGCGAACTGCCCTACGTCGGCGTGCTCAAGCCCGAGGTGTACGCCCGGACCTGAGCCCGCCCGGACCTGAGCCCGCCCGCGTCGGGCCCGCCACATCGCCGCCGGTCGAGCGGACGTTCAGCGGGCTCTCAGCGAGCCGGACTACGGTGGAGGCCGGTGGCGTGGAGGCTCCCTCCACGCCCGACCCCCGAACCGCGGGACCGGGCGGACGGGAGGCCGGGCGCGGAGCTCGCGTCACGCCGGCTGGACCCGGTTCGCCCTACGCGTAATTGTTGGGCTCGCAGGCCCGCTCCGCGCGCGAACGATGATCGGATCGTGCGCGTACGCGGGGCTCGCAAGCTCGCTCGTGCGCGCACAGCTGTTCCCTTTGTGCGTCACTGCGGGGCTCGCAAGCTCACTCCTCGCGTGCACGGTGTACCGTCGAATGACCGCGGCGCGGCAGTTTCGCGCCTCGGGGTCGAGCCGGCCCGCACGGCGGCTCCGGCCGCCGCCGCAGGCGGCGACACCATCAGACGGTCAGGACGTCGATCAGGAGGATGCGGGCGCCTCGGCGCTCGACAACAGCATGGAACGTACGCGTTTCTTCCGCCGACCGGTGGTCTGGATCATCCTGGTCATCCTCGGCGCCGTTGTGCTCAGTCAACTGTTCACCGCTGGTCCCAGCTACCACCGGGTGGACACTTCCATTGCGCTCGACCAGCTCAACAAGGGCGGCATCGACAAGGTCGTCTTCCAGGACAAGGAGCAGACGCTCCGGCTCGACCTGAAGGACAAGGCCAAGTTCGGTGACACCGACACCGACCGGATCGAGGCGCAGTTCCCCTACGAGGTCGGCGACGAGGTCTGGAACGAGGTCCTCGAGGCCAAGGCGAACAACCGGGTCACCGGCCCGGCCAACGTCGAGGTGTCGTCTGACAGCATCTGGGTGAGCCTGCTGGTCAACCTGCTCCCGATCGCCCTGCTGGTGCTCCTGCTGCTCTTCTTCATGTCGCAGATGCAGGGCGGCGGCTCCCGGGTGCTCAACTTCGGCAAGTCCAAGGCGAAGATGATCACCAAGGACACGCCGAAGACCACGTTCGCGGACGTGGCCGGGGCCGAGGAGGCCGTCGAGGAGCTGCACGAGATCAAGGACTTCCTGCAGAACCCGGCGAAGTACCAGGCCCTGGGCGCCAAGATCCCGAAGGGTGTGCTGCTCTTCGGCCCGCCCGGCACCGGTAAGACGCTGCTGGCCCGCGCCGTCGCCGGCGAGGCCGGGGTGCCCTTCTACTCGATCTCCGGCTCGGACTTCGTGGAGATGTTCGTCGGTGTCGGCGCCAGCCGGGTCCGCGACCTCTTCGAGCAGGCCAAGGCGAACGCGCCGGCCATCGTCTTCGTCGACGAGATCGACGCCGTCGGCCGCCACCGCGGCGCCGGCATGGGCGGCGGTCACGACGAGCGCGAGCAGACCCTCAACCAGCTGCTCGTCGAGATGGACGGCTTCGACACCAAGGGCGGGGTCATCCTGATCGCCGCCACCAACCGGCCGGACATCCTCGACCCGGCGCTGCTGCGCCCGGGCCGCTTCGACCGGCAGATCCCGGTGGATGCCCCCGACATGGAGGGCCGCAAGGCGATCCTGCGGGTGCACGCCAAGGGCAAGCCGTTCACCCCCGACGTCGACCTCGACGCGGTGGCCCGGCGTACCCCAGGCTTCAGCGGTGCCGACCTGGCCAACGTGATCAACGAGTCCGCACTGCTCACCGCCCGTAAGGACCAGCGTGCGATCACCAACGACTCCCTGGAGGAGTCGATCGACCGGGTGATCGCCGGTCCGCAGCGCCGCACCCGGGTGATGAGCGACCAGGAGAAGAAGATCACCGCGTACCACGAGGGTGGGCACGCGCTGGTCGCCTGGGCGTTGCCGCACGCCGCGCCGGTGCACAAGGTGACGATCCTGTCCCGCGGTCGGTCGCTGGGCCACACCCTGGTCCTGCCCACCGAGGACAAGTACACCCAGACCCGCGCCGAGATGGTCGACACCCTGGCGTACGCACTGGGTGGCCGGGCCGCCGAGGAGTTGGTCTTCCACGAGCCGACCACGGGCGCCGGCAACGACATCGAGAAGGCCACCCAGCTGGCCCGCGCGATGATCACGCAGTACGGCATGAGCTCCAAGCTCGGCGCGATCAAGTACGGCACCAGCGGCGACGAGCCGTTCCTCGGCCGCAACATGGGCCACGAGCGGGACTACTCCGACGCCGTCGCCGCCGAGATCGACGGCGAGATGCGGGCGCTGATCGAGCTGGCCCACGACGAGGCCTGGGAGATCCTGGTGGAATACCGGGACGTCCTGGACAACATCGTGCTGGAGCTGATGGAGAAGGAGACCCTCTCCACCGCCGACATGGCCCGGATCTGCGCCCGGGTGGCCAAGCGACCGCCGATGGCGCCGTACAACGGCTTCGGCAAGCGCCAGCCCTCCACCGAGCCGCCGGTGCTCACGCCGGCCGAGAAGGACGCGCTGAAGGTGCAGGCCCAGGCCGACGGCGCCCAGGCCACGGTGGGCGGCGGCACCGCGAGCAACTCCAACAACTCGGACGGTACGCACTGAGCACCGACCCGACGGCCAGTTCCCGGGAGCACCGGGAACTGGCCGTCTCCGCGACCGAGCCGGACGGCGACGACACCCTCGACTACGTCGCCGCGCGCCTGATCAGCGGCAAGCTCACCGGCAGGCCCATCGAGGAGACCATGGACCTCGGGCGGATCGAGAAGGCGGTCCGCGAGATCCTCATCGCCGTCGGGGAGGACCCGGACCGCGACGGGCTCCAGCAGACGCCGGCCCGGGTCGCCCGCGCGTACGCGGAACTCTTCGCCGGCCTCCGGGTCGACCCGGCCCAGGTGCTCAGCACCACCTTCGAGGCCAACCACGAGGAGCTGGTGCTCGTCCGGGACATCGACGTGATGAGCCTCTGCGAGCACCACCTGCTGCCGTTCCGGGGCAGCGCGCACATCGGCTACATCCCCGGGCCGGACGGCCGGATCACCGGCCTGTCCAAGCTGGCCCGGCTGGTCGAGGTCTTCGCCCGTCGGCCCCAGGTGCAGGAGCGCCTCACCTCCCAGATCGCCGACCTGCTCATGGATCGCCTCGCGCCGCGCGGCGTGGTGGTGGTGCTCGAGTGCGAGCACATGTGCATGGCGATGCGCGGCATCCAGAAGTCGGGCGCCAAGACCATCACGTCCGCCGTACGCGGCACCCTTCAGCGCGACGCCAAGTCCCGCGCCGAGGCGATGGCGCTGATCATCCCCCGCTGACACCGCACGGACCGGCCGGCCGCCCCGCAACCCGGGTCGGCCGGCCGTCGCTCTGCGCGGTGGTGCTCAGCCGGCCAGCATCGCGAGCAACAGGCCCGCGCTGACCAGCACCGCCGGGACCAGGCACACCAGGGCGCCCAGCCGGGCCGTGCGCGCCATCCGGCCGCCCTCCGGCGGCGGGAAGAGCCGACCCACGCCGATCCAGCCCGCCGCGAACGCCACCGCCGGCATCGGCAGACCGCAGACCAACGCGGCCACGCTTGCCGCCCCGGTACCGGTCGCCACGAACAACGCCACCTGGATCGCCGGCACCAGCAGCGCCAGCGGCCCGTACACGAGCAGGTTCCGCAGGTGCGGCGGCCAGGCGGCCAGGCGCGGCAGGCCGCGCGCGGAGAGCGTCGCGTCCGCGGCGTCCGCCCGGCCCCGGGCGGCGCGCAACGCGGCCAGCACCGCCGCCGGCCCGCCCGCCATCGCCCGGGCCGCCTCGGTCAGCTCCGGCGGCGTCGGGACCAACGAGATCGGCGGTACGCCCCGCTCGCGCAACCGGGCCTCCTGCGAGGCCAACCGGGTGCGTACGGCGGTCAGCTCCTCGCGGGCGGCCTGCACCGACCGGGCCTGCTCGCCGGCGGCGGTGGCCGCGTCGCGGCGCACCCCGTCGAGCTGACGGGCGGCGGCGAGGTACTCGGTCCACGCGGCGGCCACCGCGTCGGCGTCCCCGCCGGTGCCCGCCTGCCCGCCGGTGCCCGCCTGCCCGGCCGTGCCCGCCTGCCCCGCCGGGTCGGTGCGTTCCGGTGCCGGATCGACCCCGGAACGCTGCCGCCCCGGCGCGGACTGTCCCGCCGTGGTCCGTGCCCCACCGCGGGTCATGCCGCCTCCTCCTCGCCGAAGGGGACCAGCATGGTGCCCTGCTCGCCGGGGCCGTCCCAGAGCACCGCCCGGCCCGGGCGGGGCCGCCACTGCACCTGCCGGCCGAAGACCGATGCGAGCTGCGCACCCGGCAGGTCCACCACGGCCACGGCGGCGAGCTTGTCCACCTCGCCCTCGGGTTCCAGCAGCGCGGCGAACGACGGCACCGTCCGCCAGCGGCCCAGCAGGTGCCGGCCGATGGGCGGCCCCTCCCGCAGCAGCGCGCGGAGCCGCTCCGGGGGCAGTTGCTCCGGCGTCGGCACGTCCAGTCCGAAGACCACCAGGAAGGCCGGCGCGGGGTCGTCCACGGCGGCGAGCAGGCCCGGGAGGTCCACCGTCTCCACCGGGTGGCGCCCCGCCAGGTCGGCTGCCAACGCCTCGACCACCGGGCGGCACTCCTCGTCCGGCGCGGCCAGCACGAAGCGGGCGCCCCCGGGGGCGTGGTGCACGGCCGCGCTGCGTACGGCGGTGACCAGCAGCCGGGCCGCCTCCGGCCCGGGCCCGAGCACGGCCAGGTTCCGCCCCGGCGCCGGCCCGAGCGACACCGCGACGGTGGTCCGGGGCACGTCCACCGCCCGGCCCAGCAGGGCGGCGGGCCCGGGTGCCTGCCCGGCGAGCGCCGCCCGGTACCGGGGATCGTTGCGCAGCATCGGGCGGGCGTAGCCGGCGAAGACCACCGGCGGGGACGCCCCCTCCGGGCGGGCCGACCAGAGCCGCTGCCGCAGCGCCTCGACGGTGTCGGGATGGTCCTGCGGGTCCGGGAACCGGACCATCCGCTCGTGCCCCCGGATCGCGCCCCGGGGCCCGCCGAGCCCGCCGGCGGTGTTCACCACCGCGCTGCCCACCGGCAGCCCGGCGGCCGAGTCGTTCGTCGGCTCCAGCACGGCACCTCCGCCGGGCAGCGCCACCCGCACCGGGAACTGCCCCAGCACCGAGTCCCGGTCGGTACGCGAGCCCAACCCCAGGTCGCCCTCGCCGGCCAACACCAGGTGCACCCCGTACGCACGTCCGGTGCGGGCCAGCGCGTCCAGCCGGGCGGCGGCCTCGGCGGCCAGCCGGTCCCGCTCGACGAAGAGCAGCGGCAGGTTGTCGAGCACGCACACGACCCGGGGCATCGCCCGGTGCTGGCGCAGCTCGGCGAAGCGTTGCCCGCCGGCCCGGGCGCCAGCCTCCTCGCGCCGGCGCACCTCCGCCACGAGATCGTCCAGCAGACTCAGCACGTACTCCCGGTCGGCCGCCATCGCGGCAGCCCGCACCTGCGGGATCCACGACCGGTCCCGCTCGGTCTGGAGAAACTCCACGAAGGACTCGGCGTCGGCGAGGTCCGCCAGGTAGAGGGCCAGCTCGTCGGGACCGTAGCGGGCGGTCAGGCCGAGCAGCGCGGTGGTGAGGAAGGTGGACCGACCCGCGCCCGAACGGCCACTGACCAGCCAGTGCGGCGTCAACTCCGAGAAACCGAGGGACACCGGCCGGCCACCGGCGTCCCCGACGGTCGTGGTCAGCCCGCCCACCCCGCTCGCCGTCCACAGCTCCTCGTCGGCCGCCGGCAGCAGGTCGGTCAGTGCCAGCCGGGAACCCGCCTCCACCTGCGCGGCCAGCCGGCGGCAGACCGCGTCGACGAGTTCGCCCGGCGGATCGGTCTCGATGAAGACCGGCGAGTTCAGCCCGCCCGGCGGCTCGGCGCCCGGCCCCGCGAACGGGCTGCCCGGCGGATCACCCAGCAGCGCGTACGCGGTGCGGACCGCCAGCGTCGTCGCCCTCGGCAGCGGCTCCCGGCCGCCCGCCGGGGGCCAGCCCGCCACGACGAGATGCAGGCCGGCGGACCGACCCGACCCGGCCAGGGCCACGATGCGGGCCAGGTCGGTGGGCCCGGTCGACTCGGGCAGTGCGGCGATCACCAGCAGCAGCGTCCGGTCGTGCCGGCGACGCCCGCTCGTCCCCGGGGCCACCCACTGCTCGGCCTCGGTGAGCACCGCCCGCAGACCCGCCACGTCCACCGCCGGCGGCGGCAGCAGGCCCGCGTCCGCGAGCGGCGCGAACGGCGCGAGGGCCGTGCCGGTCGCGTCGATCGCGCGGACCAGCAGCGCCCCGGCCGGGGTCGCCGCCAACAACCGCAGCAGTACGCCCCGCAGCAGCCCCGCCACCCGGGGATCGCGGGCGTCGACGTCCACCGCGAGGTGACCCGTGCCGAGCAGCGGCACCAAAGCGGGGAACCGGGCGTCGTCCAGCGGTGCCGCCGTACCGACCCGGACGAAGGGAGGCGGCCCCTCACCGGCCGGTGTGGTCGGTGCCGTCGTCTCCAGGGGAGCGCCCGCCCAGCCGGGAGCCAGCACCGCCGCCGCGGACCGGAGGCGGTCCGCCAGCTCGTACTGGCGGCGCTGATCGGCAGGGACGGGCCGGGTGTCGTCGAGGACGCTCGCGGCGGCAGTCGCGGTGGCGGCGGCCCGCCGATGCAGTGCGGCGGCGCGGTTGGTGCGTGCCTTCGGACCGACCACCGCGTCCACCCCCTCCGCCCGAGGTCGGCAACCCCTCCCCGCGCAGAGACCGTAACCCAGCCGGGCCGACTCGTCCGGGATGCGCGGCGACACTGCGCCGGGGATGTCGTGGATCTCACCGATGGGGAGTGGTCCGTCACGATCCGCTGCATCTGGGGCATTGGGTCTACCGCGTCCAGCCGCTAGCCTCAGAGGGTGGAATCAGTGCAGCCCCCCGCCGGTTCCCAGGTCTCCCGCGTACCGGCGCAACGGCCCCCCTCCGACCACCTGGCGCCGCCCTCGCCGGCCCCGGCGCCGGAGCGGCCACGGCGGCGGCTGCGCACCGTGCTCACGGTGGTCACGAGCGTCGTCGTGGCACTCTGCCTGGGCGGGGTGGCCGCCGGATTTGTGCTCTACAACCGGGCTGCGGCACCCGACCGGAGCGCGCCCGACGTGGTGGTGGACAACTACCTCCGTGCCTTCCTCGTGGACCGCAACGACACCCGGGCCAACCTCTTCACCTGCGAGGGAAACGGCGATCGAACAGCGGTCTCCGGCTTGCGCAGCGAGATCGAGCAGCGCGAGGCCGATTTCGGAGTCGTGGTCAGAGTCAGTTGGGGGCCACTCACCCGAACCGAGACGCGCGAAGGCGAATCGGTGGCCACGACGCTCACCATCTCCGGCTCAGCGAATGGCCAGCCTCGCAGTAGCAGGCACGAGGACTGGGTGTTCGAGGTGGTGGAGGGGAAGGAAGGCTGGCGGGTTTGCAGTGGACAGAAGGCCGGTTGAGCGTCACTCAATCCAGAGCAGATGCACCGGAACCTCTAGTGTGGTTGGTGACTGGCCTCGCCAGGCCCACCGGTACCAATCCACCTCCGGCGTCACCCGGACGCAGATGTCGCCTTCCGCTCCGGAGTAGGTCTCGGTGACGGCTCGCAGGTCCCGGTGCTCGACGGCGTCGACGACGTGCACCACCCGGCGACCCGTGACGGCGTCCGACTCGAAGACCGGGGTCGGAGCGCGGTGCGCCGGGGCGTCCAGGGAGACCAGGCGGACGCCCGTCTCGCGGTCCACCGACGCGTCCGGCCGCCGGGCCCCCACCGTCTCCACCCAGACCCGCTCAACTGGGATGAGCGGCGCGAAGACCTCCACCTGGTCGGACTCCGCCCGGTACCACTCGTGCTCGGGGATGACCGGAACGTAGGTCCGGCTGTTCTGCACCACCCGGTCGTCCGCGCGAAGGTCACCGCGCCAGCCGAGCCCCGGGAGGCCGACCAGCACACGCCGCCCACGGAGCTCGACGCGGCCGGTGGCCGGCACGATCTCGATCGGTCGGGGCGGCTGGGGCGCCCAGTCCGGATGGTCGGCGAACGGGTCGGGAAACGGCTCGTTCATGACGGCGAGCGTCTCATCCGACGCCCTTGAGCGGCGCGCCGCGCGACCGCATGAACGGCACCGGATCGATGGCGCCGCGGCTGCTCCGGTCCCCGTCCTCGTGTACCTCGAAGTGCAGGTGCGGGCCGGAGGAGTTGCCGCTGCTGCCCACTTCCCCGATGACCGCGCCGGCCTCGACGAGCTGGCCGACCTTGACCCGTGGCTTGCTCACCATGTGGCAGTAGCGGGTGATGAAGCCGCCGGCGTGCAGGACGTCGACGAACCAGCCGCAGCCCCCCTTGTTCGGCCAGCCGTCGACGTTGCACGTGAGCAGGTTCCGATTGTCCGGGTCGCAACGGGACACCAGGACGCGTCCGGTGGCGGCGACGCGGATGTCGGTGCCCTTCGGGGCGGCGATGTCGACCCCGTTGTGCCCCGGTCGGCTCGCGGTGCGGAAGCCCGAGCCGACGCCGCCGGGAATGGGAGCCGTCCAGCCCGAGGCCGCGATCTGCCCGGCGGCGGCCCGGTCGCACGCCTTCTTCCCGTCGACCAGCGCGATCCGGGCGGCCCCACCGGCCAGCGCGTTGACGATCCGGGCGGCCATGTCCTCGTGCTTGGCGTACGCGTCCGGGAAGGCGCTGATCTGCACGGCCTGAGCGGCCCGGGTCAGCGGCATCGTCTCCCAGCCGGGCACCTTGACGAGCTTCTCGTAGAACTTCCGGGCGGCGTACTCGGGCGTCATCCGCTGCGCCACGGTGCCCCAGCCCGCCCGCTGCTGGAACAGCCCGACGGAGTCGTGATCGGCACCGACGCCCTCGTTGGGCAGGTTCTCGGACTCGCCGACGGTCCGGTTCGCCAGGTTGCGCAGCCGGGACTCCTGCATGGCGGTCGCCACGGCGATCACCCAGCCGCGCGGCGGCACCTTCATCTCCTGCCCGACCTTGATGATCCGAGCGGCGTTACGAAGCTGGACCTGACCGTAGCCGGACATCCGGGGGATCTTGCCGCGAACATCAACCTGGTAGTTCTCCTTGCAGTCCATGCTCACCGGGGCCATGTCCGTGGACTCGCCGCCCAACTCCGTGAGGAAGAAGGCCCCGGCACCGCCGGTGCAGCAGAGCAGGGCGAGCGTCGCCGTCAACGCGGCGGCCAGTGCGCCGAGTCGGAGCTGTCGACCGCGCGGTCGCGTCCCGTCGCTCATTTCTGCTCCCAGTCCACGGCGTCCACCAGCCAGCGCCCGTCGGGCGCCACCAGTTCGAGGCGGAGCCGACCCGTGTCGAGCGGAACCAGCACCTCGACGAAGTTCTCGGCCCGGGGCTGAAGAGTGACGTCACCGTCGACCTGACCGGTCGGCACCCCGGACGGGTCGACGCCGGCCAGCTTGTCGGTCAGCACCGGGGTGGACAGGGGACGCAGGCCCTCCTGCCACTGCTCCGCCGTGGTGCCCGGTTTGCCGAGCCAGGCGGCGACGAAGCGTTCGGCGGTCTGCTCCGGTGTGAGTTCGCCGGGGCGGGTGACCGGGGACGGCGGAGCGCCCGTCGAGAACGCGCCGTCATCACCGGTGGTGGGGGCGACCGTGGTGATCGGTCGGTCGGGGCGGTTGCTGAGCCCGGAGGTGGGATCGCCCGGCCCGGACACGAGCCGCGCCGCGCCGATGATCCCGAACACGAGTACGGCGATGCCGACCGCGATGCCGAGCCGGGACCGGAGTACCCGGGTGACCAGGAATTCGACTGTCCGCCGCATCGCACTCACCGCGCCTCGGAGCGGATCCGCGGGGTGGGTCGGTCAGGCGCGCGCTCGGCGGACCCGGGACGGTAGATGGCGAACGAGGGGCTCTCGTCCGGCACGTCCGGCTCGGTCCAGGCGGCCGGCTGCCGCCGCCGGGGCCTGGGTGCGACCGGGCGCGAGGTCTCCCGGTCCTCGGTCGGCGTCGGCTCTTCGGTGGCCTGCTCGCGGCCGTTGGGACGCTGCCGCTCCTCTGTGCCACGGGTGGCGGGGCCGCCACGGTTGGCGGCGTGTGCCGGATCCTCCAGCCGTGCCTCGGGTCGGAGGGTGCGCTGCTCCGCCACCACGGTCCGACGCCGGCCCATCGTCGGCTCGGCCGTCCCGCCGGGTTCCGCGACGTCGAGCCGGGCGGCGGTGCGCATGTCCCGGAAGAAGCGCCGGTGCCACGAGCCGGCCGAGCCGACCGCCTCGCTGCTGTCCTTGCCCCCGAGTTGGGTGATCCGGCGGTAGGGGCGCAGCAGCAGCCAGCCGACCACGCCGCAGAGCCAGACCAGCACCACCTGGAGCCAGCCGGGCAGGGTCGGCGTGCTCATGATGAGGTCGACTGCGAAGAGATAGATGGCGGCGCCGGTGCCGAAGATGGCGATGTTGAAGACGGCGGCGACCACCGCGTTCGCCAGCCGTCGCAACCCGGCGCTGGCCGGGCGCATCAGGCCCACCGTGCCGAGGATCGGCGCGGCGATCACCGCCCACCGGAAGATCAGGAAGCCCAGCAGCACCAGCAGCGAGGCGGTCAGGTCGAACATCGCGAAGAGAACCGCGGCCACTACGGCGATGAATCCGGCACCCACCCGGTCCATGTCCCGAACACCCTGGAGGTACTCGTACGCCTCCGGGTCCTCGGTCTCGATCTGCTGCGCCACCCGCGCCCACTGCTGTTGCTTCGCCTTGATGGTGGCAGGTCGCGTGGCCGGGTTCGACCGGAGCTTCGCCGCCTCCTCCCAGGAGAGCGACTTCGCGTCGTAGAGCGCCGGTCCGTACTTCTTCGCGGTCTCGCTGTCTGCTGAGCCGAGCACGCCTCGCAGCCAGTTGCGGTAGAGCATCGCCTCGGTGGCCGTGTCACTGGCCCGTACGGCTGGCGGACGATTGTCTTTACAGGCCGCCGGGTTCGGGTCATCGCACTGGCCGGGTGGCGTGTCCTTGGTGGCGGGGCCGACCGCGTCGTGGACCACGCCCAGGGTGGTGACGAGGGTGCCGTCGGCGATGTTGGCCGACTTGACCGGCCAGGCGGCCAGGGCGGTCACCGCCACCATCACCAGCAGGGCCCAGCCCGCCGTGGTCATCGCGTTGCTCATGTCCGACTGGCGGGAGCGCCAGAGCAGGTACAGGCCGACCACGCAGAGGGTCACGATGCCGAAGACGCTGAACACCTTCTGGTAGACGGCCTTGGTCGCCTGGTCCACCAGCGGGTCGGCCCAGCCCCACATCGAGCGCGGGTCCCAGGCACGTTCCCGCAGCGCGTTCGAAGCGCCCACGATCGCTGTGGCGATCATGAACTCGCCGTTGGCCACCGTGTTGGTGAACTTGTAGTCGGGGTGCAGCACCGCGGTCGCGCAGCCGTCGACGTCGTACGTCGAGTAGCTGTACCCCGCGTAGCCGTAGTCGCTGTAGAAGCCCTTCGGGCCCAGTTGCTTGGCCGACTCCGGGCGGGACGCGAACCAGCCGGCGAGCCCGGAGTCGGGGGCGCCGGGAGTGGGGGCGTTCCGGCACTTGACCTCGGAGTCGGCGACCTCCTTGAGCTTGGCGACGCAGGCGCGGAAGTCGGCCTGCCACTCCGGGGTGGTGCAGAGGTCGGCGTTCGCCTGGGCCGTCAGCGGTGCGGGGGCGGCCGCCGCGGCACCGACTGCCGGCCAGCCGATGGTCGCCCCGGCGAGTACGCCGACCGCGAGCAGGAACGCCGCCAACCGTGCCCGGGCCCGCGCCATGTCACGCCTCCATGTTCGGCAGGATGGCCGGCAGCACCCCGGCCGCCGCGGCGATCGCGGCGGGGGTGGTGTCGAGGTGCTCCAGCAGCCCGTCGACGTACGAGACGTCGACGCGGACCTTCTGCACGCGGCCGTCGACGTCCCGCATGACGAATTCCCGGAAGCCGAGCCGGGTCGCGCTGGTGGCGTCGGCGGTGGAGAGGGAGGCCAGCGTGGCCTCGTAGCCGTCGTTGACGGGCACCCGCAGCAGGCGGAGCGCTTCGGAGGCGATCTCCGCGTCCTCGGCGATGCGGCCGACGAAGACGGTCGAGACCAGGTTCTGCACGTCGAGGCCGAGGATGTCGCGCGGGTTCTGCGAGGCGACCAGCGCGGCGAGGTTCCACTTGCGGGAGTCGCGCGCGAGCCGGACCAGGAACGACCGCCCGGAGCGCCATCCCTCCATGAAGTGCGCCTCGTCCAGGCCGACCAGCTTCCGCGAAGACATGGAGCCGCCGTAGCAGCGGCGTACGGCCAGCCGGTGCGCGGTGTGCAGCATGGGCAGGGCCAGCGACTCCTCAGCGGACCAGTATTCCCGCTCGATCTTCAGGTCGGGCAGTCGCAGCCCGGCCATGGTGATCACGGTGAGGGCGGCGTCCGCGCCGAGCAGCCCCTCCGGCGGCCGGCCGAAGAAGAGCATGGCCAGCGGCATCTCGGCGGTGTCCAGCAGCAGGTTGGCCAGTTCCTTGCCGGCGTCGTCGTCGAGCTGACTGAGGCAGGCGACCACGTCGTCGAGGGTGGAGGTCTCCTCCGCCGGCACCTGGCGTACGGCGTGGCGGAAGAGGGTGGCGGTGGACGCCTCCCGGGCGACCTGCGGGGGCACCAGCATCATGCAGATGTCCTGCACCAGCATCCGCCGTTCGGCACGGGCGTTGGAGACCGCGATCTCGAACTCCCGGTCGCCGGCGGCCCCGGTGCCGAACTCGCTGCGAAGCGGCGTCGGGATGAGCGAGTACGGGGCCAGGGTGCCGTGCTCGGAGCCGGTCAGGTTCAGCACCCGCGCGTACGGCCGCAGCTCCGGCATGGCGCAGAGCCGGGCGAGCGGGCCGGACGGGTCGAGCAGCGTCACCTGGACCCCGCGCCGCGCGGCGAGGTAGCCGAGTGCGCCGAGCAGGGTCGACTTGCCGCCGCCCGGTTCGGCGACGAAGACGGCGAGCCCGGAGCGTTCGCGTACTTCCATCGGGAAGTGCAGGTCGAGGAAGACCGGCCGGCGGCAGGTGCCGGCGGTGCGTCCGATGAGGTCGCCGCGCCGGTCGCCGACGGTGGAGGCGGCCTGGGGGAGCGCGGCGGCGAGCAGGTTGACCGGCATCCGCCGGACGTAGCCGGTGTTGGCGATCGGCTCGCCGGGGATGAACTCGCGGGCCAGCCAGTCCTGGTTCTTCGGGTGTTGCAGCGAGATGCGCAGCTCGCGCGAGTAGAGCTGGATGAGCCGGCGGGCCCGCTCCAGGCACTCCTCGCGGTTGCGGCCGCCGACGGCGATCCGGTGCCAGCCGTGCGCGCGGGCGGAGTCGACCGGCAGGCCGGTGGTCATCTCGTCGCCGATCACCAGGGCCCGCTTGGCCAGCCGCTCCAGCTCGGGCGGGGCGTCGATGCCGTGCTCGGCGTAGTCGAGCTGCTGGGAGCGGATCATCCGCAGCCGGTGCTCCAGGTTTCGGAAGGAGTCGCCGGAGCCGAGGATGTCGACGCGGGTGGAGAGCTCCATCGGCCACGGCAGCCGCTCGTGGAAGTGCAGCCAGGGCTCGTGCCGCTCGGGGATCTCCAGCGGCTCCATCCGGCCGACCGCCAGCACGGCGACGTGTCGCTCCTCGCCGGTCATCCGGTTGACCAGCTTGACGGTCGAGCCGTACGGGGTGCGGTAGCGCTCGACCTGCTCGGTGAGGGCGAGCAGGTCGCCACGTTCCCACCGGCCGTCGGTGAGCGGGGAGAGTTCCCCGGGCGGCGCCATGCACAGCGCCACCGAGCGGTAGAGCAGCCACTCCAACTCCTGGGCGGTGACGCGCCGGCCGCGCATGCCGAACGCGCCGAGCACCTCGTCGAACTGCTCGACGGTGCGGCTGAGCTTGCGGCGTTCGCCCTCGGCGACGCCCCGGCCGAAGGTGCGCAGCAGCCGTTCGGTGAGCGAGTCGCCGAGGGAGCGCCGGGCGAAGGTGACGCCTAGGTAGGTCTGCCCCTCGGCGTGGTTGACCGAGAGCAGGTGCCGCTGTGCGGCCACGAGGTGGTCGCCCCAGCCGGCGGTGCCGGGCACGTCGGGCAGCGGCGAAGGGGTGTGCGCGTCGATGGTGCGGGCCCACTCGTCGGCCGGGAAGGGCCGGGTGGTGCGCCGCAGGTGCAGCCGGAAGCCGGCCAGCCCGGCGTACTGCTCGGAGATCGCCGAGAGCAGCGCCTCCCGTTCGGCGTCCGGCCGGAACGCCCAGCGCACCTCCGGCAGCCAGTACCAGGCGGTGACGGTGTTGGGGGTGAAGGTGAGGTGGCCGGCGATCTCGGTGATGGCCAGCTCGACCGCCGGGTCCCGGTCCCCGAACTTGATCTTCGGTGCCTTGACCCGGACGGGCTTGGTGGGCCGGTCGCGCCGGCCGGCGGAGCGTTGCCGCGGCGGCGCCACCTCCCGGCCGGCCCGCTCCGACGGGCGCTCTCCGCTGCGGCGGGACGCCGGCTCGGCCGCCTGGTCCGGCGCGGGCGGGTCGAGCGGTGCCGGCTGCAGAGAGGCGGGGTGGGACGACGGCGGTGCCGCCGCGACGGGCGGCACGCCGGCCGCCGCGTTCTCCGCCACCGCCGGTGGGCGGAGCGTGGGCAGCCGGTCCCCTGACTGGTGCGGCACCCGGGACCTGGCCGGTCGGGCGGGCGGCTCGTACGCGTCGGCCGGGGGC
The DNA here is from genome assembly GCF_900091445.1 of Micromonospora echinofusca. Classification (NCBI taxonomy): domain Bacteria; kingdom Bacillati; phylum Actinomycetota; class Actinomycetes; order Micromonosporales; family Micromonosporaceae; genus Micromonospora; species Micromonospora echinofusca. The sequence continues at coordinate 6,888,114 of NZ_LT607733.1, forward strand.
TGTTCGACGGCCGGTGTGATCGCCGGGGACGTCCGGTGGGTCGCGTCGGCCGGGTGGTCGGTCCGGTAGGCGTCGGCCCCGTGGCCCGCCCGGGCGGGCGGCGGCAGGGGAGCGGCGGGAGCCGGCGGGAGCGCGGCCGGTGCGGCGGCCGGCTGCTGCCCGATGGCGGGTTGCTCCCGCCCGCCGGCTCGCTGCGGGGGCGCCGTCGGCCGGGTCGCGCCGGGACGCGTGCCGCCGAACAGGTCGAGGAAGGGCGAGTCGATGTCGGCGCTGTCGCCGGTGCCGGCGGGTTGCGGCTCGGCCGGCGGCGTCCGGCGCGGCGCCGGACGGGGTGCCTGGAACACGCCCACTCCGCCGTGCCCGGGTGTCGTCACCAGGGCCGGATCGAGGACGACCTCGTCGGCCTCGGGCTCGTCCGGGTAGTCGAACGACCGCGCACGGTTACCGTGTGGGACGGCCGGACGCCCTGCCGGGGAACCCGGCGTGGAACTGCGATTCATGCGACCGCCTCATCCGCGTCGTTCGACTGCCTGGTCGGGGTGCGACCGGTCATGCCAGTTCCTCCCGGATCCTGATCCGACTGCCGACCAGGCGGGGGTCCCGCTGCTCCGCGGCCGGCTCCCGGGTCCGCCGCCAGTCGGTCAGCGCGGTGCGGATCACCATGCGCGCGGGCCGGTCCGGGTCGACGTACCGGAAGATGAACGAGGTGCTCACGATGGCGAGCGCGATCTCCCAGGCGGGGAAGAGCTCCACCTGCAACGTGAACAGCCAGTGGATGAACATGTAGAGGGGAACGAGCAGCATGAACAGCCCGTACTGGGCGTACGGCAGGTGGACGGGAAGGGTGTAGCCGGGCGGCCCGAGGTAGACCAGGCGAGCCCGGTAGATGTCGTCGTCGGTGCGCAGCCGCATCTCGTGCCCGCGCCTATTCGAAGATCAGGTCGATCAGGTAGTCGCCGATGAAGAAGAGTGTGGCGGCTCCGGCGATGAAGGCGAGCCCGACGATCGCGATCGCCGAGCTGGTGAGGACCTTGGAGATCTCACCCCGGCTGGCCCGTCCGATGAAGATGACGCCCAGCACGGCCAGCAGGATCGGTGCGATCTTGCTGGCGAAGAACGTGACGACACCCTCGGTGTCGATGCCCTTGGGCGCGGGCTCGGCGAGTGGAGTCGACGCCAGGGTGGAGAGCGTGTGGGCGGCGGCGGACGTCGCCGTCTCCATCAGCTCGATGGCGATCACTGGAACCTCCCCAAGTCGCGGCCGGCGGCGCCGCGGTGGTGCAGTAGGCATGCCTGGCGGGAACGGTGCTCCCTGTGCGCAGCGTCGGCGACCCTGCGTTCGTTACCCACCACGGAGGGTGGTGAGCTTTGGGCGGATTTTCCCGCTTCGGCCCTCCCTCCAGGCTTCGCCATCTCGATGCCGGGCAGTTCCAAAGCGTACGGGCACCCACTGTTTGCGACAAGCCGCGAAGAGTCTGCCCGATCCGACCCGGACGACCGATCGTACACCTGTTCGAATGCGCATGTCATCGCCCTCGACCCGGCCGATCCGGGGCGGCCCGCGCGACCGGTACCGTCTAGCCGTGACCGATCTGGTACGGGCCTCGGCCCCGGTGGTGATGGGCGTCCTCAACGTCACGCCCGACTCCTTCTCCGACGGCGGACGGTACGCCGACCTCGATGCCGCCGTCGGACACGGCGTGCGGTTGCGGGCCGAGGGCGCCCACCTGGTGGACGTGGGCGGCGAGTCCACCCGGCCCGGTTCCGACCGCGTCGACGCGGCGACCGAGACGGCCCGGGTCGTCCCCGTGATCCGGGAGCTGACCGCCGCCGGCGTGCCGGTCAGCATCGACACGACCCGCGCGCGGGTCGCCGAGGCGGCCCTCGCCGCCGGTGCGGCCGTGGTCAACGACGTCTCCGGCGGCCTCGCCGACCCCGACATGGCCCGCGTGGTGCGCGACGCCGGCTGCCCCTGGGTGCTGATGCACTGGCGGGGCCACTCCCGCCAGATGGGGGAGCTGGCCCGCTACGGCGACGTCGTCGCCGACGTGCGCGCCGAGCTGCGCCACCGCGTCGACGAGGCGTTGCGCGCGGGGGTCGGCGCCGATCGCATCGTCATCGACCCGGGCCTCGGCTTCGCCAAGACGGCCGCGCACAACTGGGAGCTGAGCAGGCACCTGTCCGACCTGCTGGACCTGGGCTTCCCGCTGCTCTTCGCGTCCAGCCGCAAGTCGTACCTGGGGCGGCTGCTGGCCGGCCCCGACGGCACCCCGCGCCCCACGGACGACCGCGACGTGGCCACCGTCGCCACCAGCCTGCTCGCGGTTGCCGCGGGCGCCTGGGGCGTACGCGTGCACGACGTCCGGGCCACCGTGGACGCCCTCGCCGTCTGGCAGGCCACGGGCGCGCCCCGCCTGGCGTCCGCGTCCACCGGCGGGGCCCCGGCGGCCCACGCCGGCGCCGGACGGGACCGCACCGCGGACCACGGAGGAGACCGATGACCGACCGGATCCAGCTGACGGGCCTGCGGGCGCACGGCCGGCACGGGGTGTACGACTTCGAACGCGAGCAGGGGCAGGACTTCGTCGTCGACGCCGTGCTGGAGATGGACCTCGCCCCGGCGGCCCGCTCCGACGAGGTGGGCGACACCGTCCACTACGGCGAGTTGGCCGAACGGCTGGTCGCGGTGGTGACCGGCGAGCCGGTCAACCTGATCGAGACGCTCGCCGACCGGCTGCTGGCCGTGTGCCTGGCCGACCCCCGCGTCGAGGTCGCCACGGTCACCGTGCACAAGCCGGAGGCGCCCGTGCCGCACGTCTTCACCGACGTGGCCGTCACGATGACGCGGCGGCGGGACCGGTGACCCGCGCCGTCCTCTCCCTGGGCAGCAACCTCGGCGACCGGCTGGCCCACCTGCGCTCCGCCGTCGCGGCGTTCGGCGACAGCGTGCTGCTGGTCTCCGGCGTCTACGAGACTCCACCGTGGGGGGACGCGGACCAGCCCGCGTACCTCAACGCCGTGCTGCTCGCCGAGGACCCGGCAGCGGGCCCGTACGACTGGCTGGAGCGGGCCCGGGCGGCGGAGCGCGCCGCCGGGCGGACCCGTGACCCGCAGCGGCGCTTCGGGCCGCGCACCCTCGACGTGGACGTCGTCGCGGTGTGGGGCGACGGCGACGAGCCGGTGCTCAGCGACGACCCCGAGCTGACCCTGCCGCACCCCCGGGCCCACCTGCGGGCCTTCGTGCTGCGGCCGTGGATCGACCTTCAGCCCTACGGGCGGCTGCCCGGGCACGGCTGGCTGACCGACCTGCTCAACAACGGTCCCGCCGCCGACGACGCGCTGGATCTGCGCCCCCGGCCGGATCTGGCGATAGAGTCGACGGCATGACCCAGTGGAGCCGTCCGGCATGACGCAGGCGCAGTCCCCAGGACCCGGCGGGACGGGCCCCGAGCGGTCCCGGATGGGCCCCACCCGGGCCTCCACCCTGCTCGTGGCCGGCCTCGGCGCCGCCGCGCTGGCCTGGCTGCTGATCAGCACCCTCTACTACGACTACCTGCCGGAGCTGCCCTGGCTGCCCGTGGTCACGCTCGCCGCGCTGGCCGTGCTGGAGGCGTACGCCGCGGCCAACACCCGGGCGCGCATCGAGCGCCGGCCGGGCCGCGACCCGGTCAACCCGCTGCTGGTGGCCCGGTTCGTGGTACTGGCCAAGGCGTCGGCGCTGGCGGGCGCGATCTTCGCCGGCTTCTACGCCGGGCTGACCGGCTGGCTCTTCGTGGAGCGCACCGACGCCGCGGTGGGCGACCGGCCGGTCGCCGGCGCCGGCCTGCTCGCCGCCCTGGCGCTGGTGGCGGCGGCGCTCTGGTTGGAGCGCTCCTGCCGGGTTCCGGAGCAGGAGGACGACGAGGACCGCGAGCCCGGCAACCGGGAGGGCCGCCCCGGCCCGCGCTGATCCCGGGGGGTTACGCCCGGCCGTCCACGCGGGTACGGTGCCTGCGACCGGAGAGCAACGCCGCCCCGGTCCGCCCGTGCGTCGGACCTGGCTGGACGGGCGGCCACGTGGGAGGCGGCGTCATGCGGTACGACGAACCGGGGCGGGAGCCGTCCCCCGAGCCCTCGTCCAGCATCCCGGCCTCCGTCCTGGAGAACGTCTTCGACGACCCCGCGCACGGTGAGCCCGGCCGCGACCGGTTAGCCGTGCACGTCGTCTGGGAGTTGCTGCTCCTGGCCGGGCTGGGCGTCCTCGCGTACCTGCTCTGGGCGGAGGACCCGGCCGCGCTGCGTGGCGACGCGCTGCGTTCCCTGCTCCTCGACGCGGTCGTGCTCGGGCTGCTGGCGCTGGCCGCCGGGCTGACCCTGCGTACGGCGGCGGTGAACCTGGCCGTCGGGCCCGTGGCGGTCGCCGCCGCGCTGCACGTGGCCGAGCAGGGCGACCGGGGCGTCGGCGCCGCCGTCGGCCCTGCCCTGCTGGTCGCCGCGCTGGGCGGGCTCGCCCTGGGGCTGGTCGTGGTGGTGCTGCACGTTCCCGGCTGGGCCGCGTCCCTCGCCGGCGCGGGCGGGGTGATCGTCTACATCCAGCAGCGCTCCGCGTCGGTGCTGCCGCAGGGCGACTACGACCCGGAGCGCGGTGCCCTGCACCTCTTCGTCGGGTTCGCGGCCGTCGCGGTGCTCGGCGGCCTGTTCGGGTCGGTGCGGGCCGTCCGCCGGATGGTCGGCCGGTTCCGCCCGGTCGTGGATCCGGCCCGCCGCCGGGGCGCGGTGGCGGCGGTGGTCACCGCCGGCGCGTTCGTCGGCTCCACGGTGCTGGCCGCGCTGGCCGGCATGCTCGTCGCCAGCCGGGACCTCGCTCCGGTCGCGCCGGAACCCGGGCTCGACTGGACGGTGCTCGCGGTCGGTCTGGCGCTGCTCGCCGGCACCAGCGCCTTCGGCCGGCGTGGCGGCGTCTTCGGCACGCTGCTGGCGGTCTGCCTGGTCACGGTCCTCCTGGCGTACGCGCGGGCCCGCGGCTGGACGGTCAGCCGGTGGGGGGTCGGCGCCGCGGCGCTCGGCGTCGGGCTGCTGGTCACCCGGCTGGTGGAGGCGTACGGGCGGCCGGCGACCGGCGCCGCGGCGGAACCGGTCCCCGCCGGGGACGCCCGGATCGGCGGGGGCTGGACGGCACCCCCGGCCGACCCGGTCGGCGACTGGCCGCCCGCCGTGCCGAGGCGACCCTCCGAGAGTCCCGTGGACCCCTGGAGCGACCCGGGCTGGGAGAACGGCCCACGCCGGTGGGACGCCGACGAGCGGTGAGCCGGCGCCGCGTCCACCGGGCCGGAAGTGATCTCGCCGGTTAGGCTCGGCGACATGACCGACACACCATCGACCTCCGCTGGCCCGTCGTTCGAGGAACTCGACGCGTTGTCCACTGAGGAGCTGCGCGAGCGGGCGTTCGCGGTCGCCCGGGAGCGCCGCGACGTGCGCTTCTTCTGGTCCGTGCTGCGGCACCTGCCGAACGCGGACGAGGCCGCGGCCCTCGACGGCGCACCCAACTCCGTGGGGCCGACGATCGACGAGGCCGCGGCGCTGTGGCGGGAGTTGACCGGGCACGGCTACGAGGAGTCGGCGCCGCTGCTGCGGGCCGCGTTCATCGACTACCTGATGAAGCACCCGCGACGGTGACGGCGACCGGCGGCCCCGGGCAGGTTTGCCTCCCACGGTCCGCCGGGAACTGACCCGATCATGGCGCTCACCAACCCGCCCCGGACCGGCGGTCGCTACGGGACGGCGGCGGGCACGGGCGCGCTCGCGGCCCTGCTGCTGGTCGCGGTCTGCGGCAGCCCGGCGTACGTCGGCTGGGCCGCCGGCACCGACCCGAACTCCGCCGGCGGCTGGTACCTGCAACTGCTCTCCTGGCCGGCGTGGCGCTTCGACGGCGACGGGGCGACCGGCGGCCTGCTCGTGGCGAACCTGCGGGCCGTCCTGCTGGTCATCCTCGCGGCGCTCTTCCTCTACCTGCTGCCCACCTCGCAGGTGGCCCGGGTGCAGGGGTCGGGGACGCAGTTCTTCTCCGGCTGGGCCGCGTACGTCCTGGCCAGCGGCTTCGCCTCACTGATCGCCGCCTTCCTCGGCCCGGAACCGGCCCTGCTCACGGCGATCCAGGCGGGCGGCGCCGGCGCGACCTACGGCTTCCTCTCGGGCTGGATCATCGGCACGGCCAGCCTCGGCGGCCGCGCCTGACCGGCCGCCGCCCACCCGCTCGGGCCCGCACCCTTCGAGGGCGTTTCACCCGGCTGCCCTCACCCCTCGCGGTCGCCCAGTTCGAGCAGCCGCGTCCGGCTGAGTACGCCGACCGGCCGCCCCCCGTCGGTCACCACGATGCGTTCCGCGGCCGAGCTCAGCAGCGTCCCCAGCGCGTCGTACGCCGAGCCGCCGAGCGGCATCGTCGGCAGCCCGGCCACCCCGGTCTCGGGCAGCGGCTCGACGGTCTCGCCGGTGACCGGGGTGACGGCCAGCCGGCGGATGCCCCGGTCGGCGCCCACGAACTCGCGTACGAAGGGTGTGGCGGGGGCGCCGAGCACGGCGGCGGGGGTGTCGTACTGCTCCAGCCGCCCGCCCTCGGAGAGCACCGCGATCCGGTCGCCCAGCCGGACCGCCTCGTCCAGGTCGTGGGTGACCAGCACGATGGTCTTGCGCACCTCGGCCTGCAACCGGAGGAACTCCTCCTGCAACCGGGTCCGCGCGATCGGGTCGACGGCCGAGAACGGCTCGTCCATCAGCAGCACGACCGGGTCGGCGGCCAGCGCCCGGGCCACCCCGACGCGCTGCCGCTGCCCGCCGGAGAGCTCGTGCGGGTAGCGCCGGCCGAACGTGGCCGGGTCGAGCCCGACGAGTTCCAGCAGCTCGTCGACGCGGCGGCGGCTGCGCTCGCGGGGCCAGCCGAGCAGGCGGGGCACGGTGGCGACGTTGGCGCTGACCGTCTGGTGCGGAAAGAGCCCGACGTTCTGGATCACGTAGCCGATCCGACGGCGCAGCCGGACCGGGTCGACCCGGGTGACGTCCTCGCCGCCGAGCAGGATCCGGCCGCCGGTCGGCTCGATGAGGCGGTTGACCATGCGCAGCACCGTGGACTTGCCGCAGCCCGACGGTCCGATCAGCACCGCCAGCTCGCCGGCGGCGATGTCCAGGCTCAGCTCGCGTACGGCCTCGGTGCCGTCGGGGTAGCGCTTGCGGATGCCCTCCAGCACGATCGACGCCGCGCGCGGTTCGGCGGGGGCGGTGCCCTCCGGGGTAACGTCCACACATGTCCTTCCGCCTGAGCTACCGGGCCGACCCGGGTAACCCGTGGTTCTCCTGGCAGTACGTGCGGGACAACTCTGACACGATCCTCGCCGCCGTGCGTGAGCACGCCTCGCTGACCGCTCGCGCGGTGCTGATCGCCGCCCTGATCGCGCTGCCACTGGCGGTGGCCGCGTACTGGTACCGCTCGCTGGCCGGGCCGGTCCTGGCCCTCACCGGGGTGCTCTACACGGTGCCGTCGCTGGCGCTCTTCGCGTTCATCGCCCCCTACCTGGGCATCGGCGCGCTGACCGCGCTCAGCGTGGTGGTCCTCTACGCGCTGCTGGTGATCGTCCGCAACGCCGTCGCCGGGCTCAACCAGGTGCCCCCCGAGGTCCGCGAGGCGGCCGAGGGCATGGGGTACGGCCGCTGGGGCCGGCTGTTCCGGGTCGAGCTGCCGCTGGCCCTGCCGGGCATCCTCACCGGGCTGCGGCTGGCCACCGTCTCCACCGTGGCCCTGGTGACCGTGGGCGTGGTGATCGGGCGCGGCGGTCTCGGGCAGCTCATCTTCGCCGGCTTCCAGAACAACTTCTACAAGGCGCAGATCATGACGGGGACGCTGCTCTGCGTCCTGCTCGCCCTGGTGCTCGACCTGGTCCTGGCGGGGGCGGGCCGGCTGCTGACCCCCTGGCTGAAGCGGGCCCGGTGAGCGCGAGGAACGCAGCGCAGCGGAGTCCCGCAGTCGCGAACGAAGAGGTTGGCCGGTGAGCGCGAGGAACGTAGCGCGGCGGAGTCCCGCAGTCGCGAACGAAAGGCGGGCCCGGTGAACCCGGTCGAGGCGGCGTTGGTCTGGCTCAACGATCCGCTCAACTGGACGAACCCGGGCGGTGTCCTGGACCGGCTCGGCGAGCACCTGTCGATGTCGGCGGCGGCGGTGGCCCTCGGCTGCCTGGTCGCCTGGCCGATCGGGCTCTGGCTCGGGCACACCGGCCGGGGCGGCGGCCTGGTGGTGCTGGTGTCCAACGTGTCGCTGGCCGTGCCCACGCTCGCCCTGCTCACCATCCTGCCGCTGACCTTCCTCGGCTTCGGCCGGCCGTCGGTGGTGGTCGCGCTGGCCGTGTTCGCGGTGCCGCCGCTGCTGGCGAACGCGTACACGGGGGTGCGGCAGGCCGATCCGGAGGCCCGGGACGCGGCGCGCGGGATGGGCTTCTCCGGCTGGCAGTTGCTGCGCCGGGTCGAGCTGCCGCTGGCGGTGCCCTACCTGGCGGCCGGGTTCCGCACGGCGGCGGTGCAGGTGGTGGCGACCGCCGCGCTGGCGTCCTTCGTCAACGGTGGCGGCCTGGGCCAGATCATCCGGGCGGGCTTCGGGCTGGACATCGCGGCCGGCGGCGGACAGATCATCGCCGGCGGCGTGCTGGTGGCCGGGCTCGCCATGTTGCTGGAACTGGTACTGGCCCTGGTCGAGCGGCTGGTCACGCCGCGCCCGCTGCGGGCGGACCGCCGTCGGGCGCGCCGCCGGGCGGCGCAGGCGGTGGCCGGCGGCTGAGCGTCTCCGCCCACCCCGACGCCGAGCCCGAGCGGGCGTGCGACGGCGAATCCGGTTCACCTCCGGTGACGATCCGGTGACGAACTCCGCCTCGGGTTGTCGGTCCAGCGTGGAAGATGTTGGGGTGGGAAACCGGGCGGTCGCACAGCGGGCGCCCGTGGCAGACAGCGGGCGGCCGGACGAGATCGCCCGTCGGACACGCGGCCGGCCCGGCAGGGCCGCGCCGGGACACGGAAGGCGGGCACTCGATGCGCGCACGTACACGCCTGGCCGTCGGTGCGGTGGGAGCCCTCGCCGCGGCGGGGATGCTGACCGGTTGCGGCGACGCCGGCTCCTCCGGCACGGACGCCCCCGAGCAGGCGGCCTCCGGCGCCGGCTGCGCGCCGGTGGCCGGTGACCAGCTCGTCGTGCTCGACGACGACAAGAAGCTCCAGAACACCGACAACGTCATCCCGGCGGTCAACGCCGACGCGGCCAACCCGCAGTTGCTCGCGGCGCTGGACAAGGTCTCGGCCGCGCTCGACACGCCGAAGCTGATCCAGCTCAACAAGGCCGTCGACGTCGACCGCAAGACGGCGCAGAAGGCGGCCGAGGAGTTCGCGGCGGCCAACGGCGTCACCACGGGCATCGCCAAGGGGCCCGGCGGCAAGATCGTGATCGGCGCGGCCAACTTCACCGAGAACCAGATCCTGGCCGAGCTCTACAAGATCGCCCTGACCGCCGCCGGCTACGACGCCAAGGTGCAGCAGATCGGCAACCGCGAGCTCTACGAGCCGGCCCTGGAGAAGGGCGAGATCCAGGTCGTCCCCGAGTACGCGGCGACCATGGCCGAGTTCCTCAACACCAAGGCCAACGGCAAGGACGCCCAGCCGGTGTCCTCGCCGGAGCTGGAGAAGACCGTCGCGGCGCTCAAGGCGGCCGGCGACAAGGTCGGTCTCGTCTTCGGCACGCCGGCCGCGGCGCAGGACCAGAACGCCTTCGCCGTGACCAAGGCGTTCGCCGACAAGTACGGCGTGCGTACCCTCTCCGAGCTGGCCGCCAAGTGCTCGGGCCAGGCCACGGTGCTGGCCGGGCCGCCGGAGTGCCCGCAGCGGCCGAAGTGCCAGGCGGGGCTCGTCCAGGTCTACGACTTCAAGGCCGGCTCGTTCAGCTCGCTGGACCAGGGCGGCCCGCAGACCAAGAACGCGCTGAAGACCGGGGCCGCGAGCGTGGGCCTGGTGTTCTCCTCGGACGGCGCGCTGGCCGTCGGCTGATCCCGGCCCGGCCACCGGCGGCGTTCCGTCGCCGGTGGCCGGCGTGGCGTTCGGCGGTGAAGATGCCGGATGCCCCGTTCACCCTTTCCGGGGCGGCACGACCCTCGGTAGGCTGCGGACCCATGCCAGCCCCGGTCGCCCCCGCCGACAAGCGCAGCCCGTCGCTGCTCACCATCCTCTTCTGGGCCGGTGTCGCCCTGGCGCCGGTGGCGGCGTTGATCCTGCTCGTCGCCGACGGCAACGGCCCGCTGCGGTTCGCCGCCGTGCTCGCCATCATGGCCGTCGTCCTGATCGGCCTGTCGATCGCGCTGCGCGCCGACGGCGCGGGCCCGGACCGGACCGACGAACTGCTGGACGAGATCGAGCAGCTCCGCCGCGAGCTGCGCGGGGAGGTCGTGGCCGCCGCCCAGCGCGGCAACCAGGCACTCGACGACGCCCGGCGGGCCCAGGAGGAGGTCGCCGCGCTGCGCCGGCGGCTGGACGCCAGCAGCGCCGCGCTGGCCGGCGTCGCCGTCCCGGCCGGCGCAGGCCGTGCCCGGGCGGCCGATGAGGCGGGCGCCGGCCGGGCGCGGGCGGCCGTCGACGACCCGGGCTTCGGCCGGGCGCGGGCGGCCGTCGACGACGCGGGGGCCGGCCGGGCGCGGGTGCCGGACCAGGACGACGTGGCACCCCGGCGGGGGCGCGCCGACCGGGACGACGAGGAACCCGCCCGCAGGCCGCAGCCGGGTCCGCCCGCCGAGCGGTCCGCGCCGGCCGGCGGCTACGGCACCGATCGGACGGCCGGGGCACCGGCTGGCGGGTACGGCCAGGAGGCCCCGGCACCCACCGGCGGGTACGCGGACCGGCGGGCGGCCGGCGGCACGGCCGGGGTGTACGGGGCGACCCGGCCGACGGAGCCGGGCAGCCAGCCAGGGGCCCGCCCGCTCGGCGTGGTGCGGCACACCGAGACCGTGCACGTCACCACCCGGCACACCATCGTCGACGGCTCCGCGTCCGTGCCCGCCGACCGGGGCGCCGGGTACGGCGGCGGGTACGCGGGGCGCTGGTCGCCGGCGCCGGAGGAGCGACCGTGGTCCGGCGAGCAGGACGACCGTTCCTGGGCCGGTCACGGGCACGCCGAGGTCGACGACCGGTCCCGCCGCGGCGACCGGCCGCGCCGGGACGACGACGGCCTGCGGCCGGGCCCCGGATCCGCCCCGGACGACCGGAGCCGGCCGGAGCAGCCCGGCGGCGGGGAGTGGTCGACCCAGGGCGACGACCGGGACTGGTCCGCCGCACCGGGTGCACGGGAGCGGTCCGCCGGGCGTGCCGACCGGGAGCGGCCGGGTCGGCACGACGGGCGCGGGCAGCAGTGGGACGCGCCGGCATCCGCCGGACCGGGCTGGGCGGCGCCGGCCGGACCGTCCGGGCGCGGCCGGGCGTACGCGCCCGACGAGGCCGGTGGGGAGCAGTGGTCGCAGCTGAGCGCCGGGGACCGGTGGGCGGCCGTGCGGGACGACGAGCGGGGCCGGGAACTGCGGGTCGGGGAGCGGCGCGCCGAGATGCACGCCGACGCCAGCGGCACCGAGTACCGGGTCGCGGACCGCTGGGCGGCGGTCCGCCGGGACGAGCCGCGCCGGGGGCCGGAGCGGGGCGACGACGGGTGGCGCGGCGGCTGGTCGGAGACGGATGACGCTCCGGCCCTGCCGGCCGGCGGGGTGCCGGTGCCCGACGAGTGGCGCCCGCCCCGCCAGCGGGGACACCAGCCCGAGGCGCGGCACGACGCCCGCCAGCCCGAGGCGCACCGCTCCCGCCGGGCGGAGCCCGAGCCGGAGCGGTACGGCCGGCGGCGGGAGGAGCACTACGGCTACCCGCTGCGGGACGACGAGCCCCGTGGGGGCGGTGCCCGCCCCACCGACCGCTGGCGCTGAGCCCCCCGTCAGCCCTTCGCCAGCGCCCGGGAGATCGTCGACGTCGGGCGGGGACGGCATGCCCGGCCGGCCCGCCCGCGTCCCGGGGCGGTGCCGGGGCGGGTCACTTGTCGATGTCGCCGACCACGAAGAACATCGAGCCGAGGATGGCGATCAGGTCCGGCACCAGGCAGCCGGGGAGCAGGGTGGCCAGCGCCTGCACGTTTGCGTACGACGCGGTGCGCAGCTTGAGCCGCCACGGCGTCTTCTCGCCCCGGGAGACCAGGTAGTAGCCGTTGATGCCGAGCGGGTTCTCCGTCCAGGCGTAGGTGTGCCCCTCGGGGGCCTTGAGCACCTTCGGCAGCCGGGTGTTGATCGGCCCGGTGAGCCGGTCCACCCGGTCCATGCACTGCTCGGCGAGGTCGAGCGAGGCGTACACCTGGTCGAGCAGCACCTCGAAGCGGGCGTGGCAGTCCCCGGCGGTCTTCGTCACCACCGGCACGTCGAGCTGGTCGTAGGCCAGGTAGGGCTCGTCGCGGCGCAGGTCGAAATCGAGGCCGGAGGCCCGGGCGACGGGCCCGGACGCGCCGAACGCGGCGGCGTCGGCGGCCGAGAGCACCCCGACGCCGACGGTGCGGGCCAGGAAGATGTCGTTGCGCCGGATGAGGTCGTCCAGGTCCGGCATCCGCCGACGGACCTCGGCGATGGCGGCCCGGGCCCGGCCCGTCCAGCCGGACGGCACCTCCTCCTTGAGCCCGCCCACCCGGTTGAACATGTAGTGGATGCGGCCGCCGGAGACCTCCTCCATGACCGCCTGGATGGTCTCCCGCTCGCGGAACGCGTAGAACATCGGCGTGATCGCGCCGATCTCCAGCGGGTAGGAGCCGAGGAACATCAGGTGGTTGAGCACCCGGTTCAGCTCGGCCAGCGCCATCCGCAGCCAGGTGGCCCGCTCCGGCACCTCCATGCCCATCAGCCGCTCGACGGCGAGCACGACGCCCAGCTCGTTGGAGAACGCCGAGAGCCAGTCGTGCCGGTTGGCCAGCACGATGATCTGCCGGTAGTCGCGGACCTCGAACAGCTTCTCCGCGCCCCGGTGCATGTAGCCGACGATCGGCTCGCAGGCCACCACCCGCTCGCCGTCGAGCACCAGCTTCAGCCGGAGCACGCCGTGCGTGGAGGGGTGCTGCGGCCCGATGTTGAGCACCATGTCGGTGCCGAGCTGCTCCCCGCCGGCCCCGGTGCCGACGGTCAGCTCGCGGAGGTCGCCGGCGTCCGTGGTCATGTCCGTCATCGTGCCATGAACCGCGCCGGGTCGACGCCGACCGGTTGCCGCAGCCACCAGTGCCCGCCCAACCCGGCCGGGTCGGTCAGTTCGGCCACCGCCGACGCGGCGGCGAGCGCCCGCACGTACCCGGCCGGGTCGCCGACGGCCAGGCTCAGCGGCGGTCGCCCGCCGTCGGCCCCGAGCGCCCGCAGCGCCTCCCGCTGCGGCCCCAGGTCGTACGCGCACCGCGCGACCCGGGCGCCGGCGGAGGCGACCGAGTCGACGGCGACGTGCGCGGTGACGTCGCGGCTCCCGTCCGGCACCGGCGGCACCTGCCGCCCGCCCCGGTACCCGGTCAGCGTCCCGTCCACGGGCCGGCCGCCGAGCAGGTGCCCGTAGTCCACGGCCAGCGCCAGCCCTTGGTCGACGTGGCCCACGGCGTCAGCCCATGCCTCGTCGCGCGTCCGGCCGATCTCTGCCCGGAACCCCGACCCGGTCGAGCCGGTCCCGTCCGCGCCGGCACCCGGTTCCGGCCACCACCGGGTGAGCCAGTCCGCGTCGGCGGGGTCGACCGGGTCACCGACGGTCTCCTCGCCGGTGGCCGGGTCGACCAGCAGGTAGCGCCAGCCTCCGGCGGTGTGCACCGCCACGTCGAGCGGCACGTTGTCCAGCCACTCGGTGGCCACCAGCAGGCCGGTGATCCCGGCGGGGATCTCGTCAAGCCAGTCGATCCCGTCGGGCAGGTCGACCGGTCGGGGAGCCTTCTCGACCGCGGTGAGGCGTACCCGGAAGGCGAGCGGAACCGACGCGGAGGGCGCGGGACCGGCGGACGACGGGCCGGACGAGGCCGAGGGCCGGGCGGCAACCCCCAGCGCGGCAGAGAGCGCGCGCAGCAGCTCGCCCCGCCCGGCGCCCACGTCGACCACGCGGAGGTCGGCGGGGTGGCCGAGGACGGCGTCGACCTGCTCGACGAGCCGCAGCAGCGCGGCGGCGAAGGCCGGCGACGCGTGCGCGCTGGTGCGGAAGTGGCCGGCGGGCCCCGACCCGGAGACGAAGAAGCCGCCCGGCCCGTAGAGCGCCCGTTGCATCGCGTCCCGCCAGCGGATCGACATCGGTTCCTTCCCCACGCGGCGTGCGGTACCGGGCCGACCCTACGCAGCCGGTCGGGGGCGATCGTCGTCCCCGGGCCGCCGGTGCCATCGGTGAACGTTTTCACACATCCTTGTCCCGGTTCCGTGGCCCCGGCGCATACTTGCGATCGACCGGTACCCCTTCTCGAGGACTGGATCGTCGCCATGAGCGCACCCCTGCGCCCGCGCCCGGCCGCCCCCCACGGGGCCGCCGTCCCGCCGGCCGCCATCCCCCGCTTCCTCACCGTCGGCGTCGTCGGCTCCGGCCGCGTCGGTGCCGTGCTGGGCGCCGCCCTCGCCGCCGCCGGCCATCGGGTCGTCGCCGCCACGGCCGGCTCCGGCGCCTCCCGGGCCCGGGCGGCGCTGCTGCTTCCCGGCGTGCCCCGCCGGTCCGCCGACGCCGTGGCACGGGCGGCCACCGACCTGCTGCTGCTCGCCGTGCCCGACGACGCGCTCGCCGGGGTGGTCGCCGCGCTTGCCGGCTCCGGCGCGCTGCGCCCCGGCCAGGTGGTCGCGCACACCTCCGGCGCGCACGGGCTGGCCGTGCTCGCCCCCGCCGCCGAGGTGGGGGCCCGTCCGCTGGCCCTGCACCCCGCGATGACCTTCACCGGCACGCCGGACGACCTCGCCCGGCTGGCCGGCATCTCGTACGGGGTGACCGCCCCGGCGGAGCTGCGCCCCCTGGCCGCCCGGCTGGTCGCCGACCTCGGCGGGGTGCCGGAGTGGGTCGGCGAGGCGGACCGGCCGCTCTACCACGCGGCGCTGGCGCACGGCGCCAACCACCTGGTGACCCTGGTCAACGAGGCGGCCGACCGGCTGCGCGACGCCGGGGTGACCCAGCCGGAGAAGGTGCTCGCCCCGCTGCTGCGGGCCGCCCTGGAGAACGCGCTGCGCCTCGGCGACGACGCGCTGACCGGGCCGGTGTCCCGGGGCGACGCCGGCACGGTCGAGCGGCACCTGGCCCGGCTCGCCGCGACCGCTCCCGAGTCGGTCGCGCCCTACCTGGCGCTGGCCCGGCGTACGGCCGACCGGGCCATCGCGGCGGGCCGGCTGCGGCCGGTCGACGCGGAGTCGCTGCTCGGCGTGCTCGCCGCCGACCGACGGCAGGTGGCGGCGTGACCGGGCCGACCGCGGGTGGCGGCGTGGACGGGCCGACGGTGGACGGAGGGGATCACGTGACGGAACTGGTGCACGGCCGCGCCGCACTGGCGGCGGCGCGGGACGGGCTGAAGGGCACCGTCGGCGTCGTGATGACCATGGGCGCGCTGCACTCCGGGCACGAGACGCTGCTGCGGGCGGCCCGGGAGCGGGCCGACCACGTGATCGTCACGATCTTCGTCAACCCGCTGCAGTTCGGCCCGAACGAGGACTTCGACCGCTACCCGCGCACCCTCGACGCCGACCTGGAGATCTGCCGGCGGGCGGGTGCGGACGTGGTCTTCGCCCCCTCGGTGACCGACATGTACCCGGACGGGCAGCCCCGGGTGCGGGTCAACCCCGGCCCGCTCGGCGAGGACCTGGAGGGGCAGAGCCGCCCCGGGTTCTTCCACGGGGTGCTCACCGTGGTGCTGAAGCTCCTCCAGCTCACCCGCCCCGACCTGACGTTCTTCGGCGAGAAGGACTACCAGCAGCTGACCCTGGTGCGGCGGATGGCCCGGGACCTCGACGTGCCGGTCGAGGTGGTCGGCGTACCCACCGTGCGGGAGCCGGACGGGCTGGCCCTGTCCAGCCGCAACCGCTACCTCTCCCCGGCCGAGCGGGAGGCCGCGCTGAGCCTGTCGGCGGCGCTGCGGGCCGGGGCCGCGGCGGCCGACGAGGGCGCCGACGCGGGGGCGGTGCTCGCCGCCGCGCACGCGGCCTTCGGTGCCGGTGCGCCCGGCGCGCGCCTCGACTACCTGGTGCTCACCGACCCGGACCTGGAGCCGGGGCCGGTCTCCGGGCCGGCGCGACTGCTCGTCGCCGCCTGGGTGGGGGCCACCCGGCTGATCGACAACGCGGCGATCCGGCTCGCCCCGCGTTCCTGAACCCGACCCCGCCACCATCCCGCGAAAGGCACCCCGATGCTGCGCACCATGCTCAAGTCGAAGATCCACCGCGCCACGGTGACCCAGGCCGACCTGCACTACGTCGGCTCGGTGACGGTCGACGAGGACCTGCTCGACGCCGCCGACCTGATCCCCGGCGAGCAGGTGGCGATCGTGGACATCACCAACGGGGCGCGGCTGGAGACGTACGTGATCCCGGGCGAGCGGGGCAGCGGCGTGATCGGCATCAACGGTGCCGCCGCCCACCTGGTGCACCCGGGGGACCTGGTGATCCTCATCTCGTACGGGCAGATGGACGACGCCGAGGCCCGGTCGTACCGGCCGCGGGTCGTGCACGTGGACGCCGACAACCGGGTCGTCGAGCTGAACACCGACCCGACCACCGCCGCCCCCGGCACCGCCGGCGCTCCGGTGCCCAACCCCTTCGCCGCCGCCGTCTGAGCGGACCGCTTCCTCCTTGTCGTCCGCGCCGCGCCCGTTCGTCCCCTTCGTGATCCCTAGGGTCGTCCGGGCCGCCGAAGTGGGCACCTGTGCGGTCTGTCATCGGAAGGTCATCCCTGGGTAGTCTGGTTGCCCGTCGACAGACGCGGGTGGCTGGGGGAGGCCGCGATGCGCCGTGCGATTGCCCTGCTCGCTGCCGTCGTCACGGCATCGCTGCTGGCCGGGTGCGCCGACTCGGGCGGGCTGGACGGTGACCTGGTCGACGACTGGGCGGCCCCGTCCGCCCCCGGGCCCTTCACCCCCGCCGCCGGGGTGTGCCAGGTCGCCGACTTCGCCGACGTGGTGACGCTGGCCGCGTACGCGCCGGTGGACTGCGCCGCGCCGCACCGGGTCGAGACGGTGCACGTCGGCGCCTTCCCGGCCGGGCGGCCCGCCCCGCCGCCGGGCGGCTCGGCCGAGCTGCGGGGCGCCTTCGCCGACTGCGACGCCCGGGCGACCGGTCACGTCGGCGCCGACTGGCGGGCGGGGCGGTTGCGGCTGGCGGTGGCGGTGCCGTCCGGGGCGGGCTGGGCGGCCGGCGCCCGCTGGTACCGGTGCGACCTGACCGAGGTGAGCACCGTCGAGGCCGCCGCCACCGTGGTGCTGCGCACCGGCAGCCTCCGGGACGCCCTGCGGCGGCCGTCCACGCTGCGCCTGGGCTGCCAGCGGGCCCGCGCCGACGGCGGGTCGGTGCGGACGCTGCTCCCCGTCGACTGTGCCGCCCGGCACGACGCCGAGTTCGTCGGGGTGTGGCGGGCGCCCGACCGCCCGTACCCGACCCGCCCCGCCGACTGGGCCCCGCTGTACGCCGGCTGCCGCTCGGTGCTCGGCCGCTACGTGGGGGTGCCCGACGACGCCGACCTGCGCTTCCGCAGCGGCGTGGTGGTCCGCCCGCCGGGGACCGGCCGGTGGCGCGTCGGTGACCGGGGCGTCCGCTGCTACCTCTGGCTCGACGACCGTACGGTGACCGGCTCGCTGCGGGGCGCGGGCCCGGCGGCCCTCCCGGTCCGGACCCGGTAGCACCCGCCAGACCGGGCCGCGCCAGACCGGGCCGCGCCGGCCTGCCGCCGTGCGTGGCGTCGGCCGGCGCGTCCGGACGCGATGGCGCGTACCACTCGTCCCGCCCCGGCCGCCCCTCGCGAGGGCGCTTCGGGTTGACTGTGGGCATGGAGCTTCCGACCGTCGACCTGCCGGCGCTGCCCAGACTGCTGGCCGCCCCCGCGCCCGGCTGGGTGGAGACCACCGACGTGATCGTGGTCGGTTCCGGGGTGGCGGGGCTGACCGCCGCGCTGCACCTGCGCGAGGCGGGGCTGCACGTCACGGTGGTCACCAAGGTCAACATCGACGAGGGTTCGACGCGTTGGGCGCAGGGCGGCATCGCCGCCGTGCTCGACCCGCACGACACCCCGGCCGCGCACGCCTCGGACACCGAGATCGCCGGCGTCGGGCTCTGCGACCCGGCGGCGGTGCGGGTGCTGGTCGAGGAGGGCCCGACCCGGCTGCGCGAGCTGATGCGGATCGGGGCGGAGTTCGACCGCAACGCCGACGGCTCGCTGATGCTCACCCGGGAGGGCGGACACCGGGCCGACCGGATCGTGCACGCCGGCGGCGACGCGACCGGGGCCGAGGTGCAGCGCGCCCTGCACGCCGCCGTACGCCGCGACCCCTGGATCCGGCTGGTCGAGCACGCCCTGGTGCTGGACCTGCTGCGCGCCCCCGGCGACTCCCCGGAAGGGCTCGGCGCGGCGTGCGGCATCACCCTGCACGTGCTCGGCGAGGGCAGCGAGGACGGCGTGGGCGCCATCCTGGCCCGCGCGGTCGTCCTGGCCACCGGCGGGATGGGCCAGATCTACGCGGCCACCACCAACCCGGCCGTGTCGACCGGTGACGGGGTGGCCCTCGCGATGCGGGCCGGCGCGGCGGTGACCGACGTGGAGTTCGTCCAGTTCCACCCGACCGCGCTGATCACCCCGGCCGGTGCCGGCGTTGAGGGCGCCGGGCACGCCCAGCAGCCGCTGGTCTCCGAGGCGTTGCGCGGCGAGGGCGCCCACCTGGTCGACGGCGACGGCAAGCGCTTCATGCTCGGGCAGCACGAGCTGGCCGAGCTGGCGCCCCGGGACGTGGTGGCCAAGGGCATCCACCGGGTCCTGCTGGCCACCGGCGCGGACCACGTCTTCCTCGACGCCCGGCACCTGGGCGGCGACTTCCTGGCCCGGCGGTTCCCGACCATCGTGGCGTCCTGCCTGGCCATCGGCGTCGACCCGGCGACCGACCTGATCCCGGTCGCCCCGGCCGCGCACTACGCCTCCGGCGGCGTCCGCACCGACCTGCGCGGCCGCACGTCCATCCCCGGGCTGTACGCGTGCGGCGAGGTCGCCTGCACCGGTGTGCACGGCGCGAACCGGCTGGCCAGCAACTCGCTGCTGGAGGGGCTCGTGTTCTCCCGGCGGATCGCCGAGGACATCGCGGCCGGGCTGCCCGAGCAGGCCCAGCCGGCGCCGACGGGCGCCTGGGTCGGCGGCGAGGGCTGGGTGGTGCCGGCCGAGGCGACGCCGGAGCTGCAACGGGCGATGACCCGGGGCGCGGGCGTGCTCCGCTCGGCCGACACCCTCGCCGGGACCGCCGCCGTACTGGGCCGGCTCGGCGAGGGCCGGGGGCGGCCCCGGACGGCCGACTGGGAGGCGACGAACCTGATCACCGTGGCGTCGACGCTGGTCGCCGCCGCGTACGCCCGGCGGGAGACCCGGGGCTGCCACTGGCGGGAGGACTTCCCGACGGCCGACGAGCGGTGGCACGGCCACCTGGTCGGCGCCGTCGGGGCGCAGGGCCGGCTGACGCAAGCGTGGGAGGGGACCCGATGACGGAGTCGACGGAACGGGCACTGCGGGACGCGGGCCTGGACCCGGCGCAGGTGCGGCGGGTGATCGAGGGCGCGCTCGCCGAGGACCTGGGGCCGGACCTGCTCGACGTCACCAGCGTCGCCACCATTCCGGCGGAGCAGACCGACACGGCCGACCTGGTGGCCCGCGCCGACGGCGTGGTGGCCGGGCTGGCCGTGGCGGCGGCCGTGTTCGAGCTGGTGGGCGAGGCGACCGGCGCCGGCCGTACGGTCGAGGTGTCGGTGGTGGCCCACGACGGCGCGCGGGTGGCGCGGGGCGACGTGCTGGCCACGGTGGCCGGCCCGACCCGGCTGCTGCTGACCGCCGAGCGGACCGCGCTCAACCTGCTCTGCCGGATGTCCGGGGTGGCCACCCACACCCGGGCCTGGGCGGACGCCCTGGCCGGCACCAAGGCGATGGTGCTCGACACCCGCAAGACCACGCCGGGCCTGCGCGCCCTGGAGAAGTACGCGGTGCGCGCCGGCGGCGGCACGAACAAGCGGATGGGCCTGCACGACGTCGCGATGATCAAGGACAACCACAAGTTCGCGGCGGGCGGCATCACGGCGGCCTTCCGCCGGGTCCGGGAGACCTTCCCGGAGGTGCCGGTGCAGGTCGAGGTCGACACGGTCGCCGAGGCCCTGGAGGCGGTCGAGGCCGGGGCGGACTTCCTCCTGCTGGACAACATGACCCCGGAGATGCTGACCGAGGTGGTGGCGTCGGTGGGGGACCGGGCGGAGCTGGAGGCGACCGGCGGGCTGACCCTCGACGTGGCGGCGCGGTACGCGGCGACCGGCGTCGACTTCCTGTCGGTCGGGGCCCTGACGCACTCCTCGCCGATCCTCGACATCGCCATGGACCTGCGCACCGGGTGAACCGGCGGCCGGCCGTTGTCTAGGCTGCGTGCGTGCTGCTCTGCATCGACATCGGAAACACCAACACCGTGCTGGCGACCTTCGACGGCGACAAGCTGGTGCACTCCTGGCGGATCAAGACCGATGCGCGCTCGACGGCCGACGAGCTGGGCCTGAAGTTCCGCGGGCTGCTCGCCGGGGACGCGGTCGAGATCACCGGGGTCGCGGCCTGCTCCACCGTGCCGGCCGCGCTGCGCTCGCTGCGCACCATGCTGTCCCGCTACTACGCGGACCTGCCGAGCGTGATCGTCGAGCCCGGGGTGCGCACCGGGGTGCAGCTCGCCATCGACAACCCGAAGGAGGTGGGCGCCGACCGGGTGGTGAACACCCTGGCCGCCTACACCCTCTACGGCGGGCCGTCGATCGTGGTGGACTTCGGCACCACCACCAACTTCGACGTGATCAGCGGCCGGGGCGAGTTCCTCGGCGGCGCCTTCGCCCCGGGCATCGAGATCAGCTTCGACGCGCTCGCCGCCCGGGCCGCCCAGCTGCGCAAGGTCGAGGCGACGAAGCCCCGCTCGGTGATCGGCAAGAACACCGTCGAGTGCCTCCAGTCCGGCCTCTACTTCGGCTTCGCCGGGCAGGTGGACCGGATCGTCGAGCGGATGATCGAGGAGATCGGCGAGGTGAGCGCCGTGATCGCCACGGGCGGGCTGGCCTCGCTCGTGATCAACGAGTGCCGCACGATCACCCACCACGAGCCGATGATCACCCTGATCGGCCTGCGGATGGTCTACGACCGCAACGTCTGAACCCCGGCCGCCGGAGAGGGCGTGAGTGGGGCCGGTCATGCGGGCGGGTTATCCCGTAACGCCCTCCGGGCGCCTTGAGTACGCTCGGGGCCTGACCCCGCCCGAAATCTCCTTCTGAGGAAGCGTGCCGTGACCGAGCAGAACCCCGTGCCAGTCGATCCCGCCGACGACCTTCCCGAGCAGATGAAGGTCCGCCGGGAGAAGCGGGACCGGATGCTCGCCGAGGGCGTCGAGCCGTACCCGATCGGTTTCCCCCGGACCAGCACGCTGGCCGACCTCCGGCAGAAGTACGCCGAGCTGCCCACCGACACCGCCACGGGCGACCGGGTCTCGGTCACCGGTCGGGTGATCTTCGTACGCAACACCGGCAAGCTCTGCTTCGCCACGCTTCGCGACGGCGACGGCACCGAGTTGCAGGCCATGCTCTCCCTCGACCGGGTCGGCGCCGACCGGCTGAACGACTGGAAGCGCCTGGTCGACCTCGGTGACCTCGTCGGGGTGACCGGCGAGGTGATCACCAGCCGGCGCGGCGAGCTGTCCGTGCTGGCCGAGCAGTGGGCGGTCACGGCGAAGGCGCTGCGCCCGCTGCCGGTGGCGCACAAGCCGCTGAGCGAGGAGGCGCGGGTCCGGCAGCGCTACGTGGACCTGATCGTCCGGCCGCAGGCCCGCCAGATGGTGCGCACCCGGGCCGCAGCCGTACGCAGCCTGCGCGACTCGCTGCACGGCCGGGACTTCATCGAGGTCGAGACCCCGATGCTCCAGCTGCTGCACGGGGGCGCGGCGGCCCGGCCATTCGTGACCCACAGCAATGCACTGAACACCGACCTGTATCTGCGAATCGCGCCGGAACTGTTTCTCAAGCGGGCCGTCGTCGGCGGCGTCGACCGGGTCTTCGAGATCAACCGCAACTTCCGTAATGAAGGTGTCGACTCTTCGCACTCGCCCGAGTTCGCGATGCTCGAGGCATACGAGGCCTACGGCGACTACGACACCATGGCCGAGCTGACCCGAAATCTCGTGCAGCAGGCGGCGATCGCCGTCGGCGGGTCGACCGTGGTGACGCACGCCGACGGCCGGGAGTTCGATCTGGGCGGCGAGTGGCGCTCGGTGACCCTCTTCGGGGTGCTTTCCGAGGCGCTCGGCGAGGAGGTCACCGTACGCACCGAGCGCGCCCGCCTCGTGGAGTACGCCGACAAGGTGGGTTTGGCGGTCGACCCCAAGTGGGGGCCGGGCAAGCTGGCGGAGGAACTGTTCGAGGAACTTGTGGTGCCGGGCCTGACGGCGCCCACCTTCGTCCGCGACTACCCGGAGGAGACCAGCCCGCTGACCCGGGCGCACCGCAGCGAGCCCGGACTGGCCGAGAAGTGGGACCTCTACGTGCTCGGTTTCGAGCTCGGGACCGCGTACTCCGAGCTGGTGGACCCGGTGGTCCAGCGGGAGCGGCTGGTGGCCCAGGCGCAGCTCGCCGCCCGCGGCGACGACGAGGCCATGCGGCTGGACGAGGACTTTCTCCGGGCGATGGAGTACGGAATGCCGCCGGCCGGGGGTATGGGAATGGGAATCGACCGGCTGTTGATGGCCCTCACGGGCCTGGGAATTCGGGAAACCATCCTCTTCCCCCTGGTTCGCCCGGAGTAGTCGCGCATCTCCACCGGGTCGTTACCGCATCCTATTGACGCGGCAAGCGTCGCGCAGGTTATCGTGCTTACAGTTTGCAGGAGCACCCTGCTCGAAAGGAATGTGGGACGTGGCCAAGCAGATCATTCATAAGCTGGTCGATGACCTGGACGGCGGGGACGCTGACGAGACGGTCAAGTTCGCGCTCGACGGCGTTCAGTACGAGATCGACCTGTCTAGCTCGAACGCCGAGAAATTGCGCGACGTATTCGCCCCGTACATCGCCCACGGCAGCAAGGTGGGCAGGGGCGGCGTCGTCGTCGGAGGCCGGGCCGCGCGCGGTCGAGGTGGTGCCACCGCCGACCGGGAGCAGAACAAGGCGATCCGCGCCTGGGCCAAGAAGGCCGGCAAGGACATCTCCGACCGGGGTCGGATCCCCCAGGAGATCGTCGACGAGTACCACGCGAAGGCCGGTCACTGACCGGGACCCTCGACGGGCGACCACGACGCCGGGCCGGAGCACGACTCCGGGCCGGCGTCGCCGTATCCGCCCGGCTGGCTCCGGGCCGGCGTCGCGGTGCCCGCCAGGCTGGCTTCGTAGCGGGCTCGCCGTATCCGCCCGCGACGGCAGCCGAGCGGGAAGAATTCGGTCCCGACGGTCGTTGTCCACAGCCGGTGGAGAGTCTGTCCACAGCCTGTGGACGACTCCCGCGCGGTCCGGATCCGGGCCGCGCAGGCACCGGCGCGACCCGTATGACGGGTTCCGCGACCGCGCCGAATTTCGCTCTGCGCGTACAGGTAGGGGTACCGGAACACCCCCTGAGCGCGGACGGTTGTGCAAAACGGCGCGTACACGGCCTCCGGCGGGGACACACGACCTCAGCGGAGTCGGTTCGCGGCGATAGAGTAAGGAGGCACGGACGCCCGTCCCGGTCGTCCGCGCACCGGCCCCGCCACGACTTCTTGACCATCAAGATCGAGTGCGCACGGCACGTGAGGAGCACGAGGGCATGTTCGAGCGGTTCACCGACCGAGCGCGACGGGTTGTCGTCCTGGCCCAAGAAGAGGCCCGGATGCTCAACCACAACTACATCGGTACGGAACACATCCTGCTGGGCCTGATCCACGAGGGTGAGGGCGTCGCCGCCAAGGCTCTGGAGAGCCTCGGCATCTCCCTGGAGGGTGTGCGACAGCAGGTCGAGGAGATCATCGGCCAGGGCCAGCAGGCGCCGAGCGGGCACATCCCGTTCACGCCGCGGGCCAAGAAGGTGCTGGAGCTGTCGCTGCGCGAGGCGCTTCAGCTCGGCCACAACTACATCGGCACGGAGCACATCCTGCTCGGGCTGATCCGCGAGGGTGAGGGCGTCGCCGCCCAGGTGCTGGTCAAGCTCGGCGCCGACCTCAACCGGGTCCGCCAGCAGGTGATCCAGCTGCTCTCGGGCTACCAGGGCAAGGAGCCGGCTGCGGCGGGCGCCGCGCCGGGCGAGGCCGCGCCGTCGACCAGCCTGGTGCTGGACCAGTTCGGCCGCAACCTGACCCAGGCCGCCCGCGAGGGCAAGCTCGACCCGGTCATCGGGCGCGAGAAGGAAATCGAGCGGGTCATGCAGGTGCTCTCCCGCCGTACCAAGAACAACCCGGTCCTGATCGGTGAGCCCGGCGTCGGCAAGACCGCCGTGGTGGAGGGGCTGTCCCAGAAGATCATCAAGGGCGAGGTGCCCGAGACGCTGAAGGACAAGCAGCTCTACACGCTCGACCTCGGTGCCCTGGTCGCCGGTTCCCGCTACCGCGGTGACTTCGAGGAGCGCCTCAAGAAGGTGCTCAAGGAGATCCGCACCCGCGGCGACATCATCCTCTTCATCGACGAGATCCACACCCTGGTCGGCGCCGGTGCCGCCGAGGGCGCGATCGACGCGGCGAGCATCCTCAAGCCGATGCTGGCCCGCGGCGAGCTGCAGACCATCGGTGCGACCACGCTCGACGAATACCGCAAGCACCTGGAGAAGGACGCGGCCCTCGAGCGCCGCTTCCAGCCGATCCAGGTGGGTGAGCCGTCGCTGGCGCACACCATCGAGATCCTCAAGGGCCTGCGCGACCGCTACGAGGCGCACCACCGGGTGAGCATCACCGACGCCGCTCTCGTGGCCGCCGCGACGCTGGCCGACCGTTACATCTCCGACCGCTTCCTGCCGGACAAGGCGATCGACCTCATCGACGAGGCCGGTGCCCGGATGCGGATCCGCCGGATGACCGCGCCGCCGGACCTGCGCGACTTCGACGAGCGCATCGCCCAGGTGCGTCGCGACAAGGAGTCCGCGATCGACGCGCAGGACTTCGAGCGCGCCGCCCAGCTGCGCGACAAGGAGAAGCAGCTCCTCGGGCAGAAGGCCCAGCGGGAGAAGGAGTGGAAGGCCGGTGACCTGGACGTCGTCAGCGAGGTCGACGACGAGCAGATCGCCGAGGTGCTCGGCAACTGGACCGGCATCCCGGTCTACAAGCTGACCGAGGAGGAGACCTCGCGCCTGCTGCGCATGGAGGACGAGCTGCACAAGCGCGTCATCGGCCAGGAGGACGCGGTCAAGGCGGTCTCGAAGGCGATCCGGCGCACCCGGGCCGGCCTGAAGGACCCGAAGCGCCCCTCGGGCTCGTTTATCTTCGCCGGCCCGTCCGGTGTCGGTAAGACCGAGCTCTCCAAGGCGCTGGCCGAGTTCCTCTTCGGCAGCGAGGACGCCCTCATCCAGCTGGACATGTCCGAGTTCCACGACCGCTACACGGTCTCCCGGCTGGTGGGTGCCCCTCCCGGCTACGTCGGCTACGACGAGGGCGGCCAGCTGACCGAGAAGGTGCGGCGTCGGCCGTTCTCGGTGGTCCTCTTCGACGAGATCGAGAAGGCCCACCCGGACGTGTTCAACACGCTGCTCCAGATCCTGGAGGACGGTCGGCTCACCGACGGTCAGGGCCGGATCGTGGACTTCAAGAACACGGTCATCATCCTGACCACCAACCTGGGCACCCGTGACGTCGCCAAGGCGGTCTCGCTCGGTTTCCAGGCGTCGGAGGACTCCGAGTCCAACTACGACCGGATGAAGCAGAAGGTCAACGACGAGCTCAAGCAGCACTTCCGGCCTGAGTTCCTCAACCGGATCGACGACACCATCGTCTTCCACCAGCTGCGTCAGACCGAGATCCTCTCGATCGTCGACATCATGATCCAGCGGATCGAGGGCCAGCTGCGGAACAAGGACATGGGTCTGGAGCTGACCGACAACGCCAAGAAGTACCTGGCGAAGAAGGGCTTCGACCCGGTGCTCGGCGCGCGTCCGCTGCGTCGCACGATCCAGCGCGACATCGAGGACAACCTGTCCGAGCGGATCCTCTTCAACGAGCTGACCCCGGGTCAGATCGTGGTGGTGGACTGCGAGGGCGATCCGGAGGACATCGACAAGTCCAAGCTCGTCTTCAAGGGCGCGGACCGGCCGGCCACCGTGCCGGACGCCGTCCCGGCCGACCTCGGCGGCACCGCCGCCGCAGGCGCGGACGAGTAAGGCCGAACAGCACGAGGGCGGCGGCCCGGTGGCACCAGCCACCGGGCCGCCGCGCTTTGCGTCGTCACTACGCCGTCACCCCGCCCCGTCCCTGTCCCCGCCCCGGACCGCGTGGGATCCCCGTCCCCGGGTCCCCGCCCCCGCTCCAGGCCCGCGTGCGATCCCCGCCCCCGTCCCCGCTCCAGGCCCCGTGCATCACGCAGTTGTGGTGCCGTCTATCGGCACGATCGCGCGGTTTGTGCCCCACCAGGACTGCATGATCGCCGCAGGGTGGGTGGTATGTGCCGGTTTGGGGTGGCGGACGCCACCGGGGGTCGGGGCATGGGTCGGGGCGCCGGGTCGTTGTAACCATCGTGGCCGCGTGACCAGGCCGTTCAATGACCACGCCGTTCGCCGGCCGGGTGGCCGGCGGAATGCGGGTCCGGCCCGGGTGGTTACATCCTCCGGACCGCGGAGCACCATCCGGGCCTGAGCCACCGGGCACCGGCCCGCCGGAATGACCGGCCCCCCACCGTGGTTACATCCCCGGACCCCGGCGGGTGCCCGTCGCACGAGCCCCGCGAGACGTGTGGACGTGGAATGTGTGGCCGGCCCGGCCGGTTGCATCCCCCCGGGAACGAGCCTCGGCCCCCCGGCCGCAGGCCCCCGGACATCTCGACCTTTCCTTTCTCGCGGCGCACCCGCCCCCCCTTGGTGTGTGTCGCGTACCCCCGATCGAAAGGTGCCGACCATCATGCGTACCGACATCTTCCGTAAGACCGCTCTGACCGTGGCCGGGCTCGCCTTCACCGGCGGCGCCATCGCCGGCCCCGTCACCACCGCCGTCGCCGCGCCTGCCGAGGGCAAGCCCACCCCGGTGAGCCAGGACCGCAAGCAGCACGGCGAGCGCGAACTCGGCGTGCGCTACGAAGCCCAGCCCAACTTCTACTACTGCGGCCCCGCCGCCGCCCGCAACGCCCTGAGCGTGCAGGGCAAGAACATCGACGTCGACGGCATGGCCCAGCGCATGGGCACCACCGAAGCCGGCACCAACTCCATCAACGACATCACCCCCGTACTCAACAAGGAAACCGGCCGCGACGCCTACCAGTCCGTCGAGATCCGCGACCCCAAGGCCGACGACAAGCAGACCGACAAGCTACGCACCGACATCGTCACCGCCATCGACGAAGGCCACGCCGTCGTCGCCAACATCGCCGGCACCGCCACCGACACCGACGGCACCACCCACTCCTTCGAAGGCGGGCACTACATCAGCGTCGTCGGCTACCGCGACAACGGCAACACCGTCACCATCGCCGACTCCGCCGACCCCAACCAGGCCTCCTACCGCATGAGCGTCGACAACCTCGCCGACTGGATCGCCACCCGCGGCTACACCGCCTGACCAGTAGCCCCGCACAGCCCCGCACCACGCAACGACGACAAGGGCCGGCCCCCACCCAGGGGGCCGGCCCTTTCGTCATGCCGCCGAGCCGGCGTCGAGCGAGCCGGGGCGTTGCGCCGAGCCGTGAAGGAACCGAGAGCCTCGGCGCACCGGACCGGCCCGAGCCCGGGGTCGGGCCCGGGGCGAGTCGAGGTGCGTCAGCCCACCGGGACCGGCGGTCCGTCGCCGAGGAGGCGGAACGAGGATTCGCCGACCGGCTCCACGAGGCCGTCCCGCACCAGCCCGGCGAGGGCCCGGGACCGCTGGACGTCGTCGGCCCACACCTGGTCGAGCCGCTGGTGCGGCACCGGCCCGGTGGCCTCGCGCAGTACGCCGAGCAGCAGCCCGCGTACCTGCCGGTCGGTGCCGGCGTACCGCTGGGGGCGGCGGGTCGGACCCGCGGGCGCCTCACGACCGGACGCGCGCCAGGCGCAGACCGACTCGACGGGGCAGGCCCCGCAGCGGGGCGACCGGGCGACGCAGACCACCGCGCCCAGCTCCATGAACGCCGCGCTGGCCAGGGCGGCGGCGGCCGGTTCGGTGGGGAGCAGTTCCTCGGTGGCGACC
The DNA here is from genome assembly GCF_900091445.1 of Micromonospora echinofusca. Classification (NCBI taxonomy): domain Bacteria; kingdom Bacillati; phylum Actinomycetota; class Actinomycetes; order Micromonosporales; family Micromonosporaceae; genus Micromonospora; species Micromonospora echinofusca. The sequence continues at coordinate 6,916,672 of NZ_LT607733.1, forward strand.
AGGTCGGGCGGGCGGGTGACCGGGCCGGCGTCCGGTTCGCCGGCGATCGCGCGGCAGACGACCCGTCGTACGTTGGTGTCGACCACCGGGTGCCGCTGACCGTACGCGAACGCGGCGACCGCCCGGGCCGTGTACGTGCCGACGCCCGGCAGGGCCAGCAGCTGGTCGAGCCGGTCCGGGACGTGGCCCCCGTGGCGCTCGACGATCGCCACGGCGCAGTCCCGCAGCCGTACCGCCCGGCGGGGGTAGCCGAGCCGTCCCCACATCCGGATCGCCTCGGCGGGGCTGTCCGCCGCCAGGGCGGCCGGCTCCGGCCAGCGCGCCAGCCAGGCCTCCCAGGCGGGGAGCACGCGTACGACCGGCGTCTGCTGGAGCATGACCTCGCTGACCAGGATGGCCCACGGGCTCACGTCGGGCCCGCGCCAGGGCAGGTCGCGGGCGTTCTGCTCGTACCACCGGCTGACCAGGGTGGCGAAGGTGGGCTCAGTCATCGCGCCGCCGATGATGTCACGCGGCCCGCGACCGGAGTGGCGCGGGCGACGACGCGCCGCCCGCCTCGCGCCGGCCTGCGGCGGCCCGGCCGCCCGCCGCGCCCCGTCCCGGTCGAGGCCGGGCCGCACCCCGCCGTCCGCCGCATAGCGTCCCGCTGGCTGGGCGGTGCGGGCGGGGCGCTGCGGCGGTGGCGGACGGATCGGGCAGAATGCCCGGATGAACGAGCTCGCGATCACCGTCATCGGCCGGGACCGGCCGGGCATCGTGGCCGACGTCGCCGAGGTGCTGGCCCGGCTCGGCGCGAACCTCACCGACAGCACGATGACCCGGCTGCGGGGGCACTTCGCGATGACCCTGATCTGCGTGGGCCCGGCCGCCGCCGACGTCGAGGCCGCGCTGGCGCCGCTCTCCGCCGACGGCCAGCTGCTGGCGACCGTACGCGCGGTCACCCCCGACGGTGAGACGGCTCCCGCCGGCGAGCCGTACGTGATGGCGGTGCACGGCGCGGACCGGATGGGCATCGTGGCGGCGATGACCCGGGCGCTCGCCGACGCCGGCGGCAACGTCACCGACCTGAGCACCCGGCTGGCCGGTGCGCTCTACGTCGTGGTGGCCGAGGTGGAGCTGCCGCCCGGTACGGCGGACGAGCTGGCCGGACGGTTGACCGCGACGGCTGCGGAACTGGGCGTCGGGGTGACCCTGCGCCCGGCAGATCCGGACGTGCTGTGACCGGCGGCGAGCGCGGCCCGGACAGCGAGGCGTACGCGGGCCTCGGCGACTGGACCCCGGATTCCCTGGGCGTGGCGGGGGAGGTGCGGCCCGTGGTGTCCGCCCCGGAGCCGGTGCTCACCTACGTCGGCGGCGAGGTGGACCCGACTGCCGAGGAGACCGTACGGCTGGCCGCCGACCTGATCGCCACCATGCGGGTGTCGCCGGGCTGCATCGGGCTGGCCGCCCCGCAGATCGGTGTGGCCGCGCGGGTGTTCGCGGTGGACGTGGTCGGCCACCCGAAGGCGCTCACCGTGCACGGCACCTTCGCGCTCTGCAACGCGCGGGTCGTCGAGGCTAGCCGGTGGAAGGTCGCCCGGGAGGGCTGCATGTCGGTGCCCGACCTGACGGGGGACGTCAAGCGGGCGAGCCGGCTGGTGGTGGAGGGCGTGCTACCGGGCACCGGTCGGCCCGTACGGCTGGTGACGGACGGGTTCGAGGCGCGGGCCCTCCAGCACGAGATCGACCACTGCGCCGGCCTGCTCTTCCTGGACCGGGTCGCCGGCGCCCACGCCATCTACCAGCGCAAGGTGTACCTCTGAGTGGCGCCGGTACGTCGACCGAGCGTCGCCGACGGGACACGGTCGGCAGGCGCAACCGTCGCAAGTGGAGTGTCGACGCGGTGAGCCGTGGCGGCCTCGGCGCGTCGCGCGGTGCTGGCGTGCCCCGCGCCGCTACGGTGGGGGCATCATGCGTCTGACGGTCGGCCCCCTGCCCCCCGCCGTTTACTGGCGGCGTCGCGCCGTCGTACTCGGAGCGGGGCTTCTCTTCCTGATTGTCCTGCTCTATTCGTGCACCGGTTCGAGCCGGAACGCGAACAAGGGCGGCGACGCGCAGCCCTCCGCGGGTGCGACGTCGTCCGGTGCCTCGCCGGAACCCACCGGCTCGGTGCTCACCCCGCAGACCGGGGCGCCCTCGCCGGGCGCGCCGGGCGGCCCCGACGCCGGTGAACCGTCGGGTGGTTCCGCCGGTGACCCGCCGGGTGGCTCGGTCACCACCGATTCGCCGCCGGTGGCGCCCGTGGTGCCGGCCGTCGACGACGGCACCTGCACGGACGCCGAGATCACGGTGACCCCGGTGGCCCAGCCCGCCTCGGTGGTGCGCGGGGCCGTCGTTGATCTGCAACTCAAGATCAAGAACCGGTCGGAGCGGACGTGCAGCCGCGACGTCGGCGCCTCCGTGCAGGAGCTGTTCATCAAGTCGGGGGCTGAGAAGATCTGGTCGTCCGACACGTGCGGCACCGCCCAGGGCGCCGACGTGCAGTCCTTCACCCCGGGCTTCGAACGCTCCTACCAGGTGGGCTGGAACGGCCGCGACACCACCAAGTGCGCCAACGGGGTGGCGGCGGGCCCCAACCCGCCGGCCGGCACCTACCAGGTCTTCGCCCGGGTCGGCACCAAGCTCAGCGAGCCGGTCAAGCTCACCGTCACCAACTGACCGCCCGCACGCCCCGCGGTGCCCTCGGCCCGGCCGTCAGCGGGTGCCGGGCGATCAGGAACGGCCCGCCTCGACCGCCTGGTCCGCCCAGCGCCGCCCACTGCTCGACGCAGCCGGTGCCGGGCCTCGGACGGCGTGCACCACGGCCTGCGGCCCGCCTGGACACGGGTCGCCCCGGTACGTGCACCGGTCGCCGCCGGGGCGGGTCGAGGTGCCCAGGCCCGGCCGGGGTCAGACGTAGCGTTCGAGGATCGACGCCTCGGCGAGCCGGGACAGCCCCTCGCGGACGCCCCGGGCGCGGGCGTCGCCGACCCCCTCGACGGCCTGGAGATCCTCGACCGTGGCCCCCAGCAGGCGCTGGAGACTGCCGAAGTGCACGACGAGGCGGTCGACCACGGTCACCGGCAGCCGGGGCACCTTGGCCAGCAGCCGGAAGCCGCGCGGGCTGACCGCCGCGTCGAGGGCGTCGGACGCGGCCGGGTAGCCGATCGCCTTGGCGACCGCGACCAGGTCGATCAGCTCGGTGGCGCCCAGCAGATCGAGCTCCACCAGCGCCTCGTCGAGGGTGCGGGACTTCCGGCCGGCCGGCAGGTAGTCCCGGATCACCAGGGTGCGGTCGGCGTCGACGCCGGCCATCAGCTCGTCGAGCTGGAGGGCGAGCAGTCGGCCGTCGGTGCCCAGCTCCACCACGTAGCCGGCGATCTCGTCGGCGATCCGGCGGACCATCTCCAGCCGCTGCACGACGGCGACCGCGTCCCGTACGGTGACCAGGTCCTCGATCTCCAGGGCAGAGAGGGTGCCGGACACCTCGTCCAGTCGGAGCTTGTAGCGCTCCAGCGTGGCGAGCGCCTGGTTGGCGCGGGACAGGATCGCCGCCGAGTCGTCCAGCACGTGCCGCTGGCCGTTGACGTAGAGGCTGATGATCCGCATCGACTGGCTGACCGAGATCACGGGGTAGCCCGTCTGCCGGGCGACCCGCTCGGCCGTGCGGTGCCGGGTGCCGGACTCCTCGGTGGGGATGGTCGGGTCGGGCATCAGGTGCACGGCGGCCCGTACGATGCGCGTGCCGTCGCTGGAGAGCACGACCGCGCCGTCCATCTTGCACAGCTCCCGCACCCGGGTGGCGGAGAACTCGACGTCGAGCGGGAACCCGCCGGTGCAGAGGCCCTCGACCACCTTGTCGTAGCCGAGGACGATCAGCGCGCCCGTCCGGCCGCGCAGGATGCGCTCGAGGCCGTCGCGCAATGCGGTGCCGGGGGCCATCAGGGCGAGGTTCGCCCGCAGCGGGTCGCCGGCGCCCCCGGCGCCGCCGGTCACGGTCACGCTGATCGCGCGGGCGGGGGACACGGCGCCGGTGCGGGCGTGGGGTGTCGCGCCAGCAGGCTTGGCGGTGTCGCGGTCGATCGGCACGCGCACAGTCTACGGACTGCCCTGCGGTGGGTGCTGTCGTGGTTACTGTGATGTGTCACGATGCCCCACCTCGCCCGGACCGTGGGTCGGCGTCCGGACTGTCCGGTATCGCGGCATACGTTCCGTCGAGCGCCACCGGCGTTCACTCGGCGGACACCCGGGCGACGGCCTGGAGTGCCGCGCGCACGTCGGTCACCTCGATCACCCGCATGTGTTCGGGGGTGACGCCGGTGCTGTCGGGGCCGCAGCCGGTCGGCACCAGCGCGAGGCGGAACCCGAGCCGGGCCGCCTCGGCCAGCCGGCGCGGCACCGCCCCGACGCGGCGCACCTCGCCGGTCAGGCCGACCTCGCCGATCGCCACCAGGTGCGGTGCGATGGCCAGGTTGAGCCCGCCCGAGGCGACGGCGAGGGCGACGGCCAGGTCGGCCGCCGGCTCCACCACCCGGATGCCGCCGACGGTGGCCGCGAAGACCTCCCGGTCGTGCAGGGTCAGCCGCTCCGTGCGGCGCTGGAGCACCGCCAGCACCATCGCCAGGCGGGCCGAGTCGAGCCCGGAGACCGTCCGCCGGGGCGAGCCGGCCACGGTCGCGCCGATCAGCGCCTGCACCTCGGTGACGAGCGCCCGGCGGCCCTCCATGGCCACCGTGACGCAGGTGCCGGGCACCGGCTCCGAGTAGCGGGTCAGGAAGAGCCCGGACGGGTCGGCCAGGCTGCTGATGCCGCCCTCGTGCATCTCGAAGCAACCCACCTCGTCGGCGGCGCCGAACCGGTTCTTCACCCCCCGCACCATGCGCAGCGAGGAGTGCTTGTCGCCCTCGAAGTGCAGCACCACGTCGACCAGGTGCTCCAGCACCCGGGGGCCGGCCACCTGACCGTCCTTGGTGACGTGGCCGACCAGCACCGTGGCGATGCCGCGTTCCTTGGCCACCGCCACCAGGGCGGCGGTGACCGCCCGCACCTGGGTCACCCCGCCCGAGACCCCCTCGGCGTTGCTGGTGGAGATGGTCTGCACCGAGTCGAGCACCAGCAGGCCCGGCTTGACCGCGTCGAGGTGGCCGAGCACGGCGGCGAGGTCGCTCTCGGCGGCGAGGTAGAGCTGGTCGTGCAGGGCGCCCATCCGCTCGGCGCGCAGCCGGACCTGGCTGACCGACTCCTCGCCGCTGACCACCAGGGAGGGGCTGCCCGCGCCGGCGGCCCACTGCTGGGCCACGTCGAGCAGCAGGGTGGACTTGCCGACGCCCGGCTCCCCGGCGAGCAGCACCACCGCGCCGGGGACCAGGCCGCCACCGAGGACCCGGTCGAGCTCGCTGACGCCGGTGGGGCGGGCCCGGGCCGGCGCGGCGCTGATGGTGGCGATCGGCCGGGCCGGCTCGGCCGGCATCCGGGAGCTGACCACCTTTCCGGAGACCGTGGGGCCGGTGACCGTGCACTCGACCACCGAGCCCCACTCGCCGCACTCCGGGCAGCGCCCGACCCACTTCGGCGGCTGGTGGCCGCAGGCGTCGCACTCGTAGGCCGGCCGGGGCTCGCGCGCGGCGGCGCGGCCGCGCCCGCCGGCCCCGCCGGCGCGGGGGGAGGTCGATCGGGAGGTGGTCACATTGGGACGTTAGTCCCCGGGTACGACGAAGACACCGTCGGCGTGGCGGTCACCACGCCGACGGTGTCTTCGGTCGTCGGGGGCGGGGTCAGTGCCCGCCGTCCTCCTGGCCCTCGTAGCCGCCTTCGCGCTCGATGATCGGCGACGGGGGCGCGGCCGGGGTGAGCGGCACGGCGACGGGCGCCGGGCCGGTGACGGTGACGCCGTTGCCGAAGTCGAAGGTCACGAAGACGTTCTGGCCGGAGCGCAGCGACTCGTTCAGGCCGATGAGCTGGAGCGCCCGGTCGGCCTCGGTGTTGAGCTGCACGTAGCTCAGCGGCGGGATCTCGATCCGGGCCGGCTCGCCGGCCGGCGCGGCGGGGCTCTCCGGGGCCGACGGGCTCTCCGGGGCGTCGGGGCTGGCGGAGCCCGAGGGGCTCTCCGAGGTGCCCGGGGCGGGCGAGCCCGAGGGGCTCTCGGAGGTGCCGGGGCTGGCCGACTGCGACGCGGACGGGTCGGGCGACGGCGACCCGCTCGGGGGCGCCGACGGGCTGGCGGCCGCACCGGTGCCGGTGATCACCACCTCGCGGGCGCTGTCGGTGGTCACGGTCACGGTGACCGGGTTGCGCGAGTCGTTGTAGATGACGGCGTTCAGTTTGGCGTTGGCGCCCGCCTGGTAGCCCTCGGTGCCGGGGAAGTCGACCAGCAGGCCACGGACCGCGTACTCGCCGTTGCCGGCCGACAGGTTGACGCCCTGGACCGACGGCTCCTTGTTGGCGGTCTCGGAGACCTGGCCGGCGCCGCAGCCGGACAGCAGCAGCCCGGTCGCCGCCGCCATCCCGGACAGCAGCAGGGCCGCCCGCCGGGAACCCCTGATCGAGCGCGTCACGTCGGTCCTCCTCGTCACGATCCCACCCGGTGCTCACGCCGGGCTTGGTGGCCATGCCCGCGCAGACCGCGCTCCAGGGTAGTTGGGCCTGATCGACCGCCGCACGCCGACCCGGAGATGCCACCCGAGGGGGCGCGGCTCACACCAGTCGGCCGCTCGTGACCAGCAGGACGACGTCGATGAGGGCGACCAGCATCACGGCCCGGAAGGCGGCCACCTGCCGGCCCCCGGGGCGGGCGGCCGCGCGCCCGGCGTACCAGCTCAGCGGCGGCACCACGACGGCGGCGGCGACCGCCGCGACGCCGACCCCCGACGGCGGCCCGGGCGGCCCGAGGACCAGCGTGGCGGTCGCCGCGAGCAGCAGCAGCGCGGCGGCCGCCCGGCTGCCGGCCGGACCCAGCCGGTGCGGCAGCCCGCGCACCCCCGTCCGGGCGTCGTCGGCCAGGTCGGGCAGCACGTTGGCGAAGTGCGCCCCGGCGCCCAGGCAGGCCGCGGCGGCGACGAGCCAGACCGGGGGGAGGACCGCCCCGGGCAGTGCCAGCACGACGAAGGCCGGCAGCGAGCCGAAGGACACCGCGTAGGGCAGCACCGAGACGGGGGTCGACTTCAGCGGCCAGTCGTAGAGCAGCGCGGAGACCAGCCCGAGGGTGGCGCAGAGGGCGGCGGTCGGCCCCGTGGCCAGGGCCAGCGCCGGGGTGGCGAGCGCGGCCACCGCGGCGGCCACGGCCGTCGCGCGCCGGCCGACCGCGCCGGCGGCGACCGGCTTGTCGGTACGCCCCACCGTGGCGTCCCGGTCGGCGTCGAGCGCGTCGTTGGCCCAGCCGACGGCGAGCTGGCTGGCCGCCACGGTGAGGACCACGGCGAGGATCCCGGCGGGCCGGTGCCCGACGCCCCACGCCAGCAGCCCGGCCACCGTGGTGACCGCGGCGGCCGGCTCCGGGTGACTCGCCCTGACCAGCCCTAGCACCGTTGGCGACATGAGGAAAGTCTGGTCGTTACCGGGCAGTCGTGCCACGCTCGGTCCATGCCAGACGCGGGCCGTACCCTGCCACGCAACGATCCGCGCCAGTACGACGACCTGGCCGGCGAGTGGTGGCGGCCCGACGGCGCGTTCGCGATGCTGCACTGGCTGGCCGAGGCCCGCGCGGCGCTCGTGCCGCCGGCGTCCCGCCCCGGCGCCCTCCTGGTCGACCTCGGCTGCGGCGCCGGGCTGCTTGCCCCGCACCTGGCGGGCAAGGGCTACCGGCACGTGGGCGTCGACCTCACCCGCTCCGCCCTGGAACAGGCCGCCGCGCACGGGGTGACCGCCGTCAACGGCGACGTCACCGCCGTACCGCTGGTGGACGGCTGCGCCGACGTGGTCGCGGCGGGCGAGTTGCTGGAGCACGTGCCGGACTGGCGGCGCGCGGTGGCCGAGGCGTGCCGGCTGTTGCGGCCGGGCGGCCTGCTCGTCCTGGACACGTTGAACGACACGGCGCTGAGCCGCCTGCTCGCCGTGCGGATCGCCGAGCGGCTGCCCACGGTGCCCAGGGGCATCCACGATCCACGGTTGTTCGTGGACGCCCGGGCGCTGGTGGCCGAGTGCGCCCGGCACGGGGTCGACCTGCGGCTGCGGGGCATCCGGCCGGGGGTGCCCGGCCTGCTCGGCTGGTTGCTGCGCCGGATGCGCGCCGCCGGCCGTCCGGACGCGACGACGGGCGACCGTCCGGGCGCGACGGCCGCCGGCCCCACGCCGCGGATCGTGCCGACGTGGTCGACCGCCGTGCTCTACCAGGGACGTGGTCGACGGAGCGGATAGCGGTGCCCGTCCCTGGGTAGGGAGAGGGCCGAGAAGGGGGCTGTATGACGCAGCACGCGCTCCAGGCGGCTCGCCGCCTGGCACCGAGGCTTGCCGCCCGGGCGGCGGAGCACGACCGGGACGGCTCGTTCCCGACCGAGGACTTCCGGGACCTGCGCGAGGCCGGGCTCTTCGGCCTGATGGTCCCCACCGCGCTCGGCGGGATGGGCGCCACCTTCGCCGAGTACGCCGCCGTCGCCACCGAGCTGGCCCGGGGCAACGGCGCGACGGCCCTGGTCTTCAACATGCACGCCTCGGTCACCGGCGCGCTCGGCGCGGTCACCGAGGAACTGGCCGAGGCGCTCGGGGTGCCGGACGAGGCGCTGGCCGCCCGGGACCGGCTGCTCGCCGCCGCCGCCCAGGGCGCCTGGTACGCGGTGGCGATGAGCGAGCGCGGCGCCGGCGCCCGGCTGTCCCAGCTCAGCACCGTCTACGAGCCGGCCGACGGTGGTTGGCACCTCAAGGGCAGCAAGACGTTCTGTTCCGGGGCGGGGCACGCGGACGGCTACCTGGTGGCCGCCCGCAGCGCCGCCGACCCGTCGGTGGTCTCGCAGTTCCTGGTGCCGGCCGGCGACGGGCTGACCGTCGAGCCGACCTGGGACTCGCTCGGCATGCGCGCGACCTCCTCGCACGACCTGCACCTGGACGTGACGGTGCCGGCCGACCGGCTGCTCGGCGGCGTGGAGGGGCTGGCCCTGGTGGTCGCCCAGCTCATGCCGCACTGGCTGGTGGCCAGCTACGCCGCCGTCTACGTCGGGGTCGCCCGGGCGGCGGTCGACGCGGCGGCCGAGCACCTGAACGCCCGCAACCTCGCCGGCCTGCCGGCGGTCCGGTCCCGCCTCGGCCGGGCCGACGCGGCCGTGGCGGCGGCCCAGCTGGTGGTCGCCGAGGCGGCCCGCCGGGTCGACGAGGCCCCGGGCGACGCGGAGACGAACCGCTGGGTGTGGCGGGCGAAGCTGCTCGCCGGCACCACCGCCGCCGACGTGGCGGCGTCCGTGCTGGAGGCGGCCGGCACGTCCGCCACCCGGCGGGGGCATCCGCTGGAGCGGCTCTACCGGGACGCCCGCTGCGGATCGCTGCACCCGGCGACGTCGGACGTCTGCGCGGACTGGCTCGGCATCGCCGCGCTGGGCGGCGACCCGGACCGCGACACGACGGTTCCTCGTTGGTGAGCGTGGGGGGTCCGCCGGGGCGGCGGACGCGCGGGCGCACGGTACGGGGGGCCCGTCCAGGGGCGGGCTCGGCCGCCCGGTGCGCAAGGCCGGACGAGAGGTGGGCATGGTGGCCGTACCGGTGATCGCGGGGCTGGGGACGGCGCACCCGCCGTCGGCCGCGCAGGACGACCTGTGGGAGGGCTTCTTCTCGAAGCACTTCTCCGGCAGCACCCGGGCGCTGGCACAGCGGATCTTCACGCACTCGGGGGTCACCCGCCGCCAGGCGGCCGTGAACCCGTTGCTGGAGGACGTCTCCGACTGGCCGACGGAGCGGCGGATGCGCCGCTACCTGGTAGAGGCGCTGCCGCTGGGCAAGGAGGCGGTGGGTCGGGCGCTGACCGCCGCCGGCCTGTCCGCCGGCGACGTCGGGCTCTTCCTCGTCTGCTCGTGCACCGGGTACGCCACCCCGGGGCTGGACATCCTGCTCGCCCGGGACCTGGGCATGGCCCCGGACACGCAGCGCATGTTCGTCGGGCACATGGGCTGCTACGCGGCCCTGCCGGGGCTGGGCGCGGCAAGCGACTTCGTCACCGCCCGGGGCCGGCCCGCGCTGCTGCTCTGCGCGGAGCTGACCAGCCTGCACATCCAGCCCTCCAGCGCCCGGGTCGACACCCAGCAGATCGTCTCCCACGCGCTCTTCTCGGACGCCGCCGTCGCCGCCGTGGTCGTCCCCGGCGGCCGGGGGTACGCGCTGCGCGAGGTCACCTCCGTCACGGACACCTCGACGGCCGACCACATGACCTGGGACGTCACCGACACCGGCTTCCGGATGGGGCTGTCGCCGAAGGTGCCGCAGGTGCTCTCCACGCACGTACGCGGCCTGGTCGACGGGCTGCTGGCCCGGCACGGCACGACGCTGTCCGAGGTGGACGGCTGGGCTGCGCACCCGGGCGGCCCGCGCATCCTGAACGTGGTCGAGCGGGAGTTGGCCCTGCCGTCGGAGGGGCTGGCGGCCTCCCGGGCGACGCTGGACGAGCACGGCAACTGCTCGTCCCCGACGGTGCTGCTGATCCTCGACCGGCTGCGCCGGGCCGCGTCGCCGCCACGGCGGGTGGTGATGCTGGCGTTCGGCCCCGGCCTGACGCTCTACGCCGCGCTGCTCGAACGACAGGAGTGAACTGTCGCCCGCTGCGGTTACCCTCTGGTAATGGACGCCGACGCGGCAGACCGGCCGGAATCCGCCCCGGATCCCGGTGAGCAGGCGACTCCGGGTGGCACCGACGACCGGCTGCGCGGCGTCGTACTGGCCGTGGCGGGGCTGGCCGCGCTGGTCGGCGGCGGCTGGTGGTGGCAGGCCGAGGCGCCCCGCACCGACCCCGTACCGGCCGCGTCGAGCAACGTCGCGCCGGCGGACCGGGCCCGACTCGGTGTCTCATCGCAGGCCGGGGCCCGGGTCATGGTGACGGAAGGGGCCGGGGGCATCACCAACGTCTGGGTCGTCGATCCGGCGACCGGTGCTGTGGTCGGGACCGCCCCGGGCAGCGGCGCCACCTTCCGGACCGACCCGCGCGGCGGCGACGCGCTCCGGGTCGACGTCAGGCCCGGCGGGCCTGACGATTCCCGCCGTCTCATGGACGAACGGCTCGACGGGGCCGTGCGGCGCGGCGGGCTGGACAGCTTCCCCGGCACGCTCTGGACCGCCCGGGCCCTACTGGGCCCGGGGAAGGGCCTGGTCAAGCAGGCCTCCGCCGAGGGCGGGGCCCGGCACCTGCTCCAGTACCGCTGCGTGGGCCCCGGCGAGTTGCTGATCGTGGTCGAGGGGGCGTGGGCGGCGGACCCGATCACCAGCGCCTGCGACGGCTCGGTCACGTTCACGGAGGTCACCGGCAGGGGCGGGCCGTTCCAGGTCTCGCTGTCGAGCGCCAACGCCGAGCCGCTCCGGGTCGAGGCGCAACTGGTCGCCATGCCCTGACCCGCACCTTCCCGGGGTCCGCCGCCTCCACCACGCGGGCCACGGTGTGGCTCAGGCGGCGAGGCGGGTCAGGTCGGCGCGGTAGTCCTCGGCGGAGCGGATCTCCGGCACCACCCTGACGAGGACGCCGGAGCGGTCCACCAGCAGCGCGGTGGCGGCGCCGGGGCGGGCCGGCAGGTGCAGGAACGCGCGCAGCCCGCCGGCCGGGTCGGCGAGCGGTCGTACGGTCGCCCCGGCGGGCGGCGTGGCGCGTACGGGCCGGGCGTCGGCGACCGTGACCACCGTGACGCCGGGCGGTGCCAGGGCGGCGGCGGTGGCCACCTCCTGCGGGCAGGGGCAGCCGTCGACCAGGATGATCATCGCGGGCACCAGCGCGCGCAGGGGCACCGGTGACTGCCCCGCGTCGACCAGGTCCAGCGCGGGCAGCGGTCGACCGGCCAGCCCGGCGGGCGGCGCGTGCGGGGCGGGGGTGGGCTGCGGGGTGGAGCGGTCGGTGCGGGGCCAGGTGACCGCCGCGAGGCCCGCGAGGGTGGTCAGCACCGCCACGATCAACACCAGCAGGGGCAGGGCGTACGGGGACCGGGCCGCGGCGGCGCGACGGGGCGTACGGCGCAGCTCGTGGCGGATCTGCTCGGCCTCGGTGGCCAGGGCGGAGGCGTCGTCGGGCACGACCACCCGGCCCCACTCGGGCGGCAGGTCGGGCAGTCCGGGGCCGTCTGCGTCGGGCTTGCCCATCGCACCCCCAGGGACGTCTCGGCGAGCGGACAGCGGCTCGGCCTCCAGCGTCCCGCACGGGGCCGGCTGCCGCTACACCTGGGCGCGTACCCGCCCGGCGGGCTACCATGGGAGGAGCGCATAGCCCTTGATCTCGACGTTCGCGTCACTCGTGCCGGGACGTCATCCAAGCGTTACGGAGCGTGGTCAAACCACCGGTTTGGCGGCCTGTCAAGCTGAAGAAATACCTCTCACAGGGCCCCTGAGCTGCGCCAACGGTCAGGACAGCGGTGAGACATCGGTGCCTGAGCGTGTTACCCTAGACACAGCGAAAGGGGTTTCGAACCTATGGTTTTCAGTGTCGGCGAGACCGTTGTTTACCCCCACCACGGGGCCGCACTCATCGAGGCAATCGAGACTCGGGTCATCAAGGGCGAGCCTAAGCAATACCTCGTCCTGAGGGTCGCACAGGGTGACCTGACGGTCCGGGTGCCCGCCGAGAACGCCGAGATCGTGGGTGTGCGCGAGGTGGTCGGCGAAGAGGGCCTCGGCAAGGTCTTCGACGTGCTCCGTGCACCGCACACCGAGGAGCCGACCAACTGGTCGCGGCGTTACAAGGCGAATCTGGAGAAGCTGGCCTCCGGTAACCCGCTGAAGGTCGCCGAGGTCGTGCGCGACCTGTGGCGCCGGGAGCGGGAGCGGGGTCTCTCCGCGGGTGAGAAGCGCATGCTGGCGAAGGCCCGCGACATTCTCGTCGGCGAGGTCGCGCTGGCTGAGAAGAGCACCAAGGACGAGGCGGAGACGCTGCTCGACAAGGTCCTCACCGAGGCCTAGTCCCCACAGCATCGTCGTACCCGATTCGTGGCGAACAAACCACCGAGGACCGCGACGTGACCGCGCAGCTCAATCCGCGCGGTGACGTCGCGGTCCTCGTGCCTGCGGCCGGTGCCGGCGTACGGCTCGGCCCCGGTCGTCCCAAGGCGTTGCGCCTGCTCGGCGGGGAGCCCCTGCTGGTGCACGCCGTCCGCCGGCTCGCCGCCGCGCCGTCGGTGCACACCATCGTCGTGGCTGCCCCGGCCGCCGAGGTCGAGGCGGTGCGGGACCTGCTCGCCCCGGTCGCCCCGGTAACCGTGGTGCCCGGCGGCGCCGAGCGGCAGGCGTCGGTGGCCGCCGCCCTCGCGGCGGTGCCCGCCGGCCCGCAGATCGTCCTGGTGCACGACGCCGCCCGAGCGCTGACCCCGCCCGACCTGGTGGAGTCCGTCGCGGCGGCCGTCCGCGCCGGTCACGACGCGGTGATCCCGGTGCTGCCCGTGGTCGACACGATCAAGGAGGTCGGCGCCGACGAGGTCGTCCTCGGCACCGTCGACCGTTCCGCGCTGCGGGCGGTGCAGACCCCGCAGGGCTTCCGCCGGGCCGTGCTGACGGCCGCGCACGCCGCCGCCGGCGACCCGCTCACCGACGACGCGGGCCTGGTCGAGAAGCAGGGCGTCCCGGTGTCCTGCGTTCCCGGCTCGGAGCACGCGCTGAAGGTCACCCGCCCGTTCGACCTGGCGTTGGCCGAGCACCTGCTCGCCACCGGCGCGTGACGCGTACCCTCTTCGCATGATCGTTCCCCGGGTGGCCATCGGCACCGACGTGCACGCCTTCGAGGCGGGCCGGCCGTGCTGGGTGGCCGGCCTGCACTGGCCCGACCAGGACGGCCTGGCCGGGCACTCGGACGCCGACGTGGCCGCGCACGCCGCCTGCAACGCGCTGCTCTCGGCGGCGGGCCTCGGGGACCTGGGTGCCAACTTCGGCGTGGGCCAGCCCGAGTGGGCCGGCGCGTCGGGCGTCGCCCTGCTCACCGAGAGCGCCCGCCGGGTGCGGGCCGCCGGCTTCGCGATCGGCAACGTCTCCGTGCAGGTGGTCGGCAATCGGCCCAAGATCGGCCCGCGCCGCGAGGAGGCACAGCGGGTGCTCTCCGAGGCGGTCGGCGCGCCGGTGACCGTCTCCGCGGCGACCACCGACGGCCTCGGCTTCCCCGGGCGCGGCGAGGGCCTCACCGGCATCGCGGTGGCCCTGGTGTACGAGGCTCCGGCCGCCTAGGCTCGCCGCGATGTCCAGCGACGCCACCTCCGACCGCTCCGCCTTCGACGGCTACGTCCAGCGCGCCGAGCTCCTCGCCGAACTCGGGCGCTACGACGAGGCCGCAGGCGAGCTGGCGTACGCCGTCGCGCTGGACCCGGCCAGCGCCGGGGCGCTGACCATGCTGTCCCGGGTGCACCTCGCGGCCGGCCGGCCGACGGAGGCGCTCACCGCCGCCGATGCCGCGGTCGCCGCCGCTCCGGACGCCGTGCCGGCGCTGGTCGCCCGCGCCCTCGCCCTCGGCGACCTGGAGCAGTACGCCGAGGCGGCCCGCACCGCCGACCGGATCCTGGCGCTGGGGCCCGACGACGCGTACGCCCAGCGCAGCGCCGCGGCGATCCTGGCCGGCTCCCGCAACGGGCAGCCGGCGCTGAACGCGGCCTGGCGCGGGGTCGAGCTGACCCCCGAGGAGCCCGAGGCGCACCTGGTCCTGGGGTTGGTCGCCGCCAACATGCAGCTGTACGACCTGGCCGAGCGGGCCTACCGCGAGGCGCTGCGGCTGGACCCGCAGCTCGCCGAGGCCCGCCACGACATCGGGGTGCTGCGGCTGGAGCAGCGGCGCTGGAGCGAGGCGCTGGAACACCTGGCCGAGGCCGCCGCGATGAGCCCCGGCCGGATCGACTCCGGCCGGACCATCTCGGTCGGCCTGCGCCAGCTCGTGGTCTACGGCGCGGGCTGGACGATGATCACCGCCGTGCTGATCGCCTGCATGGCGCCGGGCAGCCCCGGGCTGTCCCGGGTCGCGGCGGCGTTCGCGGCGCTCGGCGGGGCCCTGGTCGTCTGGCGCTTCGCCGCCCGGCTGCCCGGCCTGGCCCGCACCATCCTGCCGAGCCTGCTGCGCTCCGACCGCGTCCTGGCGCTTGCCGTCTACGCGGCGGCGACCGCCCCGGCGCTGATCCTGCTCTACGCCCTGGTCGGCACCCCGTGGCCGCTGGTGCTCGCCATCCTCGCCGCGACCGCCGCCGAACTGGCCGTCCTCTCCCGCACCACGGCGTGAACCGGCACCGGCTGGCCGGTCGGGACCGATCGGCCCGTCGGCTGGCCCGGGGGATCCGCCCTCAGCCGAGGGCGAGGGCGTAGAAGACGCTGGCGTCCAGCCCGTCGAGCAGCAGCAGGTGGTTGAGTTCGTCGTCGAAGAATCCGCCGATCGGGGCGCCGGAGAGCCCGAGGGCCGTCGCGGCGAGCAGCAGGTTCTGGGCGAGGTGGCCGGTCTCCATGGCGGCGAACCGGTAGCCGCGCAGCCCGTACCGGGCCCTGGCCCGGCGCAGGTCAGCGACCACGAACAGCCAGAGCGGCACCGTCTCGACGTCGAGCCCGTTCGGACCGGGCGGGGCGTCGGTCCCGGTGGGTACGAACTGCGGCGCGACCCGGGACAGCCGGTCGGTGCCCGGATCGGGTGCCACCCGCTGGAGGGCGTGCCGCTGCGGCAGGTACTCGTAGAGTGCCGCCGGCACCGAGGCGACCCGCCGGGGGAGCACGAGCAGCCGGGCGGTCGCCAGGGCGCCCGGAGTCGGGTACGCCAGCCGTCGCTGGTCGCTGCCCGGCGGCGAGGTGTCACCCGCCGCGTAGCGCAGCAGCCGGCCCAGGCCGGCCACGTCCGTCTCCCCGCCGCCGAAGTCGTACCGGGTGCGGCGGTCGAGCAACACCGCCGCGAGCGTGGTGTCGGCGAGCGCGCCCGGCGTCGGCTCGGGCAGTGTCAGGGTCACGGCGTCGGACGGGCGGGGACGATCCGGTGCGGGCCCGACCGTGCGGGGACGCTGGCTCGGCCACCGCGTACGGACGAACTTCGCCCCCTCGTGGTAGGCCCGGTCCGGGGCGTCGACCCCGTCGGCGTGGAAGTCCGGCGCAGCGGCCGGCGCTCCGTACGCCAGCGACGCCAACCAGGCGAGGTGGCACTCGGCCGGGATGCTCAGCCCGAGACGGTTGTGCAGCATGTGCAGCTGTGACGCGAGGATGCCGGGCAGCGTCCCGCGCAGCCGGCCCTGCCCGTCGACCACGCGTAGCCGCTCGGCGTAGGCGGCGACCTCGTCCGCCCAGTAGTTCACGGACGTGCTCGCACCCCTGCCGCGCGCGACGATGTCGGCGATGAGCCGCCGCCGGGCCGGGTAGACGGTCGCGTCGGCGTGGAAGTCGCGTTGCGCCGCGACCAGGGCCGGGCCGAGGTCCTGACCGTGCGCCTCGGGCACCAGCGTCCAGCCGTTGGCGTAGCCGCGCAGGAACCGGACCGCCTCGTGCCCGGTGAGACCGCTGGCGGTGAGGAACCCGAACAGCAGGTCCACGGCGGTCGACCGACGCCGGGCGGGCGGCGCGTCGAGCAGCGCTGCGGCGACCCGGCTGGACGCGGCGAAGAGCTCCTCGGCCGCGCCGATCGCGTCCGGGCCGCCGTACCGGTCGACCTCCGGCCGGTACGGCTGTTCGAGCACCGTGCCGTGCGGGTGCCAGCCCAGCTCCGGCCCACCCCCGGCCCCGTGCCCCACGTCGGTCCGGTCGGAGGTGTGCACCCCGAACTGGGCGTACCAGTCCGCCGGACGTAGTTCCCGGGCCGGTGGCGGCAGCGCGGCCACCGCCTCGACCAGCCCGGCGCGCATCCGCCGTAGCGTCTCCGGCGTCGCGTCGGCCACCCGCCAGCGCAGGTGCGGCCCGCCCTCCCAGTACCGGACGAAGAACCAGGAGGAGATCTCGCCCCGGGCGAGCAGGTCCGTCGTGGTCGGCACGATGTGCTCCCGCAGCACCGTCTCGGTGCCTTCGGAACCGGCGTGCAGGTGGACGTGCAGGGCGGACCAGCGACCCATGCTGGGCTCTCCTTCAGGGGAACGGGTGGGGCAGGACCGGGCGATCGGGGGCGGCGAGCCGGGCCTGCCGCAGGCGGGGCAGGTCGATCCGCCGGTTGAGGTGCCCGAAGGTCATCGGCACCGCCCCGGGCGCGATGACCTTGACGGCGGCCAGGCCGAGGCGCCGTTCGCCCGCCCCGGTCTGGTCCACCACCAGCGGCGGCGTCCCGGCGGCGGCCATCGCGGCGAGGACCCTGCGCAGCACCTCGGTCAGGTCGGGGTGCAGCCACCGCTCGCGCCAGCCGGCGAAGTGCTCGTCGAGCGGTCGCGCCGGGCCGACGGCGGCCTCGGAGAGCGCGAAGTCGAAGCGGGGCAGGGTCTCTGGCAGCAGGTGCAGGGCGGCGTGGTCCCCCAGTTCCGCCACCAGGTCGGCGTCGGCGAGCATCGCGAGCAGCCGGTCGCGTGGCGGGCGGGCCACCTTCGCCGCGACCGCCACGTTGACCCCGACCTCCAGGATCGCCGCCGCGGCGGCCCGGCGGGGATCGGGATGCGCCCCGGCGGCGGAGAAGGTCGCGCCCCGGTCGGTCCGGTCGGTGACGGCGAGGGCCCAGACGGCCGGAATCCCGACGTCGCTGGTGACGTCGAGCAGGTGCAGCCGGTAGCCCTCCGCCGCGATCCGGTCGGCGAGGTGCCGGGTCAGCGGATCGGTGTCGGGCGGCAGCGCCAGAGCCGGTGGCGGACGGCCCGCGTACCAGGTGAGCAGGAAGGCGTCCCGCTCGATCGTCTCCAGGCAGGCGTGCAGGACGGCCTCCTCCAGGCAGCCACCCACGGCGCAGCCGCTGGAGGACTCGTGGAGGAACCGGGCGGCCCCGGCCCGTGCCACCCCGTAGTAGGCCGCGTGCTCCGGCACGAGGACCGGTCGACCGGCGACCAGGTCGTACGCCCACACCCACGAGGTGACCGTGTCCGGGGTGTAGGGGTCCAGCCGGTACGCGGGATGACGGACGGCCTCGGGCTCCGGCAGGCCCAACCGGGTGGGGTCGACGGCGTCGGCGGCGAGCTCCCGGTAGCTGCCCAGCGTCGTCGTCCGGCGGCCCTGCGGGCAGCGCCCGGCCTCGCGTTCGACCGCCTCCAGCAGGGCCAGCACCTGCGCGGTCGGATGGTCGGCCGCTCGACCGTACCCACCGACCCGACCGGACCGGCCGGGGACGGGCATCTCGGCCGCCGCGAGCGCGAGCGGACCCTGCCCGTCGGAGTGGACGTGCGTGACCGGCCCGTACCGGTGATCGACGAGTTCGGCGCGGAGCACGCCCAGGTCCGGCGGTTCGGGGCGGATCCGTAGGCGGTCGGGCGCGGGTTGCCGGCGGGAGCGCAAATTGATCGTGGCGGCACCGGCCGAGTCGGGTGGCAGGGCCCCGCAGGCCGGACAGTCCGGCACCGCGCGGATCAGGTGCCGGCCGAGCGAGCCGTCGCGGACCGACAGTACGCTGGCGACGCGCGGGTCGGCGTCGTCGGCGAGCCGGCCGGCGACCAACTCCCCGATCAGCCCCCGCCAGTACGGCGGCAGCGGCAGCGGCCGGGCGTCGGCGAGCAGCGAGGCGGTGCCGCCGGAACCGAGGACGGCCTGATGCCGCGTGTCGGCGCACCGCAGGCAGCCGCCGACGCCGCGACTGCTCAGCGGGCCGATCTCGATCGTCGTCCCGCGCGCCCGAACCGGCAGGTACGCCCTGCCGGCCGCGTGGGCGGCCCGCTGTTCGGTCAGATGCCGGGCCGTCGGCCAGTCCACCCCGACGCCCACCACGACGGCCCGACCTGTCCGTCGTACGGCCGGGGTGCCGACGGCGATCGCCCGGAACAGGCGGTCGTCGTCTCCGATCACCCGCACCGGGCCGTCGTCCGCCGCGCCGGAACCGAGGGATGCGGTGTCGGGGTCGACCGGTGGGCGGGCCGGCGCCGCTCCCGCCGTCGGCCCAGTGCCTGGCGCCGGGACACCGGCGAGCGCCCCGGTACCCGGCGCCGGGACACCGGCGAGCGCCCCGGTCCGCGCTGGGAACGGCCGGGACTGCCTGCCGGTCGGCTCGCCGACGCGCTGGACGGCCCCGCCGCGCAGCGACAGGGCCGTGCCGTCGGCGAGCCCGGCCAGCGCGCGTACGACCTCGTGCGCCACCAGGAACGGCAGCAGCCGGTGGCCGGTAGCCGGCCCGACCGGACCGGCGTCCGTGCCTGCGGGGTCGGTGGCTTCGGTGGACGCCCGTTCCCGTCGGGGCCGGTGCGCGTCGAGATCGGCCTGGCCTGCGGTGGCCTGGCCTGTGGCGGCCTGGCCTGGTGCGGCGGGGTGACCGGCTGGGGCCAGCGGGCCGATCAGTGCGCCGTCCGGCCGGATCGTCACCGGCAACACGGCGGGTCGGGAGGAGCCGGAACGCCGGGACGCGGCCCGGCGGCACGGCTCCCGCCGGTCGTCGGGGTCCTCCGCGTGCACGCACACGACGAGGTCCGCGCCGACGCCGACGGACAACCCGGAGGCGGTCAGTGCCGCGCGTACGGCCAGCGGAAGGTCGCCTTCGCCGGTGACCTCGACCGCGCACCGCGACACCGCGTCGAGCGCCCCGGTCGGATCATGCGCGAGCCCCGCCAGGCAGGCCGCCAACGGGTGGGCGTCCCGCGCCACCCGGACGTCGACCAGGACGTCGTGCTCGGCGAGGAGACCGAGCAGCCAGCCCACCGCCCTGGCGGTCTGGTCGGGCAGCCCCGGGGTGGCGGTCGCCGGGTCGAGGCCCCGGCGCAGGAGCGGCTCCAGCCGTCGCCACAGCTCGCCGGCGACCGGCGGGCAGGTCACCACCGAACCGGACCACCAGCCGCCTACGAGCAGCCCGCCCTCGACCACCCGGACCAGGGCGCCCGGTCGCAGGGTCACCTCGCCCCACGTCGCCTCCATGCGGGTCATCCGGTGCGGGCGGCGAAGGCGTCCTGCCAGGACACACCGTGGATCTCCTGGGTCGCCTCGACGAGCAGGTGGGCGCCGAGGTACCGCTCCATCGGCGCGACGTCGCAGAGCGTCAGCAGTTGGTAGAGCATGTTCGTGCAGAACCGGTAGACCTGGAACTCCCGGCTCGCGGCGATCCGTTGGAAGCCCGACGCCTCCAGCGCCCGGTGGTAGGCGCTCGCCCCGCGACGGCTCAGGTCCCACCGGATCGCCGTGGCGTCGTCGAACGAGGTGGTGAGACGCCGGAACTCGGCGGAGAAGGCGCCGTTGAGCGCACCCGCGTCGTACGCCCGCTCGGCGATCCGCCACGCGGCCGCGCTCCAGGCCCGCCACGCCGCCGCCACCGGCTCGGTGGTGTCCGGCGTGGACGCCTGCCGGACCAGGTCGTGGTACCTCCCGCCGGCCCGCTCGGCGAAGGCCGCGAAGCGCGGGCGCAGGAGGTCGTCCCGCTCGCCGAAGAGGAAGTCCTCCAGGTGGGACAGGAAGGTGTGGTAGCCGGACAGCAGCCGGCCGGGCCAGGTGTCCGCGTGCGCGGCCATGGCGGTGACCACGACGCCCACCCGGGCGGCCTGTGCGTCTCCGACGAGGGCGAGCTGATCGAGCGACACCCGTACCGGAGCCAGCCCGGCGGCGAGGACGTCGGCACGGCATTCGACCGCGCCCGGCGTGCCGAGCAGCGCCACCAGGGCACCCTGGTCGCCGTCGGTCACCAGCACCGTGTTGTCGGGCCGGATCGGGTCGTACGGGGGCGGTACGAGTTCGGCCCGGCCGGCCGCCTCGGAGCGGCGCAGCAGCAGTTCCTCGTCGAGGCCGGCGCGCGACGGCGCCACCGCCAGGTGCGCACGCAACCGCTCGGCGGCCTCGGCAGCCGCCGAGGCACGGTGCGCCTCGGGCCCGCGCAGCCGCAGGCGTACGTGGGGGCCGTGCAGCCAGTGCCGCTCCAGGTGGACGGAGAGCCCGGCACCGCGCAACCGCTCGGCGAGAGGCAGGACGGCGTCGCGCAGCAGCGGTGCCTTGGCCTCCTCGTGGTAGTGACACACGACGTCGGTGGTCGGAGTCAGCCCGGTCACGGTCGTGCTCGGCTCGGTCATGGCTGGACTCCACTCGGCTTGATGGTGTGGTCGGACGGCCGGCGCCGGACAGGTTCACGTCGATCGACGACCCCGGGGGCCGCGCGTCCGGTCACGGGAGGGCCGCCGGCAGGTAGGTCTCGACGACCAGTTCGGTGACCCGGTGCGGCCGGTCGTGGCCGGCGGGGCGGGGCAGGGCCTCCTCGACGACCAGCCGGCCGGTGATCCGCCCGAGCCATCGGGGGACACAGCGCAGGTGCAGCGGGCTGGCCAGGTCGACGAACTGCGGCTTGGGTCGGGCGACGGCCTCCCGGAGCCCGGCGACCGCCGGGGGCGGCGGCGGGGCGGGCGGATGGTCCGACGGCTGCCCGGCCTGGCCGCCGGGGTGCTGCGCGCCGTGGCCTGGTGCGGGCGGCTGCGCGGCGTGGCGGCTGCCCTGGTTGAGGAAGACCTGGTCGGGCAGGTCCCAACCCGCCCGCAGCGCCGCGGCGGCGGCGACCGACGGCCCGGCCGGCGGCGAGCCGAGCCCGCGGAGGTGCCGCTCGGCGCCCTCGTCGAAGCGCCAGCTCCGGCGGGCGAGGACGACGCGGCCACAGCGGAGCCGGTCGGAGACCACGGCCTGTCCGCCCGGGCCGGACACCGTCCGGGTCGCGGCCAGGTGGCGGAGCCCGACCTCGCTGGTGCCCAGGTCGCCGAGCAGCGCGGCCACCCGGGCCGGTAGCGCCGGTGGCGCGAGGAAGCCGAGGTACAGCACGTCGAGCAGCTCACCGGTGGTCGGATCGAGCAGCCGGATCTGGTCGCCGGCCGGGTCGTGCACCAGTTCGATCGAGGTGAGGTCGAGCCCGCCCAGTCGCTGGTCGTCGCCGATGTCCTCGCCCACCAGCAGCGGGTGCAGGTTCGCGTTGAACCCGTGCACCGGTCGGAACTGGGCCACCCGGCCGCCCAGCACCCGGCGGAGCTGGGCGGCGACCGCGTCGCGCATGCCGGTGTCGCCGAAGAGGTCCAGGAAGCGGCTGGTGAACCGGCCCCAGCCGCCGTAGATGTGGTTGAGGTGCAGCGATCCGTCCGGGCCGTGCTGGCCGAAGAAGGCGTACGACACCGGTCGGGTCCGCAGCCAGCGGGGCAGCGCGGCGGCCGCCTCGGCGACGAGTTCGGCGGCGACGACGGTCTGCACGCCGTCGCTCGCCCCGTCGGCGTGTACCGCGCGGACCACCTCCTGGCGCAGCTCGGCCAGCTCGGCCAGCTCGGGCACCCGGTCGACCGGGTTGCCCGTCAGGGTCCCGTCCGGGGTCACCGTCGGCAGGTCACCGAATCCGGCGCCGACCTCGGCGAAGAACTCGCCCAGGTCGGCACAGCGGCCCCCGGGGCCGTAGCGTTCGACGAACCGGTGTCGCAGGAGCCGGCGCGACACCTGATCCCCGTCGAACAACAGGGCGAGGCCGGTCAGCGCGGCGAGGTCGGCGGTGTCCGCGGGCGGCCGGGTCAGGCGTACCGGCCCGGGCAGCACGACGTCCTCGGTGACGGGCGCGTGGGACGGCGCGGTGGCGCCCAGCTCCCCCAGGGCCTGCTGCCAGCCGGCGCCGATCCGCCGCACGAGCGCGCCGCGTCGCGCCGCGTCGACCTCGGCCAGCGACCGGATGTCCTGGTCGAGTTGCCGTACCTGCTCGGCGAGGGCGGGCGCGCCGGTGTCGGCGAGCCAGTCGGCGACCGCCGCCAGCGCCGCCGGGTCGTGCTCGGTGGTCGGGGGCACCGGAACCAGCAGGCGTTCGTCGCAGAGCTGGGTGACGAGGCGCCGCGCGCGACCTTCGGCCTCGACGGCGTCGGCGGCGGGGCGGCCCGCGCCTCGGCCGAGGGCCGCCACGAGTTCCGCCGGCGGGTGTCCGCCCGGCGCGGCGCGGAGCACCCGGATGATCGCGGCCAGCGCGGGCCGCAGTGGCATCCGGACGCGCTCCTCCCGGATCACCGGCATGCCGTCGGCGCCGGTCGTCGGGTGCTCCCGGTAGAACACCACGTGCCCGTCGTGCACGCGGGTGCCCGGGGCCAGCCGGTGCGGGATGCGCGGCAGCTGGCCCGGGCGGCTGGCCCCGGCCAGGAAGAGGCTGGCGACCAGGTTGGCGGGAGGGCGGGTCACCGGCAGCGGTTCTCCCGCTGCCGTCAGGTCCAGGCCCGCCGCGAGGTCTGCCCCGCCGGGCGGGGACGTCGGCGGGGCGGGAACGGCTCCGGCCTCCGGCCAGGGGGCCCAACCGACGACGGTGTACCAGGACAGCGGGCTGGTCCGGGTGGTGGCCCGCAACGCGTACCGGAGCACGGTGGGTTCGGACTTGCGGCCGCGGGCGTCCGGCTCGCCGCCGCGCGCCGCCGTCCGTCGCACCGCCGCCAGCAGCTCGGGGCTGGTCAACGCGGCGGCCCGGCCGAAGGGCTCACTGCCGCACAGGGCGGCGAGCGCGATCCGCTCCTCGACCAGCACCGCATCCGACGAGGCGTCGACGGCGGCGGTGAGCCGGTCGATCTCGGCCCGGGCCCGCA
This sequence comes from Micromonospora echinofusca, assembly GCF_900091445.1. Lineage (NCBI taxonomy): Bacteria > Bacillati > Actinomycetota > Actinomycetes > Micromonosporales > Micromonosporaceae > Micromonospora > Micromonospora echinofusca. Next base: position 6,940,395 of record NZ_LT607733.1, read on the forward strand.
GCCAGCACCCGAGCGCCGGCAGCCGGTCGGGCAGGTCGCCGAGTCGGTCCCGGAGGTCGCCGGCCGGAGACCGGCCGTTGTGGACGTCCCGCCGCAGCGGCAGCAGCACGGAGCGGCGGTGCGCCGTCGGGGCCTGGCCGCCGAGCCGGTACAGCTCCTCGGTGAGTTCGGGGCCGAGGGTCCGGCACTCGACCAGTCGGTCGACGAGTTGGTCCTGGAGGCGACGCAGGTGCCGTCCGGCCGGTCCGGCCGCCGGCTGGTCGACCGCCGTCCTGCGGATCAGCACGTACGGAGCGACCTGCACCGCCGACGCGACTCGGCCGCCCGCTGCCGGAGTCGGCGGCGGGGCAGGGGACTGGCGGGTGGTCGTCACGCTCTCCTCCGTACGCGGTCGTCGACGCCGACCACGGTCCAGCCGGTGGGGCCGGCGAGCGTCGTTGTCGGCGTCCCCGGCCCCACCGGTCGGTCCTGGTGCGTTACTGGGGCAGCTGGGCGGCGCAGGACGAGTAGCCCAGCCACTGCCAGACGGCGGAGGTGCTCGCGGAGGCGCCGGTCTCCGGCAGGGCCACCGACTCGCGCACGGCGTGCACCTCCAGCAGGTCGGACACCTCCAGGTCGGCCAGGTTGAGGTCTTCGAGGTCGGCCAGCGTGGCCGTCATGTCGCGCATCGTGTACTCCGATTCCAGGGGATGTCGTCGACGAACAAGCGCACTTGTCGATGACAAGATGGACAGTGCGCAAGATGTTAGTCAGCTCCGCCCACGAACCAGTCGTCCGAGCGTCCAGTCGCCGGTGGCCGTACGACGGCCGTCCATTGACGATCAGAAGGAACCGCGCTCACGCGGCCGATGTGTGGGAGGTCAGGACGCCCCCACGCACGACGGTGCCGCGCTCCGGCAGTGCGGACCGCGGCACCGGTCAACCGGGATCGTCCGCCTAGGGGCGGCGGGCCCAGGTCCAGGCGTAGCCGTCGTCCTCGCAGGCGCTCGCGGCGTCGCAGAGGTCCAGCGGCCGGAAGGTGTCGACCATGACGGCCAGCTCGTCGAAGAAGTCGGCGCCGATCGAGCGCTCGGCGGCGCCCGGCTGCGGGCCGTGGGTGAAGCCGGACGGGTGCAGCGAGATCGAGCCCTGCTCGATGCCCGAGCCGCGCCGGGCCTCGTAGTTGCCGCCGGTGTAGAAGAGCATCTCGTCGGAGTCGACGTTGTGGTGGTTGTACGGCACCGGGATCGCGTCCGGGTGGTAGTCGACCTTGCGGGGCACGAACGAGCAGATCACGAAGTTGGGGCCCTGGAAGGTCTGGTGCACGGGCGGCGGCTGGTGGATCCGGCCGGTGATCGGCTCGAAGTCGTGGATGGAGAACGCCCACGGGTACATGTGGCCGTCCCAGCCGACGACGTCGAACGGGTGGTTGGCGTAGACGTAGCGGGTCCAACCGCGCCGGTGCCGGACCAGCACCTCCACGTCCTCGCCGTCGACCAGCAGCGGCGCGTCCGGCCCCCGGACGTCACGCTCGCAGTAGGGCGAGTGCTCCAGGAACTGGCCCCGCACCGAGAGATAGCGCTTGGGTGGACCGATGTGCCCCGCCGCCTCGACGGCGAGCAGCCGGGTCGGCGCGTCGCCGGTGGGCACCAGCCGGTGGATGGTGGAGGTGGGGATGACGACGTAGTCGCCGGGCACCGCGTCGAGCACGCCGAACGTGGACTCGACGCGCAGGGTGCCCGACTCCACGTACAGGCAGTGGTCGCCGGTGGCGTCGCGGAACAGCGGGGACGGCCGGTCCGCCAGCACGTACGCGATCCGCACGTCGTCGTTGGCGAGCAGGTACTGCCGGCCGAGCACGGGGTCGGCGCCGGTGCCGTCGAGCTTGTGGGTGCGCAGGTGCCGGGGCTTGAGCGGCAGGTTCGGCACCCGGGTGAACGCCGGCGGGGTGAACTCCTCGGCCGCGACGATCGCGGTCGGCGCGTGCCGGTGGTAGAGCAGGGACGAGTCGGAGGAGAAGCCCTCCTGGCCCATCAGCTCCTCGGCGTAGAGGCTGCCGTCGGGCTGGCGGAACTGGGTGTGGCGCTTGCGCGGCACCTCGCCGACGCTGCGGTAGTACGGCATCTCGCCTCCCGGTTCGTCCCGTTCACCGATCCAACGGCGTCCGATAATCGGACGCTGTTGTCCGTTCCTTGTAGCGTCCCGTACATTCTTGTCTCGTGTCAACGCAGGTGCCCGCGCTTCTCGACGGCCTCGTCGACGACGCCGCCGTCTTCCCGCCCGGCAGCGCGTCGCTGCCCGACGCCGTCGCCGCGCACCGGCGGCACCGCACCGCCTGGTACGCGGACCTGGTCGGCCCGCTCCTGGTGCCGGCCACCAGGCTGCCCGAGCTGGCGGGCCTGCTCGGCGCCGACGAGCGGATCGCCGTCGGGGTGATCGGCGACGTGCCGCTCGACCGGCTCGACGAGGTGCCCGCCACGGCCGACCCGCGCGTCCGCGTACGTCAGGTGGAGGCGGCGGTCGCCAGGCGAGGCGAGGACCCGCTGCCCGGCCTGACCGAGCTCGTGGCCCTGGCCCGCCGGGCCGGCGCCGGCCCGGCCCCCCTCGACGCCGTCTACGCCGAGCTGCCGCTCACGTTCGGGCTCATGGGGGCGCTGGACGCGCTCGCCGCCGCCCGCGCCGACGGCGTGCCGGTCGCCGCGAAGTTCCGCACCGGCGGGCTGGCCGCCGAGCTGTTCCCCACCCCGGCGGAGCTGGCCGCCGTGATCTGCGCCTGCCGGGACCGGGACCTGCCGTTCAAGCTGACCGCCGGGCTGCACCAGGCGGTGCGGCACCTCGATTCGGAGACCGGCTTCACCCACCACGGCTTCGTCAACGTGCTGGCGGCGACGCTGGCCGCCGCCGGGGGCGCCCCGGTGGCCCGGGTCGCCGAGCTGCTCACCGCGGCCGACCCGCGCCCGCTCGTGCAGTACGCCGAGGCGGGACTCGCCGAGCCGCGCCCGCTGTGGATCGGCTTCGGCTCGTGCAGCATCCTGGAACCACTGACCGATCTGATCCGGCTGGGGCTGGTGAACGGGGGCTTCGACGCATGACGTGGGTGACGGGTGCCGACGGTTCGCCGTACGGGGTGGCCAACCTGCCGTACGGGGTGTTCCGCCGGGCGGAGGGCGCGCCGCGCGTCGGCGTACGCATCGGCGACTTCGTGCTCGACCTGGCCGGCGCGGAGGAGGCCGGTCTGGTGCTGGCCGCCGGGGCGCTGGGGCGGCCCACCCTCAACGACTTCATGGCGCTCGGACGCCCACAGTGGACGGCCGTCCGGCAGCGGGTGACCGAGCTGCTCACCGACGCCGCGCACCGGGCGGCGGTGGAGCCGCTGCTCGTGCCGCTGGCCGAGGCGCGGATGCAGCTGCCGTTCGAGGTGGCCGACTACGTCGACTTCTACTCCTCCGAGCACCACGCGTCCAACGTGGGCCAGATCTTCCGCCCCGGCCAGCCGCCCCTGCTGCCCAACTGGAAGCACCTGCCGATCGGCTACCACGGCCGGGCCGGCACGGTCGTCGTCTCCGGCACCCCCGTGGTGCGGCCGAGCGGGCAGCGGGCCACCCCGCAGGGGCCGGTCACCGGCCCGTCCGTACGCCTCGACATCGAGGCCGAGGTCGGCTTCGTGGTCGGCGTGCCCAGCCCGCTGGGCGACCGGGTCCCGGCCGACGACTTCGCCGACCACGTCTTCGGCGTCGTGCTGGTCAACGACTGGTCGGCCCGCGACATCCAGGCCTGGGAGTACCAGCCCCTCGGCCCGTTCCTGGGCAAGTCCTTCGCCACCTCGGTCTCGGCCTGGGTGACGCCGCTGGACGCGCTGGGCGACGCCTTCGTGCCCGCCCCCGAGCAGGACCCGCCGGTCGCCGACTACCTGTGCGACGTGCCGCACCTCGGGCTGGACCTGCGCCTGGCGGTGCGGTGGAACGGGGAGCGGGTCAGCGAGCCGCCGTTCGCCACCATGTACTGGACGCCGGCCCAGCAGTTGGCCCACCTCACCGTGAACGGCGCCTCGCTGCGTACCGGCGACCTCTACGCCTCGGGCACCGTCTCCGGGCCCGAGCGGGGCCAGGTCGGCTCGTTCCTGGAACTCACCTGGGGCGGGACCGAGCCGGTGAAGTTCGCCGACGGCGGGACGCGCACCTTCCTGGAGGACGGCGACACCGTCACGATCACCGCCACCGCGCCCGGCCCGGACGGCACCACCATCGCCCTGGGCGAGGTGACCGGGAAGGTCGTCGCCGCCCGCTGACCCGCCTTCCGATCATCGCCGGTCCCCGGTCGCACCAACTGTGCGACCGGGGACCGCGTCTTCCGCGTTGATCGTCGCGGATTCCGTCGCCATGCCGCGCCGGGGCCGGCCCGGACGCCCCCTTCCGGTTCCGGTCCCGGCCGCCGGTTGGCGCACCGACGACAGGAAGGTGACGACGATGAACGATCTCCCGGGCGCGGTCTGGCGCACCAGCAGCCGCTCCAACGACCAGGGTCTCTGCGTGGAGGTGGCGGACAACCTGGTCGACGCCCTCGGCGTGGTGGGCGTACGTGACTCGAAGGACCAGGCGGGCCCCACGCTGGCGGTCAGCCCGCCGGGGTGGACGGCCTTCGTCGGCGCGATCCGGGCCGGCCGGTTCGGTCGCTGACGCGTCGCCCACGATCGGGGCTCCCGGCGGTGTGAAAATTCCGCTCCGGGGCCCCGATCCCCGCTCACCCGGCGTACCGTCGAGGCCACGGGAGGTGGCATGTCGACGGTCGCGGTCACGGAGTTCGTGGAGGCGCACGACGTCGACCTCTGGCGGCTGCTGACCGACCTGACCGCCCGCACCCGGCGCTTCACCGGCCCGGTGGAGGTGCTCACCCCCGGCCCGTTCGGCCTGGGCACCGCGTGGCGGGAGACCCGTTCCCAGCCCGACGGCACCGCGCTGCTCGAGGAGTTCGTCGTCATCGAGGCCGAGCCGCCCCGACGGCTGGTGCTCGGCTCGCGGGGCGCCGGCGTTGACTACCGGATCACCTGGACGCTGCGCCCGGTCGAGCGGCGGCGCCGGGGCTGCACCGCCGTCACCGTCGAGCAGGAGGCGGTGCCGACCGCCCCGTACGGTCGGGTGGTGGCCCTGCTGCTCGGCGGGCTGGCGGCCCGGGCGGTCGAACGCGCGCTGCGGCAGGACCTCGCCGACCTGGCCGCCGCGGCGGCCACCGGCGCGACCGAGGCGGCCTGAGGCGCACGTCGGGGCACCGGTGCGCGGCGGGCGGGCGCCGGCCGTGCCGCGCGTACGCCGACGGCCACCGCCGGAGCACCCGCCCGCCGGCGACCTGACCGGGCCCTGACCGGCCCCGCTGGGTAGGGTGCCGGGCGGAGGTGCGGCATGGGGTTCCCGAACGGCCGGCGGCGGATCGCGGTGGCGGTCGCGGCGCTGCTCGCCACCGTCGCCGTCGCGGCGACGGTCTACCGGGTGCTCGCCCCCGCGGAGGTCGTCACGCCCGCCCGGGCCGGGTATCCGCCGGCCGCGTCTCCCACCGTCGGTGTGGTCGGCCGGCTCCCCGTCGCCCCGCTCGTCGTGGACGGGCGGCTACGGGTCTACGCGGCCCACCGCCAGGTCTACGCCGACCGGCCGGCCGACGGGCGGTACCGGACGACCCCGTACTGGTCGTACCGCCGCTGGCCGGCGACGCTCGACGGGGTCGTGGCGAGCGGGACGACGGTGGTCACCCGCTGGTCCGACGGGCGGCTGGTGGCGCTCGACGCGCGGACGGGCCGGGTCGCCTGGCGGGCGGACGGGCCGGCGCCGGCCGGGGAGCGGACGGTCCGGCGCACCGGCGCGGCGACGGTCTGGGATCCCCGGGGGCTCCTCGTGGCCCGGGGGTCCGACGGCCGGCAGGCGGTGGTGGCGGCCGGGGCGGAGCGGATGAGTGCCGTGGATCTGGCCGACGGCCGCGAACTGTGGCAGTCCCACCTCACGGTCACGGTGCCGCCGGGGGACGCCGACGCGTTCGCCGGGTGCCGGGACGCGCTCGGCGCGACCGGGTCGGGACAGGTGATGATCGTCGACTCCTGCGCGGGCCCGGCGGTGGTGGAGTTCCGCGACGCCGTGACCGGGGCGGTGGGCCTGCGCTGGCGTCCGCCGGACGCCGGTGACGAGCTGGTGGCGACCCCGGTGGGCTGCGGCACCGGCCGGACGGGGTGCACCGGGCTGCGGACGGCCGGGCCGGGCGACGAGCCGGGGCGGGGCTGGCTGCTCGGTGCCGGTGCGCCGGTCGCGGCCCCGGCCCTGGACCGGCCGGACGCCGAACTCGTCGGCGGCACGGCGGTGGCCGTCGTCGACGGGGTGCCGGTCGGCCGGTCGGCGCGTACGGGCGCGGAACTGTGGCGCCGGGTCGGCCTGCCGCCGGTGCGGCTGCTCGCCGTGCAGCCCGACCGGGTGCACCTGCTGACGGAGACGAACGACCTGGTGACGCTGGACCCGGCGACGGGGGCGCAGCGGTCCTTCTTCGCGCTCAACGTGGGCTCGGACGGCATCGGCTGGGCACCCGGCGCGGCGTACGCGGCCGACGGGTTCGTGGCCGTGGAGCGGCTTCGCAAGCCCGTCGACCCGACCGGTGACGACCGGCGCTACTACCTGACCTCGGAGCCGCTCATCCTCGCCGCGACGTGAAACGCGGGGCGGCGAGGCTGCTCGACAAAACGGACATAAGTTATTTATAGTCCTAATGTGCGTTTCCTAGCAGCCCTGTTGGGCGCGATCCTGATCCTCGTCACCGCCTCCCCGGCCGACGCCGCGCCGTCCGGCCGGACGGTCCGGCTGGCCCGGACGGTGGGCGTGGACATCACCGTGCCCGCCTCCGTCGATCTCGGCAGCGGGTTCACCGGCGGCACCATCACCAGGCAGTTGGGCGCGGTCGAGGTCCGCGACTCGCGCGGCCAGGTCAACCCCAACACCTGGGTCGCCACGGTCTCCGCCACCGTCTTCGTCACCGGCGCCGGCGGAGCGCAGCAGACGATCGCGAACGACCGGGTCTCGTACTGGTCCGGGCCGGCGGTGCGGAGCACGGGCGGCGGCATGCTGGTGCCCGGGCAGCCGACCTCCGCGCAGGCGGTGACCCTGGACGTCGCCCGCGAGGCGTTCCGCAAGACCGCCGGCAACGGCAACAACATGGTGGCCTGGGTGCCCACCGTCCGGATCGCCATCCCGACCGGCATCGTCGGGGGCACCTACCGGGGCACGATCACCCACTCCGTCGCCTGATGGTTGATCTGTCCGGAAAGTGCATCATTGTTCGATCCAGACTGCCTAGCGTGCATCTCATGAAGAAGCCACTTCTTGCCCTGACCGCCGCCGCGGCCGCCGTGGTGGCCCTGGCGGCGCCCGCCGCGGCCGCGCCCACCGGCGACACCATCGTCACCTTCACGGTGGCCACGGCCGACCTCAACATCACCGTGCCGGCATCCGTGAACCTCGGCTCCGTCTTCTCCGGCGGCGTCCTCACCGGCGAACTCGGCACCGTCACGGTCACCGACAGCCGGGCCGCGCTCAACGCCACCTGGACGACCACCGTGTCGGCCAGCTCCTTCTCCACCGGCACCGGCACGCCCGAGGAGACCATCTCGCCGGCCCTGGTGGAGTACTGGTCCGGCGGGGCGACCAGCACCACCGGCACCGGCGTGTTCGTGCCGGGGCAACCCACCCAGGCCGAGGCGGTCAGCATGAGCGTGCCCCGCACCGCCTTCTCGAAGACCTCGGGCAGCGGCAACAACACCGCCAGCTGGGCGCCGAACATCCGCATCGCCGTCCCGGACACCGCCGTCGGCGGCACCTACACGGGGGTGATCACCCATTCGGTGGCATGACCGGACCCGCGCCCTCGTCCTGGCGGTGACCGTCCTGGTCACGGCCGGGGCGCCGGCGTCGGCCGCGCAGCCCGGACCGGCGGTCGCCGGCCGCCCGCCGGCACTCGCCGAGCCGCAGGTCCCCGAGGCGGACGTCCCGGCGGTCGGGCCGGCGAGGCGCCCCGGCACGCCCTCGGCGCGGCCGGACCCGAGCGCCCCGTCGACCACGGTCGGGGTACGCCTGCTCGACGCGCCCGTCGAGCGTCGCGACGACACCCGGGCGCACAAGTACGTCGTGGACCACGTCCGCCCCGGCACGACGATCAAGCGGCGGATCGTGGTGCAGAACAGTTCGGAGATCCGTCGGAAGGTCGCCCTCTACGCAGCCGCCGCCGACGTCACGAAGAAGGGGTTCGTCCTCGCCCCGGACCGCACCGAGAACGAGCTGAGCAGCTGGATCGACGTGGAGCCGCCCGAGGAGGTGCTGGCCCCGGACGAGGAGGCGGAGGTACTGGTCACCATCACCGTGCCGCGCCGGGCCGAGGCCGGCGAGCGGTACGCGGTGATCTGGGCCGAGGTCGCCGGTGTCGACGACGGGCAGACCGTACGCAACGTCGGCCGGGCCGGGATCCGGGTCTACCTCTCCGTCGGGCCGGGGGGTGAGCCGCCCTCCGGCTTCGAGATCGGCCCGCTCACCGGCAAGCGGGAGAAGGACGGCACCCCCGTGCTCACCGCCGAGGTGCGCAACACCGGCAGGCGGGCGCTCGACCTGGCCGGCGACCTGCGGCTCACCGAGGGGCCGGGCGGGCTCTCGGCCGGGCCGGTGAAGGTGGAGGCGGGCACGCTCGCGCTGGACGGCACGACCACCGTACGGGTCGTCCTGGACCGCCGGCTCCCGGACGGACCGTGGGCGGCGAAGCTCGATCTGGCCAGCGGCTGGACGAAGCGCTCCGCCACCGGCCGGGTCAGTTTCGGGCCCGTACCGGTGGCGGCCACCAGCGCTGTCGACCGCTCCGGCCAGGTGCTCACCGGCGGGCTGGCCACCTCGGGGCTGGTCCTGGTGTCGTTCGCGGTGTACGCGTACCGGCGCCGGGTCCGGCAGCCGGTGGCGACCGCCTGAGCAGCCGGTCCGGTCCGCGAGGGGATGGCGGACCGGACCGGCACCCCTCAGGCCAGCGCGGCCTCCGCCGCGGCCAGGAAGGCGTCGTTCTCGGCCGGCGTGCCGATGGTCACCCGGACCCCGTCGCCCGCGAACGGCCGGACGATCACGCCCCGCGCCTCGCACGCCTTGGCGAAGTCCACCGCCCGGTCGCCCAGCGGCAGCCAGACGAAGTTGGCCTGGCTGTCCGGCACGTCGCCGACCAGCTTGCGCAGGGCCTCCGTCACGCGGTCGCGCTCGGCCACCACGAGGGCGCAGCGCCGCCGTACCTCGTCCTCCTGGGCCAGCGCGGCGAGCGCGCCCGCCTGCGCGGCCATGCTGCTGGAGAACGGCGTCACGACCTTGCGCACGGCCGCCGCCACCGCCGGTTGAGCGACCAGGAAGCCGATCCGCAGGCCGGCCAGACCCCAGGCCTTGGAGAGCGTCCGCAGCACGACCACGTTCGGCCGGTCGAGGTAGGTGAGGCCGTCCGGCACCTCCGGGTCGGTGACGAACTCGCGGTACGCCTCGTCGATCACGACGAGCACGTCCTCGCCGACCGCGTCGAGGAACCGGTCCAGCTCCGCCCGGCGTACCGAGGTGCCGGTGGGGTTGTTCGGGTTGCAGACCACGATCAGCCGGGTCCGGTCGGTCACCGCCGCCGCCATCGCCGTCAGGTCGTGCCCGTGCCCGGCGTCGTTGGGCACCCGCACGCTGGTCGCGCCGCTGGTCGCCGCGATGATCGGGTACGCCTCGAAGGAGCGCCACGCGTAGAGGAACTCGTCACCGGGCAGGCAGGTGGCCCGGACGAGGTGCTCGGCCAGCGCCACCGACCCGCAGCCGGTGGCGATCCGGTCGACGTCCACGCCGTACCGCTCGGACAGCGCCTGGCGCAGCGCGAGCACGCCCATGTCCGGGTAGCGGTGCACCCCGGTGACGGCCTCGGCGACGGCCTCCACGACGCCGGGCAGCGGCCCGTACGGCACCTCGTTGCTGGCCAGCTTGATCGCCTCGGGGAGGCCGAGTTCGCGGGCCAGGTCGGCAGCGCTGCGGCCGGGTACGTAGTTGGGCAGCGCGTCCAGGTCGGCGCGGGTCAGCCGCAGCGCCGGCTGGGGTCGTCCGGGGTCGGTCATGGGGTGTCTCCCGAGGGGTGGGTGCGGTCGTCGGGGGTGCGGTCGTCCGGGGCGGCGTCCTCGTCGGTGGCGGCGCGCTCGTCGGTGGCGGTGCGCCCGCCCCCGGTGGTGCGGTCGCGGCGGGGGAGCTGGACCACCACGGTCTGCGCCCGCTTGTCGTGCAACGCCTGACGCATCGGGTGGTCGAAGAGCGGGGAGAGCGCGTCGACGAGCTGGAGCAGCAGGCCGAGGCCGCAGCAGTACCAGAGCAGGGTGGGCAGGCCGAGGGTGTTCCAGCGGCGCAGCGCCCGGCCGAAGCCGAGCGGCTCGTTCGCGCTCATCGGCACCACCTTGACGCCCACCAGCCGCTTGCCGAACGTCTGCCCGCCCGAGGACATCGTCGGCACCTCGTACGCGAGCCAGAGCGCGGTGGCGATCAGCAGGATCACGACCTGGAGGCCGCCGGCCTGTTCGCTGGGCTGCGGCAGGCCGTCGGTGGAGCTGTCGCCGGCCATCGCCCGCCGGAACACCTCCCGCCAGTACGGCGTGACCTCCTCGACCAGCCGCCAGACGAACCAGCCGTTCACGACGGCGTTCAGCGCGAAGACGATGGCGAAGTCGATCAGCCGGGCGACCAGCCGGGCGCCGAACCCGGCCAGGGGCAGCCCGTGCGGGCGGGGCTCCGGCGGCCGTCCGGGCCAGCCGGCGGGCGGCCAGCCCGGCGGGGGTCCGCCACCGGGCGGCCAGCCGGGCGGCGGGGCCTGCGGGTGGCCGTGCCCCTGCGGCGGCTGCCAGGGGTAGGGCTGGCCCGGATGCGGCTGCCCCGGCAGGGGCGGCCCGCCCGTGGGGGCGCCCGGCGCGGAGACCGGGGCCACGGGCGACGTCGGGGCGGGCGCGGGGGGCGGTTCGGCCGGCGGCGGGCCCTCGGGCGGGGTGGCGTCGACGGGGATCGGCGCGCCGATCCAGCCTCCGCCGTCCCAGTAGCGCCGGGTGTCCGGGTCTGCCGGGTCGACGTACCAGCCCGGTTCGACGCTCATGGCCTGGCCTCGCTGCGCTCGCTCACGCAGACACCTTAACGACGACGGTGCCGGCGAACTTGTCGTGGAGGCACTGCTGCCAGGGCTTGTCCCACAACTGCCACAGCCCGTCGAGGTAGCTGAGGCCGGGCAGGAAGCCGGCGGCCACGTACTGCACGGCGTACCGCTTGCCGGCCATCCGTCGGTCGAGGGTGGCGGCCGGGTCGAGCGGCACGACGCGCAGCTTCATCACCTTCTTGCCGAAGGTCTGCCCGGTGCGCTTCATGTATTCGACGTGGTAGAGCCAGTAGAGGCCGAACATCACCACCATCAGGCCCAGTTCGAGCAGCAGGATCGGCAGCATGAACTCCGTGAGGAACGCGTCGGGCGGCGGCCCGTCCGGGTAGGTCCGGGTCAGGTCGGACGCCACGTTCCAGAACAGGAGCAGCAACGGCGGCAGGAAGAGCACCATCACCACCGCCATGCTCAGCGCGCCGTCGACCAGCGCGGCGAGCAGCCGGTCACCGAAGCTGGCGAGCGGCTGCCCGCCCGGGCCGAGCGCCGGGGCCGGGCGGGGCGGCCCGGCCCAGCCCGGGGGTGGCGGCGTCCAGCCGGGCGGCGGGACCTGACCGGGCGGGACATGCTGCGGCGGCACCGCGTACCCCTGGTTGGCGGGACCGGATGGCGGCGCGAAGCCGCCGGCGGCGGGCGGGGGCCCACCGGCCGGCGGCGTCGGGTACGTCGGAGGCTGCGTCACGCTCGTCAGTGTTACAGGTTGCCGCGCGCTTCCTGCTCCCGCTCGATGGCCTGGAAGAGCGCCTTGAAGTTGCCCTTGCCGAAGCCGAGCGAACCGTGCCGCTCGATCAGCTCGAAGAAGACCGTCGGGCGGTCCTGCACCGGCTTCGTGAAGATCTGGAGCAGGTAGCCGTCCTCGTCCCGGTCGACCAGGATCTTGCGGGCCTTCAGCTCCTCGATCGGCACCCGCACCTGGCCGATCCGGGCGCGCAGCTCCGGGTCGTCGTAGTACGAGTCGGGGGTGTCCAGGAACTCGACGCCGGCGGCGCGCATCGCGTCGACGCTGGCCAGGATGTCGTTGGTGGCCACGGCGATGTGCTGGGCGCCCGGGCCCTGGTAGAACTCCAGGTACTCGTCGATCTGCGACCTCTTGCGGGCGATCGCCGGCTCGTTGAGCGGGAACTTCACCTTGCGGGTGCCGTTCGCGACGACCTTGCTCATCAGCGCCGAGTAGTCGGTGGCGATGTCGTCGCCGATGAACTCGGCCATGTTCGAGAAGCCCATGACGCGCTTGTAGAAGTCGACCCAGTCGTCCATCCGGCCGAGCTCGACGTTGCCGACCACGTGGTCGACGGCCTGGAAGAAGCGCTTCGGCTGGAGGCCGGCGTCGATCATCGGCTGCCGGTCCACGATCGGCCCGCGGGCCACGAAGCCGGGCAGGAACGGGCCGGTGTAGCGGGACCGGTCGACCAGGGTGTGCCGGGTGTCGCCGTACGCCGCGATGGCGGCGAGCCGGACGGTGCCGTGCTCGTCGCTGACGTCGTGCGGCTCGGTCAGACCGGTGGCGCCCTGCGCGGTGGCGTGCGCGTACGCGGCGTCGACGTCCGGCACCTCCAGCGCGATGTCGGAGACACCGTCGCTGTGCTTCGTGACGTGCTCGGCGCCCTCGGCGTCCGGGCGGACCGCGCCGGTGAGCACGAACCGGGCCGAGCCGCTGGTCAGCACGTACTGGGCGTGGTCGCGGTAGCCCTGCTCCGGGCCCCGGTACGCCACGCAGGTCATGCCGAACGCGGTGGAGTAGTAGTGCGCGGCCTGCTTGGCGTTGCCCACGAGGAAGTGCACGTGGTCGAGGCCCTTGACGGGGAACGGGTCGCGGCTGATGTCGTGGTCGACGGCGCCGACGAGCACGTCGACGTCGACGTCTTCGGTCGCCTGGGGTCGGTCGATCGCCTGGGTCATCGCGGTCTCCCTATAGTTCCGGTCGGCCTCGTGGCCGCCGCCGTCGGTCGTGTGCCGTGGCTCTGTGGCGAGGATCGCGGTGAAGTGCCGCACTGGGCAACTGTCGTGCCTGTGCCTGGTCAGGTTGCGCATTAAGTAGGGTGCAACGGTATGAGTACTAGTCAGGTTGTGCAGCTGGACGCCCTCGACGCGCGGTTGGTCGAACTGCTCGCCGATGAGCCGCGGATCGGGGTGCTGGAGTGTTCCCGGCGCCTCGGGGTCGCCCGGGGCACCGTGCAGGCCCGGCTGGACAAGCTCGTCGAGCGGGGCGTCGTCTCGGGCTTCGGGCCGGAGATCTCCCCGGCGGCGATCGGGTTCGGGGTGACCAGCTTCGTCACGCTGGAGATCAGCCAGCGGCACGGGCACGACCGGGTCGCCGCGCACCTGGGCGCGATCCCGGAGGTGCTGGAGGCGCACACCATCACGGGCTCCAGCGACCTGCTCTGCCGGATCGTGGCCCGCTCGAACACCGACCTCCAGCGGGTGATCGACCAGATCGTCTCGTACGAGGGCATCCGCCGCGCCTCGACGATCATCGCCCTGGCCGAGCAGATCCCCTACCGCACCCTTCCCCTGGTCCGCTCCGCCGCCCAGCGGTGAGCAGCGGCCCGGGGGCCCTTCCGTACGCCCTCGGGCGCGCGAGAAAGCGCGGCGACACGGCGGCGCGGGAGGGCGGGCGCGCGGCGGTCGTCGCTACGGTGTGCGTGTGGCGAAGGCGGGCGGCCTCGGTGGGTGGCGTGGCGGGCTGCTGCTCGCGCTCGTCGCGGTCGTCGCGCTCGCCGCGACCGGGGTGTGGAACCCGTTCCCCGCGGTGTGGGACTGGGTCGACCGCAGCGAGCCGATCTCCGAGCCCGACGTGGTCTGGCAGCAACGCGTCGGCGGCACCCCGCGCAGCGTGACCATCGCCGGCGAGACCGTCGTGGTCGAGCAGCGCACCCGCGTGGAGGCCCGCAGCCTGGCCACGGGCGCCCAGCTGTGGGAGCGCAAGGCCGACTGGTCCGCGGTGGCCGGCGGCGACCGCGACCCGGTCGTCGTCGTGGGCAAGCTGCTGGTCAAGGGGTACGAGGTGCTCGACCCGACGACCGGCGTCACGCGGCGGCGCGACGGCGACGCGGTGGCCGTCTGGACGTACCGCAACATGCTGCTCGACGCCCGCTGCGTCGACGCCACCGACTGCACGGTGAGCGCCTGGGACCCGCGCGGCACCGCCCCCCTCTGGACGGCCTTCGTGCCGGGGGTGCGCAGCGGCCTGCTCGGCGACAACCCCGGGCTGCTCGACACCCGCCGCCTCGACGCCGTCCGGATCGACGACGAGGTGGCCGGCCCGGAGCCCGTACCGCCGCTGCTCGGGTTCCCCATCGACGGGCGGGTGCACGTCCTCGACACCGCCACCGGGCGGATGCTCCAGGACGTCGAGCCCGGCCGGGACGAGCGGCTGTCGGTGGTCGGCGGCCGGTTGCTGCGGATCACCGCCCGCTCCCAGGACGGCACCTGCTACTTCGCCATCTCGGGGCGGGACCCGGCGACCGGCCAGGAGGCGTGGCAGCGGGCCGGGATCAACCTGCGGACCGCCGACAACGCCGGCTGCGCGCAGCGCGAGGACCCGTACGGGGCGCGCAACGTGCTGATCGGGGTGGCCCCGGACGCCCGCGAGGCGGTCCTCGACGGCTACGACGGGCGGCTGCTGCTGGTCACCGACGCCGGGGAGCGGCTGCTCGCGGTCGACGACCGGCACGCCCTGGTCCGGACGGCCGACAAACGGGCGGTGGTCGGCCGGGAACTGGGCGCCGGCCGGGTCCGGTGGACGCGCCCCGCCGGGACGAAGGCCGGCGCCGCGCTCACCCCGCACGCGGCCGTGATCGCCGACGAGAAGCCGTCCCGGCTGGTGGCGCTGGAACCGCGTACCGGGCGGGAACTGGTGAGCCTGCGCACCTCCGCGAACGCCCTCGCGGTCGGCCCGGGCGGCATGGTCATCGGCGAGGGGCGGGAGATCGGCTACGTCCGCTTCGGCGGCGCACGGGGCGCCCCCGTCCCGCCGCGCGACGGCGGCGTACCGGGCCCCGGCGGCACGGGGAGCGTGCCGGGGCCGGCGGACAGCTGCGGTCCGAAGCGGGAGCTCTGCCCCGGGTGAGAGCGTCGTCCCAGGACCCACCCGGCGGGTGGGACTGATCGACCCTTCTGCCCTAGGCTTTCCGCTCATGAGCAGTGCCGCCGCGTTCTCGTACGCTCCCTTGCTGCCGACCGGCCCGGACCAGACGGAATACCGCCTGGTCACCGACGAGGGCGTCGACGTCGTCAACGGGCCGGGGGGCCGCCGGTTCCTCACCGTGGAACCGACCGCGCTCACCGCGCTGACGGCCGAGGCCATGCACGACATCGCGCACTTCCTGCGCCCCGCGCACCTGGCCCAGCTGCGCGCGATCATCGACGATCCGGCGGCCTCGCCGAACGACCGGTTCGTCGCGCTCGACCTGCTGCGCAACGCCAACATCGCGGCCGGTGGCGTGCTGCCGATGTGCCAGGACACCGGCACCGCCATCGTGATGGGCAAGCGCGGCCGGCACGTGCTCACCGACGGCAGCGACGCCGAGGCCCTGTCGCGCGGCGTCTACCAGGCCTACACCCGGCTCAACCTGCGCTACTCGCAGCTCGCCCCGCTGACCATGTGGGAGGAGCGCAACACGGGCAGCAACCTGCCGGCCCAGGTCGAGCTCTACGCGGAGGACCCCGACGGGCAGCCCGACGCCTACAAGTTCCTCTTCATGGCCAAGGGCGGCGGCTCGGCCAACAAGTCCTACCTCTACCAGGAGACCAAGGCGCTGCTGAACCCCACGCGGATGATGCAGTTCCTGGAGGAGAAGCTGCGGCTCATCGGCACCGCCGCCTGCCCGCCGTACCACCTCGCCGTCGTCATCGGTGGCACCTCCGCCGAGTACGCCCTGAAGACCGCCAAGTACGCCAGCGCCAAGTACCTGGACGCGCTGCCCACCTCCGGCTCGATGAGCGCGCACGGCTTCCGGGACCTGGAGCTGGAGGCGGAGGTGCTGGAGCTGACCCGCAACTTCGGCATCGGCGCGCAGTTCGGCGGGCGCTACTTCTGCCACGACGTACGGGTGGTCCGGCTGCCCCGGCACGGCGCCTCCTGCCCGGTGGCGATCGCCGTCTCCTGCTCGGCCGACCGGCAGGCGGTTGCCAAGATCACCCCGTCGGGCGTGTGGCTGGAGCGGCTCGAGACCGACCCGGCGCGCTACCTGCCCGACGTCACCGACGAGACGCTCGACGCGTCCGAGGTGGTGCGTGTCGACCTCAACCGGCCGATGGACGAGATCCGCGCCGAGCTGTCGAAGTACCCGGTGAAGACCCGGCTGTCGCTGACCGGCCCGCTCGTGGTGGCCCGCGACATCGCGCACGCCAAGATCGCGGAGCGGCTGGACGCCGGCGAGCCGATGCCGCAGTACCTGCGCGACCACGCCGTCTACTACGCCGGTCCCGCCAAGACCCCGGAAGGCTACGCGTCCGGCTCGTTCGGCCCGACCACCGCCGGGCGGATGGACGCGTACGTGGAGAAGTTCCAGGCCGCGGGCGGCTCGCAGGTCATGCTCGCCAAGGGCAACCGCTCCGCCCAGGTCACCCGCTCCTGCCAGCAGCACGGCGGCTTCTACCTCGGCTCGATCGGCGGCCCGGCCGCCCGGCTCGCCCAGGACTGCATCAAGCACGTCGAGGTCCTGGAGTACGCGGAGCTGGGCATGGAGGCGGTCTGGAAGATCGAGGTGGAGGACTTCCCGGCCTTCATCGTGGTCGACGACAAGGGCAACGACTTCTTCGCCGAGGTCACCAAGCCGGTGCTGACGGTCGGCCGCCGCTGACCCGCGTACGCGAAGGGGCGCCGGGCAGTGGCCCGGCGCCCCTCGTCGTTGCCCTACGTCAGCTCGCCCGGCTGGCGTAGAAGGTGCCGCTGAAGGTCTCCGACACGGTCCCGTCGCCGGTCCGCGTGTAGACGGTGACCCGGTGGATCCCGGCCGTCGTCGGGGTGTACCCCACCGACGCCGACCCGTCGGCGCCCGCCGCGACCGTCTGCGCCGGACGGCCGTCGAAGGAGTAGACGAACTCCGTCACCCCGGGCATGCCGGCCTGGAGGACGAACGTCCCCGGCGTGCCGGCGACCGCACCCTGGAACTTGTTGATCGGGTACTCCACCGAGCTGACCGTGGGCTTGGTCGCCAGGTGGAACCGGTAGCTGCCCTCGCCGGACGGCAGGTCACCGGCCGTCCGGCTGCGGACGTACACGGTGTTGTAGCCCGGCTTCGTCGGCGTGATGGTGACCGTGGCAGTGCCGTCGGCGATCGCCGGCACGGTCTGCTCCGGTCCGTCGTCGAGCCGGTACGTGTACTCGACGACGTCGTCCATCCGGGGCGCGAACGTCAGGGTGCGCGGCTGGCCGAAGCCGGCCGTCGGATTGGCGTCGGTGATGGTCGGGCTGGTGGTGCGCACCCGGAACACGTAGCTCGTGGGCGTGGAGCGGTTGCCCGCGAGGTCCACCGCCTCGACGGTGAGCGTCCTCGGCCCGTCCCGGTCGGGGGTGAGGGTGACGGTCGCCGAGCCGCCCGGGACGTCGGCCGCCACGTCGGTCGCCGGCTGCCCGGACACGGTGTAGCGGAATCGCACCGTGTCGGTGTCGCCGCCGGCGGAGAAGGTGAACTGGCCCGGGATGCCGGGACCGCCGTACCAGCCGTCGTCGGCCGGGTAGTCGGTCGAGCTGACCGTCGGCGCGGCGGGGCTGGTGGTGTCGACGGCGAACCGGCACTCCGCCGACCAGGCGGAGGTGGCGTGCTGGTCGGCCGCGCGGACCGCGAAGGCGTAGCTGCCGCCGTCGACCATCGCGCCCTCCGGCACCGTGTACTGGAAGCGGCGCGGCGCGGAGAACGCCCCCGAGGTCCACTCCGTCCGCTCGTCGGGCCGGTCGACCGGCCACCACGCGAAGGTCGCCGTCACCTGTTCGACGAGGCCGGACCCGCTCGCGTCCGGGTCGGTGACCTCGGCGGTGAGGGTCGGCGTGGCGGTGTCGACCACCTGGTCGCCGGCGCAGTCCCGCCCGGCGACGGTGAGGGCGCCCGGCACGTCGGGCGCGGCGTTCGCGGTCAGCGAGATGCCCGGCGTCCGCAGCCGCCGACCGTGGTGCTTGTTCTCCTCGTGGTCCCCGGGGACCCGGATCATCAGCGTGAGCGAGTCCCGCCCGGCGTCGACCGCCTGCTGCACGGTCCGCGTGAGCGGCAGTTCGAGGTGGGCCGCCGGGCAGGGAGCGGTGGGACCGAGGTCGCCGACCTTCTCCCGTACGGTCGGCGCGTCGTCCCAGGTCGGCGCGGTCGCCGGCGAGTCCGTGCGCCACAGCTCCAGCTCGCGCGGCCGGTCGCAGTCCGCGACCGCCGACTCCCCGGTGCGCAGCGTGGCGTCGATGATCTCCTTGCCCTGGTAGGGCGTCAGGTCGAACGTGAGGTAGGCCCTGGTCGTGTGCTTGACCCCGGCGGTCTCCAGGGTGCCGACCGGGACGTCCGCTTCGGTGGTGGTGGTGAAGGTCGCGCCCTGCTGCCGCGCGTCGGTGTAGCTCACGCTCGTCGGCGGGACCCAGCGGGCCGGTGCGGCGACGGCGGGCTGGGCGGAGACGACGACCGCCCCGGTGGCGGTCAGCAGTGCGGTGAGCCCCGTGGTGAGGAGCCGGCGCGGAGCGCGCCGTCGGCGTACGGCGGGCACGCCGGTGGAACCCCGTTTTTCGTGCAAGGTGAAAGACCCTCCGATGGAGTGCGAGTACTTCCACGATCCTAAGTGCCTGGTCCCGGTGCCGGCGCCCGACTTTCGACCGACCCCGGTGCGCCCGGCCGGCCCGTACCGCCGGACGTCGGCCGGGCTGACGACCCGGCTCGCCCCGATCATCTGCACGTCGGCGCGCGGCGCGGCAGGATGGTACGCGTGACGACTCCAGAGGCGACGGGCTACCGGATCGAACGCGACTCGATGGGCGAGGTGGAGGTGCCCACCGAGGCGCTGTGGCGGGCGCAGACCCAGCGCGCGGTGCAGAACTTCCCGATCTCCGGCCGGGGCATCGAACCGGCCCAGATCCGGGCGCTGGCCCAGATCAAGGGCGCGGCGGCCGAGGTCAACGGCGAACTGGGCGTGATCGACGCGGACGTGGCGGCGGCGATCGCCGCCGCCGCCGCGCACGTGGCCGACGGCGGCTACGACGACCAGTTCCCGATCGACGTGTTCCAGACCGGGTCCGGCACGTCGTCGAACATGAACACCAACGAGGTCATCGCCACGCTGGCCGGCCGGGAGCTGGGCCGCGACGTGCACCCGAACGACGACGTGAACGCCTCGCAGTCCAGCAACGACGTCTTCCCGTCCTCGATCCACCTGGCGGCCACCGAGGCGGTCGCGCGGGACCTGCTGCCGGCGCTGGCCCACCTGGCGGAGGCCCTGGAGGGCAAGGCGGCGGAGTTCGAGACCGTGGTCAAGGCCGGGCGTACCCACCTGATGGACGCCACCCCGGTGACCCTCGGGCAGGAGTTCGGCGGGTACGCCGCCCAGGTCCGCTACGGCATCGAGCGGCTGGAGGGGGCGCTGCCCCGGCTGGCCGAGCTGCCGCTGGGCGGCACGGCGGTGGGCACCGGCATCAACACCCCACTCGGCTTCGCCGCGAAGGTCATCGAGAACCTGCGCGGTTCGACGGGGCTGCCGCTGACCGAGGCGCGCAACCACTTCGAGGCGCAGGGCGCCCGGGACGCGCTGGTGGAGACCTCCGGGCAGCTGCGTACGGTCGCCGTCGGTCTCTACAAGATCGCCAACGACATCCGCTGGATGGGCTCGGGCCCCCGCGCAGGGCTGCGCGAGCTGCGCATCCCCGACCTCCAGCCCGGCTCGTCGATCATGCCGGGCAAGGTCAACCCGGTGGTCGCCGAGGCGGTGCGGCAGGTCTGCGCCCAGGTCATCGGCAATGACGCCGCCGTCGGGTTCGCCGGTTCCCAGGGCGACTTCGAGCTGAACGTCATGCTCCCCGTGATGGGCCGCAACCTGCTGGAGTCGGTCCGCCTGCTCGCCGCGTCGAGCCGGCTCTTCGCAGACCGCCTGGTGGTCGGCCTGGTCGCGGACGCCGAGGTCTGCCTGGCGTACGCCGAGGGCTCGCCGTCGATCGTCACCCCGCTCAACCGCCACCTCGGGTACGACGAGGCCGCCTCCATCGCCAAGGAGGCGCTGGCCAAGCAGGTCTCGATCCGCGAGGTGGTGATCTCCCGGGGGCACGTCGACTCGGGCAAGCTGACCGAGACCCAGCTCGACGAGGCGCTCGACCTGCTCCGGATGACCCACCCCTGAGTCGTCCCGCCTCGCCTCGCCCGGGCCGCCCGGCCTTGGTCCGGGCCGATGCTCGCCCTCGCCCGCAAGGAAGCGAGGGGAGGTGCTGTCGATCCTGCCTACACCGGTCCGGCCCTGGCGTGCGTCCGGAGAGGGCTGGGGGTGAGCGTCGTCGTCGGGGTCCGTGCCGGGTGGTGTCCGGTCCCCGCTGGCGGAGGGCGGTGTGTGCGCTGTCGAGCTGCCCCGTCGGTGAGACCGAGGCGCCGACGGCCCTACCGGCAGCCAGGTGTCCCAGCGCTGACCCGGAAACCGGACCATCCGCCGCAGAGCATCGGGCGAGGGCCGTGTGCCCGGAGTGGTCTGATGGACGGGGCAGCTCGACAGGGCAGGAGGCCGGCGTGCCGACGGGCGGGACGGTTGACCCGCTTCCATCGGCGGCGTCCGCGGCGGTGACGGTCGTGCCCGGCGTGGAGGACCTGGACCGGTTCCTGTGCCGCGACGGTGACTGGTGGACCGGCACGGGGGGAGCGGACGCGCGGCGGGGCCCGCTGAATCGTCGCCGTCAACCGCGCGAGGCGGACCTGCGGGCGCGGTAGGCGGTGACGGCGGCACGGTTGCCGCAGCCGGCGTCGCAGAACCGGCGGGAGCGGTTCTTCGACAGGTCGACGAGCACGTTCTCGCAGTCCGGGTGGTCGCAGATCCGCAACCGGCGCAGCTCACCGGCGCGTACGAGGTCCGCCAGCGCCATCGCGGCCTCGACGGCCATCCGGGTGGCCAGCGGCGCGTCGCGCGGCACGGCGTGGAAGTGGTACGGCTCGTCGTCGTGGGTGATGAGCTGGGGCAACGCGTCGTACTCGCGGAGCAGCTCGTTGACGATCGTGACGATGCCCTCGGTGTCGGCGTACCAGACGCGGCGCAGCCGGGGCCGGAGGTCGCGTACGGCCCGCAGTTCGTCCTCGGTGTGCTCGTGCCGCCCGCTGTAGGCGTGGGCGACGAAGTGCGCGTCCAGGGCGGCGACGTCGGGCAGGCCCTCACCGTCGCGGCCGGCGGTGTTCACCAGCGCTGCCACGGCGGTCAGGGAACATTCCATGTCATGGGTGAAGAGCAACTTGACTCCTGTCGGGGGCCGACCTAGCGTCACGGGTGAAGTTGCATTTTACTCATGACAGTGGGAGTGGATCGATGCGTCAGCCACCCGCCGCCGGGCTCGGTCTCGGCCTCGCCCTGCTCTCCGCCGTCACCTTCGCCACGTCGGGCACCTTCGCCCGGTCCCTCATCGACGCCGGCTGGTCGGCCGAGGCGGCCGTGATCGCCCGTGTCGGCGTCGCCGCGCTGATCGTGGCTGTCCCGGCCGCGCTGTCCTTGCGCGGCAGGTGGGGCGTGCTGCGCCGCAACCTCGCCGCGATCGGCGTGTTCGGGCTGCTCGGGGTCGCGACGGCCCAGGTCTGCTTCTTCAACGCGGTGCGCTACCTGCCGGTCGGTGTCGCGCTGCTGCTGGAGTATCTCGGCATCGTCCTGGTGGTGGGCTGGATGTGGCTGGTCCACGGGCAGCGTCCCCGCCGGCTGACCGTCGCCGGCTCGGTGGCCGCCCTCGCCGGCCTGTTCTTCGTCCTGGACCTGACCGGCGCCGGCCGGCTCGACGCGGTGGGCGTGCTCTGGGGGCTCGGGGCGGCGATCGGCCTCGCCGGCTACTTCGTGCTCGCGGGACGGGTCGACGAGGAACTGCCCTCGGTGGCCATGGCCAGCGGCGGCATGGCCGTCGGGGCCGCCGTCCTGCTGCTGCTCGGGGCGGTCGGTGCGCTGCCGCTGCGGGTGGTCTTCGGCGAGGTCACCTTCGCCGGGCAGCGCACCAGCTGGTTGGTGCCGGTGGTCGGGCTGTCGCTTATCGCCGCCGTCGTCGCGTACCTCGCCGGGATCGCCGGCACCCGGATCCTCGGCGCGCGGCTGTCGTCGTTCGTCGGGCTGACCGAGGTGATGTTCGCAGTCCTGATCGCCTGGCTGGTGCTGGGCGAACTGCCCACCGTGGTGCAGCTGCTCGGCGGCGCACTGATCGTCGCCGGCGTCGCCCTGGTGCGCGTCGACGAGCTGCGCGCTCCCCGTGCCGACGACCCGCAGCCGCAGGTCGCCGAGCCCGCCCTGCCGTGACCCGAACGGGCCGCCCGGCAGCGCCCAGCACGGATGAAAACGAGATTCCCGCCATAGCCGACGTTGCTATGGCGGAAAGTGCCGCGGTGTTGTCTGATGGCTGCCACGTCCCTCAACGAGAGGATCCGATGTGGTGAGCAAGCGCTTCACCGCCGGTGCCGTCGCGACCGCGACAGCACTGGCACTCGCGGTGACGGGCATGAGCGTGCCGGCCAGTGCCGTGCCGGCCAGTGCCCGTACCTTCACCGTCGTCGCCGAGGACGGTGTCTCCGCGGACGCGGCCATCGCCGCCATCCGGTCGGCCGGCGGCACGGTGGTCTCCCGGTCCGACGAGGTCGGCATGTTCCGGGTCACCAGCGACCGGACGGACTTCGCCGCGAAGGCCACCGCCGCGTCGGCGCTGATCGGCGCTACCGAGCAGAAGGCGATCGGCCGCAAGCCCAAGCTGGACCGGGTCGAGCAGGAGCACCTGCTGGCCGCCGCCGCGGCCAAGGGCGCCGGCGCCAAGCGTGGCAAGAAGATGGACCCGCTGGACGACAAGCTCTGGGGCCTGGAGATGATCCGGGCAGACCGGGCGCGCAAGGTCGAGCCGGGCGACCGCCGGGTCACGGTCGGCGTCCTGGACACCGGCGTCGACGCCAGCAACCCGGACATCGCGCCGAACTTCAACTGGGCGCTGTCCCGCAACTTCGCTCCCGACATCGTCGACGTCGACGGCGAGTGCGAGGTGGCGAGCTGCCTCGACCCGGTCGGCACCGACGACGGCGGGCACGGCACCCACGTGGCCGGCACGATCGGCGCCGCGGCCAACGGCTTCGGTCTCTCCGGCGTCGCCCCGAACGTCTCCCTGGTCGAGCTCAAGGGCGGCCAGGACTCCGGCTACTTCTTCCTGGAGCCGGTGGTCAACTCCCTGCTGCACGCCGGGAAGGTCGGCCTGGACGTGGTCAACATGTCCTTCTACGTCGACCCGTGGCTCTACAACTGCACCGCCAACCCGGCCGACTCCCCGGAGCACCAGGCCGAGCAGCGGGCCATCATCAAGGCCATGAAGCGGGCCCTGAACTTCGCCCACAACCGGGGCGTCACCCTGGTCGGCGCGCTGGGCAACAACCACGAGGACCTGGGTGCCCCGCGCACCGACGTGTCGAGCCCGGACTACGGCGACACCGCGCCCTACCCGCGCGAGATCGACAACGACAGCTGCTGGGACCTGCCCACCGAGGGCCCCAACGTGATCAGCGTGTCGGCGGTCGGGCCGTCGGGCAAGAAGTCGGACTTCTCGAACTACGGCACCGAGCAGACCGCCGTGGCGGCGCCCGGCGGCTGGTTCCGTGACGGCTTCGGCACGGACACCTACCGCACCGACGCCAACATGATCCTCTCGACGTACCCGAAGAAGGTGCTCCAGGAGGAGGGCTCGGTCGACGCCGACGGCAACATCGTCGCCGGGTTCGAGGAGACGGTCTTCAAGGCGTGCAAGGCCAACGGGGAGTGCGGGTACTACACCTACCTGCAGGGCACCTCGATGGCGGCCCCGCACGCCTCCGGCGTCGCCGCGCTGATCGTCAGCAAGCACGGCAAGAAGGACGGCCGGGGTGGCTACGGGATGGCACCGAAGCTGGTGGAGCAGCACCTTTACCGGACGGCGGCCGAGCACGCCTGCCCGGAGCCGCGCCTGCAGTCGTACGCCAACGAGGGCCGGGACGCCGAGTTCGACGCCTACTGCGCCGGAGGGCTGAACTTCAACGGCTTCTACGGCTACGGCATCGTCGACGCGTACGCGGCGGTGAAGACCCCGCTCAAGCCCAACGCCCGCCCGTAACGACGCACCACCAGTGGGGCCCGGCCGACTTCGGCCGGGCCCCTCGCACGTCCGGCGGCGGGCGGTCGATCCGGCGCCCGGCGCAGGTGCCCCGGTCACGGGCGCCAGCCCCGGGCGCCGAGTGCGGCGCGAGCCTCGCGCAGGACACCCGGGAAGTCGTGGCGCAGCCGCCTGCCGGTGACCGGCAGTACGAGCCAGCCGGCGCCGACCAGCCGGGCGATCCGGTCGAGGTGCCCGCCGTCGGCCTCGGCGTGCCGCCCGTCCTGGGCGACGGCGACGCGGTACGCCGACCACGCCAGGTCGGCGTGCACGACCAGCCCGGCGGCGACCCGGACCGGGTGCCGGACGGCGGGGCGTGGCAGCCCGGCCAGCACCAGCCGGACCCGCAGCTCGGACTCGGCCGGCGACCGGGCGCCCGGATCCGCCAGGCCGAACACCCAGCGGGCCCGGCGGCCGCCGGGCCGGTCGGCGTTGCGGGCGGCGACGTCGGCGAGGGCGGCACGGCTGGTCAGCCCCTGCCGTAGCAGCGAGTCGACGATGCCGACCGCGCGCAGCGGCTCCAACCAGACCGCCGTCTCCCACGCCGCAGACGTCGGATCGGTGCTGACCGGCACGCCGGCGGTGCGCAGATCCGCCACCCTCAGGCCGGCCGGAACCGGCCGGACCGCGATGCCCCGGCCGTCGGCCGGCGCGCGCAGCGCCGTGCGCAGGCCGCCGCCCGGCGGTACGACAGCGACCTCCCCGCCACCGGCGGGCACGGGTACCGCCGTGTCCCGGCCGCCGGCGGGTGCGCAGACCGCCGGGTCCCAGCCGGCGGTCGCGGGGGCCGCCGTGCCCCCGCCCTCGGCCGGCGTGCGGAGCGTCGGGTGCGGACCGCCACCCGCCCCTGCGGGCTGCCGGTGCGGGCCCGTGGAGTGCACGCGCAGGCCCCGTTGCGGGCCGAGCCGCATCGCCCTCGGGACGAGGACGTGCACGTCGTCGACGAACGAGGCGGCGTGCTCGACACCGTGCAGGTAGGCCGCCGAGGGGCCGGCGACGACCGCCTCGGGCGGCAACCGCAGGGCCGCGGCACGGCAGGCCAGGGCGTGGTCCCGGTCCAGCCGGGCGTCGGCGTAGACGTCGTGGCGCAGGCGCAGCCAGGCGGAGCTGCGCAGCTGGTGCTCGGTGACCAGGCCCTGTCGGATCGCGTCCGAGCCGCGGAAGACCTGCCAGGCCAGGACGCCTGGTCGATGCGGTGGAGGTGGCATGCGGCCAGCGTGCCCGCCGCCCGAGGCCGCCCGACACCCCTGTGGACGACCGGGGTCGCACGGGGACCGTCGCCTGTGGACAACCGACACGACGGCCGCCGGATGTGCTAGAGGATCGTCACTCGGGAGGCGGAGGACGTCCCCCTCAGGCGAGCGGGGTGAAGGACCGGGCGGCTCAGGAGAGGGCGGCGGCGATGGCGGTGGCCGCGGCGAGGACCTGCGCGCCGACCACCTCGGCGTCGAGTTGGGCCAGCGCCACCACCCCGACGCTCGCCTCCAGGCCCGGCACGCCGAGCACCGGGGCGGCCACGCCGTACGCCCCGGGTTGGAGTTCCCCGGCGGTACTCACCGGACCGGCGGCGCCCGCCCGGCCGGCGAGGATGGCCCGTCCCGCAGCCCCGCGCTCCAGCGGGTGCCGCGCCCCCGTCCGGTACGCGACGTGGAACGACGTCCAGCTCGGCTCGACCACGGCCAGCGCGACCCCCTCGCCGCCCTCGACCACGGTCAGGTGGGCGGTCGCGCCGGCCTGCTCCGCGAGGCGGCGCAACGCGGGCAGCGCCCCCTCGGCGAGCAGCGGCTGGGCCCGTCGCGCCAGGTGCAGCACCCCGGCGCCGAGGCGCAGCCGGCCCTCGCCGTCGCGGCGCAGCATCCCGTGCGCGGCGAGCGCGCCGACCAGCCGGTACACCGCCGCCCGGCCGACGCCCAACCGGTTCGCCGCCTCGGTGACGGTGAGCCCGCCCGGCGCGTCGGCGACCAGGTGCAGCAGCCGCAGCCCCCGGTCCAGCGTCTGCGCCGTCTCCCCGCCCCGCGCCGTCGTCTCCACGACCAGCAGCGTACGACCCGGCTCCGGACAACCCCGGAACGCGTGGGACGGCTACCCTTGTACGGTGACGCTACGCCTGTATGACACCGCCACCCGATCGGTGCGGGACTTCGTCCCGCGGGAAGCCGGCAAGGTGGGGGTCTACCTGTGTGGTCTCACCCTCCAGGCCCCGCCGCACATCGGTCACCTTCGCTCCGGCGTCAACTACGACGTGCTGCGCCGCTGGCTGCTCGCCGCCGGCTACGAGGTCACCTTCATCCGCAACGTGACCGACATCGACGACAAGATCCTGGTCAAGGCGATGGAGCGGGGCAGGCCGTTCTGGTCGATCGCGTACGCCAACGAGCTGATCCTGGCCGATTCCTACCGGGCGCTCAACGTGCTGCCGCCGACGTACGAGCCGCGGGCCACCGGGCACATCCCGGAGATGCACGAGCTGATCGCCAAGCTGATCGCCGACGGGCACGCCTACCCGGCCACCGACGACTCCGGCGACGTCTACTTCGACGTCCGCTCGTGGCCGGCGTACGGCTCCCTGTCGGGGCAGTCGCCGGACGCGATGCAGTCGGCCGGGGACGCGCCCGACCGGGGCAAGCGCGACCCGCGCGACTTCGCGCTGTGGAAGGGTGCCAAGCCCGACGAGCCGGCGGACGCCTACTGGCCGTCGCCGTGGGGGCGGGGCCGGCCGGGCTGGCACATCGAGTGCTCGGCGATGTGCTGGCGCTACCTCGGCGCCGAGTTCGACATCCACGGCGGAGGGCTGGACCTCACCTTCCCGCACCACGAGAACGAGATCGCCCAGTCGCAGGCCGCCGGGCTGCCGTTCGCCCGCTACTGGGTGCACCACGGGCTGCTCAGCATCGGCGGCGCCAAGATGGGCAAGTCGCTCGGCAACGCCCTCGACCTGACCTACGTCGACTCGCTCGGCGTGCGCCCGGTGGAGCTGCGCTACTACTACGCCGCCGCGCACTACCGGTCCCGCATCGACTACTCGGAGGACGCGCTGCGCGAGGCCGCCGTCGCGTACCGCCGGATCGAGGGGTTCGTGCAGCGGGCCGTCGAGCGCGTCGGCCCCGGCCAGCTCGGTGAGCTGCCGGGCGCGTTCGCGGCGGCGATGGACGACGACCTGAACACCTCGGCCGCGTTTGCCGTCCTGCACGAGGTGGTCCGCGACGGCAACACCGCGCTGACCGGCGGCGACGATGTGACCGTCCGCACGGCGCTGGCCGCAGCCCGCGCCATGCTGGATATCCTCGGGATCGACCCCCTCGACCCGGCGTGGACCGGTGGCGGCCGCGCGGACGACCTGCGCGGCGTGGTGGACTCGCTGGTCGCGCTGGCCCTGGAACAGCGCGCACAGGCCCGCGGTCGCAAGGACTGGGCCGCGGCCGACGCCGTACGCGACCAGCTCAAGCAGGCCGGCGTGGTGGTCGAGGACACCCCCCAGGGCCCCCGTTGGACTATTGGAGAGCAGGACTGATGGCCGGCAACTCGCAGCGCCGTGGCCGGCGTCTGACGCCGAAGGCGGGAGCCCCCAAGGGCTCCGGTGGCAAGAACAAGGACTCCCTCGCCGGGCGGGGCAGGACTCTGCCCGCCGACGAGCGACCCTGGCACAAGGCATATTCGGGCACCGAGAAGCTGCCCCAGCGCACCGCCTGGAAGCAGGACAAGGAGCGCCGGGCGGCGGCCGAGGAGGGCCGCGCTCCCAAGATCGGTCAGCCCGGCAGCAAGGACACCACCTGGGGCAAGGGCGGTGGCCGGGGCGTACCGACCACGGGCGGGCGCGGCACGGGCGGCCGGGGCGCCAGGCCGGCCGGTCGCGGCGGTCCCCGGGTCGCCCCGGGCCGCAAGTCCAACCCGTCGAAGGACACCCCGGAGCTGCTGGTGGGGCGCAACCCGGTGCTGGAGGCGCTGCGCGCCCTGGTGCCGGCGACCGCGCTCTACACCGCCCAGGGCATCGACGTCGACGACCGGGTCAACGAGATCATCCGGACGGCCGCCGACCGGGGCATCGCCAACCTGGAGATCAGCCGGGCCGAGCTGGACAGGATGACGGGCGGCGTGCTGCACCAGGGCGTCGGTCTCCAGGTGCCGCCGTTCGCGTACGAGCCCTTCGAGGACCTCGTCGCGGCGGCGCTGGAGCAGGCCGCCCCGCTGCTGGTGGCGCTGGACGGGGTGACCGACCCGCGCAACCTCGGCGCCGTGATCCGCTCCGCCGCCGCCTTCGGCGCGCAGGGCGTCTTCGTACCGGAGCGGCGGGCCGCCGGGATCACCGCGACCGCCTGGCGCACCAGCGCCGGCGCGGCGGCGCGGGTGCCGGTCGCCCAGGTGACCAACCTGACCCGGTCGCTGAAGGCCTGCCAGGACGCCGGCTTCATGGTGGTGGGCCTGGACGCCGACGGCGAGACGGACCTCTACGACCTGGAGGCCGCCGTCGGCCCGCTGGTCGTGGTGGTCGGCTCCGAGGGCCGAGGGCTCTCCCGGCTGGTCGGCGAGACCTGTGACCTCACGGTGAGCATCCCGATGGTCTCCGAGGTCGAGTCGCTCAACGCCAGCGTCGCGGCCGCCGTCACCCTCGCCGAGGTGGCGCGCCGCCGGGCCGCCGAGGGCTGATCCCGCGGACACGGAAAGGGGCGGTCCGCCGTTGGCGGGCCGCCCCTTTCCCGTCGTACGTCAGATGCGGTTGCCGGTGCCCGCGTTGAAGACGTGGCTGCGGCCCTCGCGCGGCTTGACGAACACGGTGTCGCCCATGTTCGGCATGCTGCGCCGGTCGGTACGGACCACGAAGCGCTCGTTGTTGCCCTCGAGCGCGGCGTGGCCGTAGATGTTGGCGTCCGAGCCGAGGTCCTCGACCAGCTCGACGACGACGGGCATGCCGCCCTCGGTCGGGCTGACCAGGTCGCAGTCCTCGGGGCGGAAGCCGACGGTAACCTTGTCGGCGCCGCCGTCGGCGCGGGCCGCCTCGACCTGCTCCCGGGTGAGCGGGATGTGCAGGTCGGCGAAGGCGGCGCCCCGCTCGCTCAGCGGCACGGTCTTGATGTTCATGGCGGGGGAGCCCATGAAGCCGGCGACGAAGACGTTGGCCGGGGTGTCGTAGAGCGCCCGCGGGGTGTCCACCTGCTGGAGCACGCCGTCGAGCATGACCGCCACCCGGTGGCCCATGGTCATGGCCTCGACCTGGTCGTGGGTGACGTAGACGGTGGTGACGCCCAGCTTGGCCTGCAACGACGCGATCTGGGTACGGGTCTGCACCCGCAGCTTCGCGTCGAGGTTCGACAGCGGCTCGTCCATGAGGAAGACCTGCGGCTCGCGGACGATCGCCCGGCCCATGGCCACCCGCTGGCGCTGACCGCCGGAGAGGGCCTTCGGCTTGCGGCCGAGGAACTCCTCCAGCTGGAGCAGCGCCGCCGCCTCCTTCACCCGTCGGTCGATCTCGGCCTTGGAGGTCTTGCGCAGCTTGAGCGCGAACGCCATGTTCTCGTACACCGTCATGTGCGGGTAGAGGGCGTAGTTCTGGAAGACCATCGCGATGTCGCGGGCCTTCGGCGGCAGGTGGGTGACGTCCCGATCGTCGATGTGGATCGAGCCCTGGTCGACGTCCTCCAGGCCGGCGAGCATGCGCAGGCTGGTGGACTTGCCGCAACCGGAGGGGCCGACCAGGACGAGGAACTCGCCGTCGCCGATCTCCAGGTCGAGTTGGTTGACGGCGGGACGCTCGGTGCCCGGGTAGATCCGGGACGCCTTGGCGTAGGTGACCGTAGCCATGGTGGGGTGCTTCCTTTCACCGGCAGGAACGTGCCGGACGATCCGAGTGAAGGAGCGGCCGGCACGGGACGCGCCGGCCCACGGGCAGCCTCTCGATGATCGAGATGTCGTCCGTGTCACTGCACGGTAAACGGCTTTTCGTCACCTGCCAAGGTGGGGCGCACGGGATGGGACGGGCCGCATAGACATTCCGGTCACTCGGGCACGGGCGGACATCAATCGACCGTCGATGCCGGTACGCCGCAGCGCGTGAGTGACGTTTCCCGTGGTCGGGAGGCCTGCCGAGGCGGAAATCCGGACGTCAGTCGCTATGCTGACGTCGGCACCACACGCCCCTGTAGCTCAGCTGGCCAGAGCACTCGCCTTGTAAGCGAGATGTCGCCGGTTCGATCCCGGCCGGGGGCTCCAATTCCATCAGGCGTTCTGCGACGGGCGCTGGCGCGAGCCGCCCGGTTGACAGCAACGCTGACAGCAACCGGGGTCACGACAGCCGTCCGTCGAGCTTGCCGAGCGCCTGGCGCATCGCGTCGAGGTTGGCGTGAGCGTAGACCTTGAGCGTGACCTTGACGTCGGCGTGCCGGGCGATGGCCTGCACGACGTGCGGCGGGACGCCCAGCTCCATCAGCAGCGACACGACGGTGTGCCGCAGGTCGTGCAGACGAACACCGGGCAGGCCGGCGCCCTCCCGCAGTCGGGCGAACGAACGACTGAGGTTGGTGGGCTCCATCGGGGTGCCCCGTTCCGAGGGAAAGACGAGGTCGTGGTCTTCCCACACCTCGGCGAGCGTGGCCCGTTCGTTCTGCTGCCGTTCCTGATGTTCTAAGAGGGCGAGCCAGGTGACCTCGGGCAGAGGAAGCACCGCCTCCGAGTCTTCGGTCTTGGCGTCCAGGACGTGGAGCTTCCCGGCAACGCGCTGCACGGTCTGTTGAACGCGAAGCGTCCCTTCGTCCAGGTCAACATCCGACCAGCGAAGGCCGACTAGCTCACCGCGTCTAAGCCCCATCGTGGCGGCCACGACGTAGAGCGCGTGCAGGCGGTGACCAGCGGAGGCGGCGAGGATCTTACGCACCTGATCCACGGAAAGGCCCTTGCCGACCTTGTACCGGGGCGCGGGCACCCGGACCAGTTTGGCGACGTTGCGCGACACCAACTCCTCCCGCATCGCGTGTTGGAGCGCGTTGCGGAGCACCGCGTGCACGAACTGGATCTGACGGGCGCTCGGGTAGCGCTGGCAGCACCGGCCGACCGAGCAGCACCGGCGGTCAGCCGGCCGGATCTTGTCGAGACCGTTGGTGCAGCAGAGGCACTTGCGGCGGAAATCGTCCATGAACGCCTTGACGTGTTGGACCTGCAACCCATCGAGCCGTTTGGTGCCGAGGGCCGGGATCAGGTGCAGTCGTACGGCGCTTTCGTATCCGCGTGCCGTGGTTGGCTTCAGGTCGGTGACGTACGCGGACAGCCAGTAGGGCAGATAGTCAGCGAGCTTCCAGGCCCGGTCCGGTACGGGGATGCCGCGTTGGGACTTGGCTTTCAGCTCGATGAGCTTGGCGTGAGCTTCTTCCCAGGTCGCCCCGTAGACGAACTTGCGTTTGCGGGTGCCGTCGGTGGTGAGGACGTACGCTCCGCCGACCCAGCGGCCGTCACTGGAGCGCTGGTAGATGGAGCCTTCGCCGTTGGGGTTGCGGCGGGCGGTGGGCTGGCGTGGCTTAGGTTGCTTGGGCATCAGGCGGCTTCTTCCGTGAGTGTGGTGATGACCTCGTCGATGGCGGCGGCGGGGATGAGTCGACGGCTGCCGACCTTGAAAGAGCGAAGCCGGCCGGAGCGGATGAGCTCGTAGACGAGCGAGCGGCCGATGCCGAGCGCTCGGGCGGCTTCCTCGACGCGCAGCACGCGAGGAGTGATCAGAGTGGGCGAGTCCAACGGTGGGCCTTCCTCGTGCGACGGGGAC
Organism: Micromonospora echinofusca; assembly: GCF_900091445.1. Lineage (NCBI taxonomy): Bacteria > Bacillati > Actinomycetota > Actinomycetes > Micromonosporales > Micromonosporaceae > Micromonospora > Micromonospora echinofusca. The sequence goes on from NZ_LT607733.1 coordinate 6,972,602, forward strand.
CGGGGTCACGCTGCGGCGAGTGCCGCGTCAGCGGGTGTGGTGGCGAGTTCGTGGGCGAGTTCTTCGCGGCCGGTGGCTTGTCGTTCGCGGGCCATGGCGGCGGCGGTGTTGGCGAGGAGGGCGTCTCCGGTGGTGTGCCAGCCGACGCCAGCGAAGGTGAGGGTGCCGACGATGAGGGTGGTGTCGTCGTTGTGGTGCTCGTCGACGAGCTGCCGGCCGGGGTGCTCGTGGTCCTGGTCCTCGTGCCGGCGGAAGGCCACACGGGTGTCGCGCAGGAGTTGGAAGGTGACGGAGTAGCGGCGGGCTTTGGTGAGGAAGTGGCCGCCGAAGCCGAGCATGTGCGCCCAGCGGCGTAGCCGGGCATAAGGGTTGGCCGTGGCTGGTTTCGTCGATTCGGTGTCAAGGCTGGCTTGACGGTCGGCGACGCAGACGGGGCAGGCGGCGTAGCGGGTGTGGGTGCCGCAGTCGGGGCATTCCCAGGGCTGGACGAAGCCGGGCCGGGGCCGAGGGTCGCGGGGCCGGTTGAGCAGCGGCGTGGGGGTGCCGGTGGGTCGGCCGATGCGCCAGCAGGCGTCGATGAGGCGGGCGGTGTGGTCGCCGTCGGGGTCGGCGTAGTCGCCGATGGTGTCGGCGGTGAGCCTGACGGAGCGGTGCCCGGTTACCTCGGTGCTTTTGGTGGCGTACTTGGCAAGGTAGCCGGCGACCATGCTGTCGGTGACCTCACCGCCTCCGGTCAGGGTGATGGGGCGGATGTCGAGCTGCTCGCCCCAGGCGATCGGCCAGCCGTCGGGCCGGTCGGGGTGGCCGGGGGTGGCGAAGGCGACGTGTGCGGCGTGCCGGAGGGCGTCTTCCAGGTCGGCGACGGTGAACCCGGCCGGGGGCGGGATGACGGCGGTGGGGTCGGTGGGGTGGACGCCGTCGAGGCGCACCAGGGCGTGAAAGTGCACCGCTGCCCGTGCTTGGAACTCGGCGGCTTTCCCATGCGAGAGCCGGACGGGTGGGACGGTGCGGGTGTTGCCTCTGGCGGTGACGACCTCGACGCGGGGAATGCCCCGGCGACGCGCCAGCTTCGCCAGCCACCGTTCCGCGGCTTGCTTGGTCCGGTGCCACAGCTCACCGGAGTAGAGGTTCCAGACGACCTGGTGGTCATGGTCGTAGCAGTCCAGACAGAGCGGCTGGCCGAGCACGGTGTCGTCGGGTGCGTGGCGGGCCCAGCACACGGCGGGACGGCCGTGGGGGCAGTGGCCGGCGTCGCGGCGGGCGTGGCAGGGCTCGGGTCGGCAGTCGCAGCGTTTCCGGTTGCCGCAGGTGTGCCGCTTGACCGCGCGGGCGTGGACCGGCCCGAAGGAGGGGGCGGTGAAGGTGGCGAACACGGCCGGGTGCGTCGCGACGGTTTCGGGGACGCCCTTCCCGCCGACGAGGCCGGCGCGTAGGAGTTGGTAGGCGTCGCGTTGGTAAGTCTGCGCGCAGGACGGGCAGACGGTGGCGCGTCGGTTGCCGCAGGCGGTGTAGATGGCGGCGTCGGGCATGGTGTCGGTGTGCCGCTGGTCGAGCACGCGCCCGGTGCTTTGCTCGATGGTGAGGAGTTGGCCGGCGAGGCGGACGGGGCGGGTGCAGCCGGCGGCGGCGCGGACGTGCTCGATCCATCCGAAGTAGTCCGGCCGGGTGGCGCGGGCGAAGGCGGACCCAGCGGCGGTGTAGGCGTAGACGGGCGGGACGTCGGCGTTCGAGCCCACACCCCGGGCCATGGTGGTCCGGGGTGTGAGGTCCAGCGTCGACGCCATCAGGCCGACACCTCAGGGGTGAGGGTGCGGGTGGTGATGGTGCGTTCGGTGACGATGACCCGGCAGGCGCCGCATTGGCGCGTGGCCGGCTCGTGCCGATGACACGGGATTTGGGTGGTGGTGTTGCCGCAGCGGATGGTGACCGGTGCGCGGCAGGGTCCGCCGGGGATGACGTCGACGAGGGTCCGGCGGATGTCGTACGGGTGCCCGTCAGGGTTGGCGGGGCAGGTGTGGATGGTCTGTTCGATGTCGACGAGGTGGATGGTCATCGGGCACTCCGGGCGAGGACGAGGAGTTGTCCGGCGACGGCCGGGGCGACGTCGAGCCGGTCGGCCAGCTCGGCGGGGGTGATGGGTGCTCCGGTGGACTGTTCGTGCTGCACGGCCGCGAAGCGCGCCATGGGCAGCAGGTGGGCAGGGACGTCGACCGGCTCAAGGGCCGGCGCGGTGACGGGCTCCGGTTCCGGCTCAACAGCCGGCGTGACGGTCGGCTCAGCAGCCGGGGCCGGCTGGGCGGCCGGGGTTGGGGTCGGTTCGGGTGCGGGGGTGATGGCCGGCGGTGCCGGTTCGGTGGTGACCTGCTCGGCCATTTGGACGCGGATTGGTTCGACCTGCTCGACCGGCTTGACGGCCGGTGTGGTGGCCGCCGAGGTGGCGGGGGTGGGGGCGAGGACGAGTTTGACCAGGGCCATGAAGGCGAGGGCGGGGACGGCGGACAGGAGCCACCCGGACGGGCCGGGTTTGGCGACCGCCAACTGTGCGGCGAGGGAGAGGCCGGCGGCGGCGATGAGCAGGAACAGCGGGTAGCCGATGGGTGCACCGGTGCGGCGGCGTCGGCGGATGGTGAGTAGGGCGGCGATGGGGACGAGTTCGGAGATGACGGCGTTGGCCCAGCCGAACCACTGCCCGGTTCCGGCGGGGGAGTTGGCGAGGGTCCAGTCTTTGACGTGGGTGAAAGAAGCGGCTCCGGCGAAGCCGGCAACAACGAGGAGGATGAGGACCAGGACGACACCCTCGACGCGGGTCGCCCGGTTGGTCGGAGTCTTAGCAGGCATCAGTGGCCTCCGTGGCAGTCGAGGCAGCAGCCGTAGCGGCGGGGGATGTAGTAGGGCTGGACCAGCCCGCAGACCCGGCAGGTCCGCCGGGCACGCAACGCTTTGGCGATGGCCTCCCGCTGGGCGGGGGTGGCGACGCGTTTGGGTGCGGCGAGGTCGAGGCGGTAGAGGTAGGCGACGCGCTTGCCGCGCCGCCAGAGGATCTGCGCGACCGGGTCATTGCCGCCCGGACGAAGGCCGACGGCGCGCAGTTGCCGGCGGGTGGCCAGCCCGTCAGGGGCGGACTGGAAAGGGAAGGTGGGGAACCCGTAGCGGGTGCCGGCCGGGTCGTAGAAGCGGCGGGCCAGGCCGGTGGGAATGTCGGTGAGGGTGGTCATGGCCGGTCTCCCCAGCGCTGCTGGGCGGCCTGGCGGGAAATGCCGAGCCGTTGACCGATCTCGGCCCAGGAGTAGCCGAAGGCCCGCAGGCCGATCACGGCGTCGGTGATGGCTTGATCGAGGTTGGCCGAGAGTGCGACGAGGTCGCGGAGGGCTTCGACGTCGCCGGTGGCGACGCGGCGGCCGTGGGCGCGGATGATGCGGCGGGTGAAGGCGGCGAATTCGTCGTTCTCGACGACCTCCCGACGTCGCTGCGCGGGACGAACGGGCGTCAAGGTGTGCTTGACAGTGCTCATCGGTTCTCGCCTCCCTGCATGTGGAGGCGGTCCCACTCGTCAGCGGCCTTCTCCAGGGCCGTGATGACCTGCTCGGCGGTGCGGGTCGGGTCGTCGTTCCACGAGAACGGGGCGGTGTGCTCGTCAAGCAGGTGGCCGTCTTCGTCGATGTGGAAGACCGGCGCGAAGGCGTCGAGGTAGTCGACGAGCGCGGCGATGGCCTGGCGGTAGGTGTCCTCGTCGGCCCGGGTGAGCAGGACCGGGTGAAGGAGAGGACGGCCGGCGGCGGCCATGCCGATAGCCCCGACGGCGCAGGCCGGCGGGGTCACGGTGTCGGTGGGGGTGTAGTAGGTGCCCTGGGTCCAGCCGTGCCGGCGCAGGTAGAGGGCAGCCATTCGCAGCAGGTCAGCCGGTGTGACCTGGACGGTGGGTGGGTTGTGGGTAGCCTTCATGGCAGCCACGTCCTTTCGGTAGGGCTGTTGGTGGAAGGTCGGCAGGACCGGCAGTTGCTGCCAGGCGTCGTCCGGTCCTGTCGGCCGATCAGTGGGTGCGCAGCCGCAGGTAGCGGCGGTGGCGGGTGTCATCCCCGCCCATCTGGTGGGGTGCGGACACGAAGACGAGCCGCCCGGTTCGGGAGGCGGCGTGGATCATCACGGCCAGGTCCTCAGGACTGCCGACGATCCACATCTCGGTGTACTGGGCGGCCCGCTGGTTGTTGGCGCGGGCGTTGGCGCGTTCGCGGGTGGTCATGCCGCCACCGCCAGATCCGGCACGGTGGTCGTGAGTCGGTTGGGTCGGCGGATCCACGCGGCGTAGTCGGCGATGCCAGCGATCTGCGCGTCGGACAGGTAGGCGACCTTGATACGGCGAGGGATGCCGCCTTCGGCGATCAGGTACGCCGCGCCCTGGTTGGTGGGCTGGATGTCGGTGGCGGTGTAGCCCTGCTCGGCCCAGCCGTGACCAAGCACGATGTTCGAGCTGTTCGGGGTGGTGCAGCGGAACGCGGCGCGGTAGCCGAACAGGTCCCGCAGGCTGGTGGGGATGATGTCGAACGACGGCCGTTGAGTCGCGGCCACGACGGGGATGCCGGCGGCGCGGCCCCGGGCGACGAGGTCGCGCAGGAGCGCGACGAACTCTTCCTGTTCCTGCTTGCTGCCGACGGTGGCGGAGTAGAAGGCGATTTCGTCGACGAGGACGGTGATGACCGTCAGCCCGTCGAGGGCGGTCACCTTGCGGCGCCCGTGCGCGCGCAGCCAGGCGTAGCGGTTGTTCATCACGACCTGGAGCCGTCGCAGGACGGTCAGGGCCTGGTCGATGTCGGGGCCGATGAACGCATCGGCGACGTCTTCCCACTGCCCCAGCTCGACGAGCTTGCCGTCGAGCAGCACGAGCCGGGAGTCGACGGACAGGGCCGCGTGGGCGGCGAGCGTGTTGAGCAGACCGCTCTTGCCGCCGCCGGGTTCGCCGCCGGCGAGGAGGTTGCGGTAGGCGAGGGTGATGTTCACGTGCTGGCCGAACTCGTCGATGCCGACGAAGATGGGGTCGAACATCGACAGGCCAGGCCCCACCGGTATGCCGGCGATCGGGGCGGTAGCCGTGCGGGTCATGGTGTGCCCTCCTTGGGCGTTGGGTGGGCGCGGAGAGCCACACGAACGAGCCGGAAAGGCTCTCCGCGTCCGTTGGGTGTGGTGGGTTAGATCCAGTCGGAGACGTCGTCCTCGGGGGCCGAGGACGTAGCCACGGGCTTGCTGCCGTTGGCAGTGGTGGCCGGCTTCTTCACGGCCGGCTTGCCCTGCACGGGCAGGGTGATGGTGGGTGCGTCGACGTCGGGCAGGTCCAGAGCCGTCGGTACGACCGGCGCAGGCCGGTCGGCGGTCGGGGTGCCAGGGGTGATGACGTCGACCAGCGGGGAACCCACCTCAGCGGTGAGGACCTCGCGGCGTTTGATGTCGAACCGCAGATACGCGGCATTGCGGTCAGAGGCCCGCTCGACCAGAGCGGTGGAGGCGTGGCAGGCGACCGCGATGCGATCAAGGCGACCCTCCAGGTCGGCCAGGGCGAGGCCGGGGCGCAGGTAGATCCAGACCCGCTCACCGACCGGAGTCGGACGGGCCCACAGGATCAGCGGCAGCGAACCGGACTGGTTGGCGATGATGAACTGCGCGAAACACATGCGCAGGCGGTGGCGGACCACGAAGACCCAGGTCCAGGCGACCAGGGCACGACGGGTTACCGGGATGGCGGCGGGAACGCCGACGACCAGGGCGACCACCAGGAGGGTGACCGGCATGGTGGTGTGGTTGACCAGCTCCATCCAGAAGGTGACGGCGACGGTGGTGAACACGATCTCGGGAAGCCACCACCACAGCAGCCGCAGCACCGGCCACACACGGACCAGCACCCACGCGAGCCCGCCAGTCGGTACACCGGTCAGGACGCCGACGAACAGGGCAAGGATCGGGTGCATGTAGGAAGCGGCCACCACGGCCGAGAGAAGGCCGACGATGACCGCCGTCAGGATGAACGCCAACCGGGCGTTACGGGCCGAGGACCGGTGAACCTTGGCCTCGATGACCGTGATGGTGCCGTTGGACTTCCGCCCGAAGGGGCGGCGAGGGCTAGACTTGGACACGACACGTCCTCCCAATCACACGTTGGGTCGGATGGGTTGGAGGGCACGGGGTCGGCAGATGTAGGAGTCGGACCGACCCCGCGCCAGCTCTTGCGGGGATGCCACCACCACAGGTGGTGACGGGCCGGGAATGTAGGAGTCGGAACCACTCCCGGACCGATTGCGTCAGGTCAGCGGACCATCAGGCCGCTTCACGTACGACACCAGAGGCTCACACAGCACGGGTGAGCGAAGGACCTACTTAGCCGCCGAGGTGCCAGCCTTCGGCTTCAGCGAGATCGCACGGAACGCGACGCCGTTACGCCCGTTGGTCGCCCACGGGATGGCCTCCAACTGCTCGACAGCGACGAGCTGTCCCACCGTCACGCCCGGCTTCTCACCCGCCGTGGTGATGGTGATGATCTCGCCGCCAGTCTCGTCGAGAACGAAGACCTGAGTCGACCACATGAGCCGGCCAGTGTTCTTCTCCGACCGCTGATTGCCGTTCTGGTCGTTCTTCGGCTCCGGGTCCTTCGTCACCTGGACCTGCTTGCTCTGGGTGTCCACGTACAGCTTCATAGCTGCGTCCTTCCTGGATTAGAGCGCGTCCCCTATGGACGGCTGCTCGATGCAGTGACGCTAGCAGTTGGTAGGCATCCATAGCAACTGTTATGTGTTCACCAATTGGAACGAGGCTCTGACGTGCTGTTACGAGCCGGAAGGGCTGTTAGCTGACTGGTAGGATCTGGTAGCCGGACACCCCTACCGTGAGGATGCCCATGTCATCGCCCCGACCCCGGTTGACCCGGGGTGAGTCCATGTACCAGCAGATTGCCCGGCACATCCGCAACGAGATCGCCGCAGGGGTCCGCCGAGACGGTGACGTCCTCCCGTCCAGCCGAGAGCTGGCCGCCGAGTGGGACACAAGCTCGTTCACCATCACCGAAGCGATGAAGGTGCTAGAGGCGGAAGGGTTTATCGAGAGCAAGTCCCGCTCGAAGCGCGTAGTGCGGGTGCCGAACCAGGAACGGCGCAGCCCAGTGCGTCTGCCGAGACCTCGTGTGGTCCTTGTCGGTGGATACCCGGGCAGCGGCAAGACCGAGTTGGGGCGAATCCTGGCACGGGCTACGGGATGGCCGATGCTCGACAAGGACACCTTGACGCGTCCCGTCGTCGAGGTGGCACTAGAGATCCTGGGCCATTCACCACATGACCGGGAGTCAGAGACCTACCTGAAGGTTGTCCGGCCCCGTGAGTACGAGGCGTTGAGCAGCGCGGCAGAAGAGAACGTGCAGTGCGGCAACAGTGCCATCGTCACCGCCCCATTCATCGCCGAGTTCCAAGACGCCCAATGGTTGGGCCGGACCACAGCCCGGTTCACTGACATGGGCGCATCCGTGAGCGTGGTGTGGGTGTACTGCGACCACGAGACGATGAACCTCTACATCCGCAAGCGAGGGGCAGCCCGAGACGCTGCCAAGCTTGCCGACTGGCCCGGCTACCTCAGCCGCATCGACACCGACTTTCGTCCGCTGGTCGAGCACGTCGTCATCAACAACTGCACCTCAGCCAAGCCGCTACAGCACCAAGCGGAAGCGCTCGTGAAGTCGCTGATGGGGTTGGAACTCGACTGATGCGAGGCGTGATTCTCTACGGTCCGCCCGCATCAGGCAAGGACACAGTGACCGCAGAGTTGCAACGGCTCGACAGCCGATACCAGCAGTTCCGGCGCCTCAAAGTTGGATCGGGCCGCACCACGGGCTACCGGATGACCACCGACGCGGACTTAGCAGCACTGCGCGCCGCCGGCGATGTGGTGTGGGAGAACAGGCGGTACGGATCCGTCTACGTCGTCGACGCCCACGGTCTGCGCAGGCAGCTCCACGACGGCATCCCTGTAGTGCACCTCGGCCAGGTCGAGGCCGTTGATGCTGTACGCAACGCCTTCCCCCACGCTCGGTGGACCGTCGTCGCTCTCACATGTCCCCGAGACGTGGCGAAACGACGCCTTACGCAACGTCAAACCGGCGACACCGCAGAACGCCTCAGAGTGTGGGATGAGACAGAGCCGCTGGCCCTGGCCGACCTCACCATCGACACATCGAAGGTGCCGGCAGACGTGGCAGCCGAGCTAGTCAGCAAAAACGTCCAGCGCAGGGAAGCCGTGGAGATCTAGGGGCGGCCAGCTGCCGTCGATGTGGTTCAAACTTTCTGTACGTCTTCAAGGCGGCCCTGAACGGGCCGCACGCGCCGCCGCCAGGGCGCGCGTCCGTCGCTCCGCTGGCGCTCCGACTCCGGCCACGCAACACGCCCGGCGGCTGGCGCGGAGGGCGGGTAGCCCGGTGGGCCGCCGGATGACGACAGGCAGTTGTCTGGTGGGGTGGCGGGGCCGGCAGCCGGCCGGGCCGCGCGGCCACGAGCCCGCGCGGCGTAGGAGAGCGCACGCCGGGTCCGCCGGCGGCTGCCGGGTCGGTGTGGGTTGCGGTTACTGCTGCCTCCGGCGGGGGCGCTCCGGCTCCAGGATGGCCGGGGGTCCGTCGGCGGCTTGCGGTCCGTGGGTGGTGGCGGTGGGGAGCCATCCCGCCAGCCGTCGACCCGGGCGAACCGAGCAGACCACCGCCCGACCCGCCAGCGTCCGTACGAGCCGTCAAGGTTCGCTTGACGTGGCGGGCCGGGCGGGGGCCCGCTCCCCAGGAGGGCGGGTCGATGGCAGACGGGATGGCGGCAAGCAAGAGCTGACGCTGTCAGCCAACCGGGCGCGTGCCTTTACTAGCCGACTTCGACCCCGGTCACCTGGAAGGAGCTATCTCCCACTAGGTCTTCACGAGTTATCTTCTGTGGCCCACAGTATTCGATAAACGCGTCGTCGGAAATCTCTTGCAGTGGGCCATCCCAAGTTACAATCCCACGCACCCTCAGGAAGATCAATTGGCCCACGAGGCTCGTAACGCTGAGTCTCTTGAAGTGCATGCTGCTAGCGCGCAAGCGCCTGAAGGTCATGGCCCCATTCCGGACATGGTTGACGAGGATTTGGCGGAGCTCGATGGTATCGGCCTCCCATGCTCCACTGATCTTGGAGTTGGTCAGGGCACGATCCACTGTGGGGGCAATCTCGGACCGTAGGGTGCTGAGCTGTGACTCCGTAACTCCGATTCGATGCGAGATAGTGCCAATTTCCTTCAGAATTTCCTCTCTTACAGCATCCAGCCTCTCCACGGGCCGACCCTCTTGACCTTCCGCTGATTCCATGCTTGAGGCTGGAATTTTTGCTCGCCAAACGTGGGCACGCATGTCTGTAACGGTATCTTTCATCATTGTGAAGGTGTCGGAGTACATCGTGCCGAACAGCGCTTCCAACCGCTTGACGCTAGCCGCGATCTCTTCCGCACTTCGTTGGGATCGCTGGGCCTCGCCGCTACTGAGCCGGTAGAAAACGATCGAGAGCCAGAGTGCGACGATGGCAAGGACCGTCGACACGGCGGCACTAAACAGATTCAAAACGTCCGTAATGTCCAAGTCTCCGCTTTCTGGCTATTGGCTTCGGCGGCTATCTTTTATCGCGACCGTGCCCGTATCGCCTACCGCTGTCGCTTATCTGACAGTGGCCGCCACATTTGAGTGCCGGCTACTGCTCAGCCATGCCGCTTCGCGGCCTAAAGGTTCAAGCCTCAGCTCACTCGAGTCCGTGCCCGATACAGCGGTCAACATCGGCTACCGGAGGTCCGCCGCAGCGCTGAGCCGGGTCGCCCAGGCGTCCACGACCAGCCGGCACCAGGACCAAGGACCGCGACTCAACCCGATTCCCAAGCTGACCGTCACCAAGACCGGAGGATCGGCTTGGGTGACCAACTGGGTGACGATGGGCACGAGCAACGCCGGACGCCCACGGACTGCGGTGGACCGTTCAGGCAGCTCAGCCCTGCTGCTGGCGCAGCTGATCGACGGCTAACGGTTCCTTCACACCGAAGCCGTCACCCTCCCGAATGCCCGGGCCGCGCTCTAGGATGATCTGCCCGCAGGGCGGCGACGACGGTTGCGGCCAAGTCAGATGAGGCAGGACGAGCATCAGGGTGCTGATGCGGAGCTACGCCGGAAGCGACACGTGAGGAGACCGTAAAAGTGGCCGGATCGCTGCGAGAGCCGCTCAACCCGGAACAGGAACACCTGATCCGGGTCATCTTCGAGCAGTTCGACCGGGTCGGCGAGTGGCCGATCTGGCAGTACGTCGACCTGACGCTCGAGTCCCGGTTCGGCGTGGACAACGCTGCCGACGTCCTTGCATCGCTCCCGAGCGTCGGGGAGCGGAGCCCGACGTCATTGAGCTATGGGCTGACGTGGCGTCAAGACTCCTACGCGCCGGTCCGGCTGGATGTGCCGATCGCGCTCACCGTCGCCGGCCTGCGGTACGTGCCGGAGGCGGAGCCTCTTCTCCGGTCGTTCATAACCACAATCCGGCACTTCGTCGACCGGAAGCGAAACCTCGTCCCGTCCCCGACCAAGGTCGTCGAGGCCACGGTGACCAGCGCAGAGATCAGGAACGAACTGTCGACCGCTAGCATCGGCACCGGCGCGGCCCCACCTCCGGAGGCACCGATGCGCAAGCTCCGCCAGCTGCTCGCCCACGAGCCATTCCTATATTCCGTTGTGCACAAGCCTGACCCGGCGAAAGAGGAGTGGACGGTCCGGGTGCCGGCGGTGCTGCGCGCCTACCGCGGCTTGGTCTCAATCGATGATTACCTCGACCGCGTCATTGAGCAGGTAGCGCCACCCGGTCCGCCGAGCGTGCCACTGTCATTTGGTGCGCTCGACATTCCGTATGCGGTCGGCTACCTCGATGCCGTGTGGAGGTACCGGACTGGGTCACACCTGTTCGTGAACCTCGACCCTGCAAGTGTCGCCCGCCTCACCCAGGAATGCGGTAGCGAGGAGGAGTTCAACTCCCTGATGAGCGCACTGGCGGACGTACTGGGCCAGGTTGTCAAGCCTGGGCAGTCTTCACCTCCGCAGCGCGGGGCGCTCGAAGCCGTCCGGGACCACCTCTCAGCAGTCCTTGACGTCGAGGCGGCGGATCGGGTCGCTGCCGCGATCGGAACGCTCATCCACCTGCGTCGCCTCCGCGTCAGTGCCCAGCACGGTGACGCCCGGCACCGCGCAGTGACGGCATTCCAGCAGATCGGCCTGGCATTTCCGCCCGTGAGTTGGCAAGCAGCCTGGGCGCACGTCGCCGTTACGGCTAAGGGCGCCCTGGACGTGCTACGTGAAGAGATCCACGTCGGCCTACCCTCAGTCTAAAGTCACTGGCGGCGTGGCCGGTCACGGGCAAGAGGCGGCTATTGACAGCAACGGTGACAGCAACCGCCGGGGACGAAGACGGCCGTCGGCGGCCGAGCGCAGACCGTCGCCCGAAGTCGCGAACGCGGACGGACACTGCCGGACGACGCGCCCAGAACTTGTAAGCGAGATGTCGCCGGTTCGATCCCGGCCGGGGGCTCCAATTCCATCAGGCGTTCTGCGACGGGCGCTGGCGCGAGCCGCCCGGTTGACAGCAACGCTGACAGCAACCGGGGTCACGACAGCCGTCCGTCGAGCTTGCCGAGCGCCTGGCGCATCGCGTCGAGGTTGGCGTGAGCGTAGACCTTGAGCGTGACCTTGACGTCGGCGTGCCGGGCGATGGCCTGCACGACGTGCGGCGGGACGCCCAGCTCCATCAGCAGCGACACGACGGTGTGCCGCAGGTCGTGCAGACGAACACCGGGCAGGCCGGCGCCCTCCCGCAGTCGGGCGAACGAACGACTGAGGTTGGTGGGCTCCATCGGGGTGCCCCGTTCCGAGGGAAAGACGAGGTCGTGGTCTTCCCACACCTCGGCGAGCGTGGCCCGTTCGTTCTGCTGCCGTTCCTGATGTTCTAAGAGGGCGAGCCAGGTGACCTCGGGCAGAGGAAGCACCGCCTCCGAGTCTTCGGTCTTGGCGTCCAGGACGTGGAGCTTCCCGGCAACGCGCTGCACGGTCTGTTGAACGCGAAGCGTCCCTTCGTCCAGGTCAACATCCGACCAGCGAAGGCCGACTAGCTCACCGCGTCTAAGCCCCATCGTGGCGGCCACGACGTAGAGCGCGTGCAGGCGGTGACCAGCGGAGGCGGCGAGGATCTTACGCACCTGATCCACGGAAAGGCCCTTGCCGACCTTGTACCGGGGCGCGGGCACCCGGACCAGTTTGGCGACGTTGCGCGACACCAACTCCTCCCGCATCGCGTGTTGGAGCGCGTTGCGGAGCACCGCGTGCACGAACTGGATCTGACGGGCGCTCGGGTAGCGCTGGCAGCACCGGCCGACCGAGCAGCACCGGCGGTCAGCCGGCCGGATCTTGTCGAGACCGTTGGTGCAGCAGAGGCACTTGCGGCGGAAATCGTCCATGAACGCCTTGACGTGTTGGACCTGCAACCCATCGAGCCGTTTGGTGCCGAGGGCCGGGATCAGGTGCAGTCGTACGGCGCTTTCGTATCCGCGTGCCGTGGTTGGCTTCAGGTCGGTGACGTACGCGGACAGCCAGTAGGGCAGATAGTCAGCGAGCTTCCAGGCCCGGTCCGGTACGGGGATGCCGCGTTGGGACTTGGCTTTCAGCTCGATGAGCTTGGCGTGAGCTTCTTCCCAGGTCGCCCCGTAGACGAACTTGCGTTTGCGGGTGCCGTCGGTGGTGAGGACGTACGCTCCGCCGACCCAGCGGCCGTCACTGGAGCGCTGGTAGATGGAGCCTTCGCCGTTGGGGTTGCGGCGGGCGGTGGGCTGGCGTGGCTTAGGTTGCTTGGGCATCAGGCGGCTTCTTCCGTGAGTGTGGTGATGACCTCGTCGATGGCGGCGGCGGGGATGAGTCGACGGCTGCCGACCTTGAAAGAGCGAAGCCGGCCGGAGCGGATGAGCTCGTAGACGAGCGAGCGGCCGATGCCGAGCGCTCGGGCGGCTTCCTCGACGCGCAGCACGCGAGGAGTGATCAGAGTGGGCGAGTCCAACGGTGGGCCTTCCTCGTGCGACGGGGACCGGGGTCACGCTGCGGCGAGTGCCGCGTCAGCGGGTGTGGTGGCGAGTTCGTGGGCGAGTTCTTCGCGGCCGGTGGCTTGTCGTTCGCGGGCCATGGCGGCGGCGGTGTTGGCGAGGAGGGCGTCTCCGGTGGTGTGCCAGCCGACGCCAGCGAAGGTGAGGGTGCCGACGATGAGGGTGGTGTCGTCGTTGTGGTGCTCGTCGACGAGCTGCCGGCCGGGGTGCTCGTGGTCCTGGTCCTCGTGCCGGCGGAAGGCCACACGGGTGTCGCGCAGGAGTTGGAAGGTGACGGAGTAGCGGCGGGCTTTGGTGAGGAAGTGGCCGCCGAAGCCGAGCATGTGCGCCCAGCGGCGTAGCCGGGCATAAGGGTTGGCCGTGGCTGGTTTCGTCGATTCGGTGTCAAGGCTGGCTTGACGGTCGGCGACGCAGACGGGGCAGGCGGCGTAGCGGGTGTGGGTGCCGCAGTCGGGGCATTCCCAGGGCTGGACGAAGCCGGGCCGGGGCCGAGGGTCGCGGGGCCGGTTGAGCAGCGGCGTGGGGGTGCCGGTGGGTCGGCCGATGCGCCAGCAGGCGTCGATGAGGCGGGCGGTGTGGTCGCCGTCGGGGTCGGCGTAGTCGCCGATGGTGTCGGCGGTGAGCCTGACGGAGCGGTGCCCGGTTACCTCGGTGCTTTTGGTGGCGTACTTGGCAAGGTAGCCGGCGACCATGCTGTCGGTGACCTCACCGCCTCCGGTCAGGGTGATGGGGCGGATGTCGAGCTGCTCGCCCCAGGCGATCGGCCAGCCGTCGGGCCGGTCGGGGTGGCCGGGGGTGGCGAAGGCGACGTGTGCGGCGTGCCGGAGGGCGTCTTCCAGGTCGGCGACGGTGAACCCGGCCGGGGGCGGGATGACGGCGGTGGGGTCGGTGGGGTGGACGCCGTCGAGGCGCACCAGGGCGTGAAAGTGCACCGCTGCCCGTGCTTGGAACTCGGCGGCTTTCCCATGCGAGAGCCGGACGGGTGGGACGGTGCGGGTGTTGCCTCTGGCGGTGACGACCTCGACGCGGGGAATGCCCCGGCGACGCGCCAGCTTCGCCAGCCACCGTTCCGCGGCTTGCTTGGTCCGGTGCCACAGCTCACCGGAGTAGAGGTTCCAGACGACCTGGTGGTCATGGTCGTAGCAGTCCAGACAGAGCGGCTGGCCGAGCACGGTGTCGTCGGGTGCGTGGCGGGCCCAGCACACGGCGGGACGGCCGTGGGGGCAGTGGCCGGCGTCGCGGCGGGCGTGGCAGGGCTCGGGTCGGCAGTCGCAGCGTTTCCGGTTGCCGCAGGTGTGCCGCTTGACCGCGCGGGCGTGGACCGGCCCGAAGGAGGGGGCGGTGAAGGTGGCGAACACGGCCGGGTGCGTCGCGACGGTTTCGGGGACGCCCTTCCCGCCGACGAGGCCGGCGCGTAGGAGTTGGTAGGCGTCGCGTTGGTAAGTCTGCGCGCAGGACGGGCAGACGGTGGCGCGTCGGTTGCCGCAGGCGGTGTAGATGGCGGCGTCGGGCATGGTGTCGGTGTGCCGCTGGTCGAGCACGCGCCCGGTGCTTTGCTCGATGGTGAGGAGTTGGCCGGCGAGGCGGACGGGGCGGGTGCAGCCGGCGGCGGCGCGGACGTGCTCGATCCATCCGAAGTAGTCCGGCCGGGTGGCGCGGGCGAAGGCGGACCCAGCGGCGGTGTAGGCGTAGACGGGCGGGACGTCGGCGTTCGAGCCCACACCCCGGGCCATGGTGGTCCGGGGTGTGAGGTCCAGCGTCGACGCCATCAGGCCGACACCTCAGGGGTGAGGGTGCGGGTGGTGATGGTGCGTTCGGTGACGATGACCCGGCAGGCGCCGCATTGGCGCGTGGCCGGCTCGTGCCGATGACACGGGATTTGGGTGGTGGTGTTGCCGCAGCGGATGGTGACCGGTGCGCGGCAGGGTCCGCCGGGGATGACGTCGACGAGGGTCCGGCGGATGTCGTACGGGTGCCCGTCAGGGTTGGCGGGGCAGGTGTGGATGGTCTGTTCGATGTCGACGAGGTGGATGGTCATCGGGCACTCCGGGCGAGGACGAGGAGTTGTCCGGCGACGGCCGGGGCGACGTCGAGCCGGTCGGCCAGCTCGGCGGGGGTGATGGGTGCTCCGGTGGACTGTTCGTGCTGCACGGCCGCGAAGCGCGCCATGGGCAGCAGGTGGGCAGGGACGTCGACCGGCTCAAGGGCCGGCGCGGTGACGGGCTCCGGTTCCGGCTCAACAGCCGGCGTGACGGTCGGCTCAGCAGCCGGGGCCGGCTGGGCGGCCGGGGTTGGGGTCGGTTCGGGTGCGGGGGTGATGGCCGGCGGTGCCGGTTCGGTGGTGACCTGCTCGGCCATTTGGACGCGGATTGGTTCGACCTGCTCGACCGGCTTGACGGCCGGTGTGGTGGCCGCCGAGGTGGCGGGGGTGGGGGCGAGGACGAGTTTGACCAGGGCCATGAAGGCGAGGGCGGGGACGGCGGACAGGAGCCACCCGGACGGGCCGGGTTTGGCGACCGCCAACTGTGCGGCGAGGGAGAGGCCGGCGGCGGCGATGAGCAGGAACAGCGGGTAGCCGATGGGTGCACCGGTGCGGCGGCGTCGGCGGATGGTGAGTAGGGCGGCGATGGGGACGAGTTCGGAGATGACGGCGTTGGCCCAGCCGAACCACTGCCCGGTTCCGGCGGGGGAGTTGGCGAGGGTCCAGTCTTTGACGTGGGTGAAAGAAGCGGCTCCGGCGAAGCCGGCAACAACGAGGAGGATGAGGACCAGGACGACACCCTCGACGCGGGTCGCCCGGTTGGTCGGAGTCTTAGCAGGCATCAGTGGCCTCCGTGGCAGTCGAGGCAGCAGCCGTAGCGGCGGGGGATGTAGTAGGGCTGGACCAGCCCGCAGACCCGGCAGGTCCGCCGGGCACGCAACGCTTTGGCGATGGCCTCCCGCTGGGCGGGGGTGGCGACGCGTTTGGGTGCGGCGAGGTCGAGGCGGTAGAGGTAGGCGACGCGCTTGCCGCGCCGCCAGAGGATCTGCGCGACCGGGTCATTGCCGCCCGGACGAAGGCCGACGGCGCGCAGTTGCCGGCGGGTGGCCAGCCCGTCAGGGGCGGACTGGAAAGGGAAGGTGGGGAACCCGTAGCGGGTGCCGGCCGGGTCGTAGAAGCGGCGGGCCAGGCCGGTGGGAATGTCGGTGAGGGTGGTCATGGCCGGTCTCCCCAGCGCTGCTGGGCGGCCTGGCGGGAAATGCCGAGCCGTTGACCGATCTCGGCCCAGGAGTAGCCGAAGGCCCGCAGGCCGATCACGGCGTCGGTGATGGCTTGATCGAGGTTGGCCGAGAGTGCGACGAGGTCGCGGAGGGCTTCGACGTCGCCGGTGGCGACGCGGCGGCCGTGGGCGCGGATGATGCGGCGGGTGAAGGCGGCGAATTCGTCGTTCTCGACGACCTCCCGACGTCGCTGCGCGGGACGAACGGGCGTCAAGGTGTGCTTGACAGTGCTCATCGGTTCTCGCCTCCCTGCATGTGGAGGCGGTCCCACTCGTCAGCGGCCTTCTCCAGGGCCGTGATGACCTGCTCGGCGGTGCGGGTCGGGTCGTCGTTCCACGAGAACGGGGCGGTGTGCTCGTCAAGCAGGTGGCCGTCTTCGTCGATGTGGAAGACCGGCGCGAAGGCGTCGAGGTAGTCGACGAGCGCGGCGATGGCCTGGCGGTAGGTGTCCTCGTCGGCCCGGGTGAGCAGGACCGGGTGAAGGAGAGGACGGCCGGCGGCGGCCATGCCGATAGCCCCGACGGCGCAGGCCGGCGGGGTCACGGTGTCGGTGGGGGTGTAGTAGGTGCCCTGGGTCCAGCCGTGCCGGCGCAGGTAGAGGGCAGCCATTCGCAGCAGGTCAGCCGGTGTGACCTGGACGGTGGGTGGGTTGTGGGTAGCCTTCATGGCAGCCACGTCCTTTCGGTAGGGCTGTTGGTGGAAGGTCGGCAGGACCGGCAGTTGCTGCCAGGCGTCGTCCGGTCCTGTCGGCCGATCAGTGGGTGCGCAGCCGCAGGTAGCGGCGGTGGCGGGTGTCATCCCCGCCCATCTGGTGGGGTGCGGACACGAAGACGAGCCGCCCGGTTCGGGAGGCGGCGTGGATCATCACGGCCAGGTCCTCAGGACTGCCGACGATCCACATCTCGGTGTACTGGGCGGCCCGCTGGTTGTTGGCGCGGGCGTTGGCGCGTTCGCGGGTGGTCATGCCGCCACCGCCAGATCCGGCACGGTGGTCGTGAGTCGGTTGGGTCGGCGGATCCACGCGGCGTAGTCGGCGATGCCAGCGATCTGCGCGTCGGACAGGTAGGCGACCTTGATACGGCGAGGGATGCCGCCTTCGGCGATCAGGTACGCCGCGCCCTGGTTGGTGGGCTGGATGTCGGTGGCGGTGTAGCCCTGCTCGGCCCAGCCGTGACCAAGCACGATGTTCGAGCTGTTCGGGGTGGTGCAGCGGAACGCGGCGCGGTAGCCGAACAGGTCCCGCAGGCTGGTGGGGATGATGTCGAACGACGGCCGTTGAGTCGCGGCCACGACGGGGATGCCGGCGGCGCGGCCCCGGGCGACGAGGTCGCGCAGGAGCGCGACGAACTCTTCCTGTTCCTGCTTGCTGCCGACGGTGGCGGAGTAGAAGGCGATTTCGTCGACGAGGACGGTGATGACCGTCAGCCCGTCGAGGGCGGTCACCTTGCGGCGCCCGTGCGCGCGCAGCCAGGCGTAGCGGTTGTTCATCACGACCTGGAGCCGTCGCAGGACGGTCAGGGCCTGGTCGATGTCGGGGCCGATGAACGCATCGGCGACGTCTTCCCACTGCCCCAGCTCGACGAGCTTGCCGTCGAGCAGCACGAGCCGGGAGTCGACGGACAGGGCCGCGTGGGCGGCGAGCGTGTTGAGCAGACCGCTCTTGCCGCCGCCGGGTTCGCCGCCGGCGAGGAGGTTGCGGTAGGCGAGGGTGATGTTCACGTGCTGGCCGAACTCGTCGATGCCGACGAAGATGGGGTCGAACATCGACAGGCCAGGCCCCACCGGTATGCCGGCGATCGGGGCGGTAGCCGTGCGGGTCATGGTGTGCCCTCCTTGGGCGTTGGGTGGGCGCGGAGAGCCACACGAACGAGCCGGAAAGGCTCTCCGCGTCCGTTGGGTGTGGTGGGTTAGATCCAGTCGGAGACGTCGTCCTCGGGGGCCGAGGACGTAGCCACGGGCTTGCTGCCGTTGGCAGTGGTGGCCGGCTTCTTCACGGCCGGCTTGCCCTGCACGGGCAGGGTGATGGTGGGTGCGTCGACGTCGGGCAGGTCCAGAGCCGTCGGTACGACCGGCGCAGGCCGGTCGGCGGTCGGGGTGCCAGGGGTGATGACGTCGACCAGCGGGGAACCCACCTCAGCGGTGAGGACCTCGCGGCGTTTGATGTCGAACCGCAGATACGCGGCATTGCGGTCAGAGGCCCGCTCGACCAGAGCGGTGGAGGCGTGGCAGGCGACCGCGATGCGATCAAGGCGACCCTCCAGGTCGGCCAGGGCGAGGCCGGGGCGCAGGTAGATCCAGACCCGCTCACCGACCGGAGTCGGACGGGCCCACAGGATCAGCGGCAGCGAACCGGACTGGTTGGCGATGATGAACTGCGCGAAACACATGCGCAGGCGGTGGCGGACCACGAAGACCCAGGTCCAGGCGACCAGGGCACGACGGGTTACCGGGATGGCGGCGGGAACGCCGACGACCAGGGCGACCACCAGGAGGGTGACCGGCATGGTGGTGTGGTTGACCAGCTCCATCCAGAAGGTGACGGCGACGGTGGTGAACACGATCTCGGGAAGCCACCACCACAGCAGCCGCAGCACCGGCCACACACGGACCAGCACCCACGCGAGCCCGCCAGTCGGTACACCGGTCAGGACGCCGACGAACAGGGCAAGGATCGGGTGCATGTAGGAAGCGGCCACCACGGCCGAGAGAAGGCCGACGATGACCGCCGTCAGGATGAACGCCAACCGGGCGTTACGGGCCGAGGACCGGTGAACCTTGGCCTCGATGACCGTGATGGTGCCGTTGGACTTCCGCCCGAAGGGGCGGCGAGGGCTAGACTTGGACACGACACGTCCTCCCAATCACACGTTGGGTCGGATGGGTTGGAGGGCACGGGGTCGGCAGATGTAGGAGTCGGACCGACCCCGCGCCAGCTCTTGCGGGGATGCCACCACCACAGGTGGTGACGGGCCGGGAATGTAGGAGTCGGAACCACTCCCGGACCGATTGCGTCAGGTCAGCGGACCATCAGGCCGCTTCACGTACGACACCAGAGGCTCACACAGCACGGGTGAGCGAAGGACCTACTTAGCCGCCGAGGTGCCAGCCTTCGGCTTCAGCGAGATCGCACGGAACGCGACGCCGTTACGCCCGTTGGTCGCCCACGGGATGGCCTCCAACTGCTCGACAGCGACGAGCTGTCCCACCGTCACGCCCGGCTTCTCACCCGCCGTGGTGATGGTGATGATCTCGCCGCCAGTCTCGTCGAGAACGAAGACCTGAGTCGACCACATGAGCCGGCCAGTGTTCTTCTCCGACCGCTGATTGCCGTTCTGGTCGTTCTTCGGCTCCGGGTCCTTCGTCACCTGGACCTGCTTGCTCTGGGTGTCCACGTACAGCTTCATAGCTGCGTCCTTCCTGGATTAGAGCGCGTCCCCTATGGACGGCTGCTCGATGCAGTGACGCTAGCAGTTGGTAGGCATCCATAGCAACTGTTATGTGTTCACCAATTGGAACGAGGCTCTGACGTGCTGTTACGAGCCGGAAGGGCTGTTAGCTGACTGGTAGGATCTGGTAGCCGGACACCCCTACCGTGAGGATGCCCATGTCATCGCCCCGACCCCGGTTGACCCGGGGTGAGTCCATGTACCAGCAGATTGCCCGGCACATCCGCAACGAGATCGCCGCAGGGGTCCGCCGAGACGGTGACGTCCTCCCGTCCAGCCGAGAGCTGGCCGCCGAGTGGGACACAAGCTCGTTCACCATCACCGAAGCGATGAAGGTGCTAGAGGCGGAAGGGTTTATCGAGAGCAAGTCCCGCTCGAAGCGCGTAGTGCGGGTGCCGAACCAGGAACGGCGCAGCCCAGTGCGTCTGCCGAGACCTCGTGTGGTCCTTGTCGGTGGATACCCGGGCAGCGGCAAGACCGAGTTGGGGCGAATCCTGGCACGGGCTACGGGATGGCCGATGCTCGACAAGGACACCTTGACGCGTCCCGTCGTCGAGGTGGCACTAGAGATCCTGGGCCATTCACCACATGACCGGGAGTCAGAGACCTACCTGAAGGTTGTCCGGCCCCGTGAGTACGAGGCGTTGAGCAGCGCGGCAGAAGAGAACGTGCAGTGCGGCAACAGTGCCATCGTCACCGCCCCATTCATCGCCGAGTTCCAAGACGCCCAATGGTTGGGCCGGACCACAGCCCGGTTCACTGACATGGGCGCATCCGTGAGCGTGGTGTGGGTGTACTGCGACCACGAGACGATGAACCTCTACATCCGCAAGCGAGGGGCAGCCCGAGACGCTGCCAAGCTTGCCGACTGGCCCGGCTACCTCAGCCGCATCGACACCGACTTTCGTCCGCTGGTCGAGCACGTCGTCATCAACAACTGCACCTCAGCCAAGCCGCTACAGCACCAAGCGGAAGCGCTCGTGAAGTCGCTGATGGGGTTGGAACTCGACTGATGCGAGGCGTGATTCTCTACGGTCCGCCCGCATCAGGCAAGGACACAGTGACCGCAGAGTTGCAACGGCTCGACAGCCGATACCAGCAGTTCCGGCGCCTCAAAGTTGGATCGGGCCGCACCACGGGCTACCGGATGACCACCGACGCGGACTTAGCAGCACTGCGCGCCGCCGGCGATGTGGTGTGGGAGAACAGGCGGTACGGATCCGTCTACGTCGTCGACGCCCACGGTCTGCGCAGGCAGCTCCACGACGGCATCCCTGTAGTGCACCTCGGCCAGGTCGAGGCCGTTGATGCTGTACGCAACGCCTTCCCCCACGCTCGGTGGACCGTCGTCGCTCTCACATGTCCCCGAGACGTGGCGAAACGACGCCTTACGCAACGTCAAACCGGCGACACCGCAGAACGCCTCAGAGTGTGGGATGAGACAGAGCCGCTGGCCCTGGCCGACCTCACCATCGACACATCGAAGGTGCCGGCAGACGTGGCAGCCGAGCTAGTCAGCAAAAACGTCCAGCGCAGGGAAGCCGTGGAGATCTAGGGGCGGCCAGCTGCCGTCGATGTGGTTCAAACTTTCTGTACGTCTTCAAGGCGGCCCTGAACGGGCCGCACGCGCCGCCGCCAGGGCGCGCGTCCGTCGCTCCGCTGGCGCTCCGACTCCGGCCACGCAACACGCCCGGCGGCTGGCGCGGAGGGCGGGTAGCCCGGTGGGCCGCCGGATGACGACAGGCAGTTGTCTGGTGGGGTGGCGGGGCCGGCAGCCGGCCGGGCCGCGCGGCCACGAGCCCGCGCGGCGTAGGAGAGCGCACGCCGGGTCCGCCGGCGGCTGCCGGGTCGGTGTGGGTTGCGGTTACTGCTGCCTCCGGCGGGGGCGCTCCGGCTCCAGGATGGCCGGGGGTCCGTCGGCGGCTTGCGGTCCGTGGGTGGTGGCGGTGGGGAGCCATCCCGCCAGCCGTCGACCCGGGCGAACCGAGCAGACCACCGCCCGACCCGCCAGCGTCCGTACGAGCCGTCAAGGTTCGCTTGACGTGGCGGGCCGGGCGGGGGCCCGCTCCCCAGGAGGGCGGGTCGATGGCAGACGGGATGGCGGCAAGCAAGAGCTGACGCTGTCAGCCAACCGGGCGCGTGCCTTTACTAGCCGACTTCGACCCCGGTCACCTGGAAGGAGCTATCTCCCACTAGGTCTTCACGAGTTATCTTCTGTGGCCCACAGTATTCGATAAACGCGTCGTCGGAAATCTCTTGCAGTGGGCCATCCCAAGTTACAATCCCACGCACCCTCAGGAAGATCAATTGGCCCACGAGGCTCGTAACGCTGAGTCTCTTGAAGTGCATGCTGCTAGCGCGCAAGCGCCTGAAGGTCATGGCCCCATTCCGGACATGGTTGACGAGGATTTGGCGGAGCTCGATGGTATCGGCCTCCCATGCTCCACTGATCTTGGAGTTGGTCAGGGCACGATCCACTGTGGGGGCAATCTCGGACCGTAGGGTGCTGAGCTGTGACTCCGTAACTCCGATTCGATGCGAGATAGTGCCAATTTCCTTCAGAATTTCCTCTCTTACAGCATCCAGCCTCTCCACGGGCCGACCCTCTTGACCTTCCGCTGATTCCATGCTTGAGGCTGGAATTTTTGCTCGCCAAACGTGGGCACGCATGTCTGTAACGGTATCTTTCATCATTGTGAAGGTGTCGGAGTACATCGTGCCGAACAGCGCTTCCAACCGCTTGACGCTAGCCGCGATCTCTTCCGCACTTCGTTGGGATCGCTGGGCCTCGCCGCTACTGAGCCGGTAGAAAACGATCGAGAGCCAGAGTGCGACGATGGCAAGGACCGTCGACACGGCGGCACTAAACAGATTCAAAACGTCCGTAATGTCCAAGTCTCCGCTTTCTGGCTATTGGCTTCGGCGGCTATCTTTTATCGCGACCGTGCCCGTATCGCCTACCGCTGTCGCTTATCTGACAGTGGCCGCCACATTTGAGTGCCGGCTACTGCTCAGCCATGCCGCTTCGCGGCCTAAAGGTTCAAGCCTCAGCTCACTCGAGTCCGTGCCCGATACAGCGGTCAACATCGGCTACCGGAGGTCCGCCGCAGCGCTGAGCCGGGTCGCCCAGGCGTCCACGACCAGCCGGCACCAGGACCAAGGACCGCGACTCAACCCGATTCCCAAGCTGACCGTCACCAAGACCGGAGGATCGGCTTGGGTGACCAACTGGGTGACGATGGGCACGAGCAACGCCGGACGCCCACGGACTGCGGTGGACCGTTCAGGCAGCTCAGCCCTGCTGCTGGCGCAGCTGATCGACGGCTAACGGTTCCTTCACACCGAAGCCGTCACCCTCCCGAATGCCCGGGCCGCGCTCTAGGATGATCTGCCCGCAGGGCGGCGACGACGGTTGCGGCCAAGTCAGATGAGGCAGGACGAGCATCAGGGTGCTGATGCGGAGCTACGCCGGAAGCGACACGTGAGGAGACCGTAAAAGTGGCCGGATCGCTGCGAGAGCCGCTCAACCCGGAACAGGAACACCTGATCCGGGTCATCTTCGAGCAGTTCGACCGGGTCGGCGAGTGGCCGATCTGGCAGTACGTCGACCTGACGCTCGAGTCCCGGTTCGGCGTGGACAACGCTGCCGACGTCCTTGCATCGCTCCCGAGCGTCGGGGAGCGGAGCCCGACGTCATTGAGCTATGGGCTGACGTGGCGTCAAGACTCCTACGCGCCGGTCCGGCTGGATGTGCCGATCGCGCTCACCGTCGCCGGCCTGCGGTACGTGCCGGAGGCGGAGCCTCTTCTCCGGTCGTTCATAACCACAATCCGGCACTTCGTCGACCGGAAGCGAAACCTCGTCCCGTCCCCGACCAAGGTCGTCGAGGCCACGGTGACCAGCGCAGAGATCAGGAACGAACTGTCGACCGCTAGCATCGGCACCGGCGCGGCCCCACCTCCGGAGGCACCGATGCGCAAGCTCCGCCAGCTGCTCGCCCACGAGCCATTCCTATATTCCGTTGTGCACAAGCCTGACCCGGCGAAAGAGGAGTGGACGGTCCGGGTGCCGGCGGTGCTGCGCGCCTACCGCGGCTTGGTCTCAATCGATGATTACCTCGACCGCGTCATTGAGCAGGTAGCGCCACCCGGTCCGCCGAGCGTGCCACTGTCATTTGGTGCGCTCGACATTCCGTATGCGGTCGGCTACCTCGATGCCGTGTGGAGGTACCGGACTGGGTCACACCTGTTCGTGAACCTCGACCCTGCAAGTGTCGCCCGCCTCACCCAGGAATGCGGTAGCGAGGAGGAGTTCAACTCCCTGATGAGCGCACTGGCGGACGTACTGGGCCAGGTTGTCAAGCCTGGGCAGTCTTCACCTCCGCAGCGCGGGGCGCTCGAAGCCGTCCGGGACCACCTCTCAGCAGTCCTTGACGTCGAGGCGGCGGATCGGGTCGCTGCCGCGATCGGAACGCTCATCCACCTGCGTCGCCTCCGCGTCAGTGCCCAGCACGGTGACGCCCGGCACCGCGCAGTGACGGCATTCCAGCAGATCGGCCTGGCATTTCCGCCCGTGAGTTGGCAAGCAGCCTGGGCGCACGTCGCCGTTACGGCTAAGGGCGCCCTGGACGTGCTACGTGAAGAGATCCACGTCGGCCTACCCTCAGTCTAAAGTCACTGGCGGCGTGGCCGGTCACGGGCAAGAGGCGGCTATTGACAGCAACGGTGACAGCAACCGCCGGGGACGAAGACGGCCGTCGGCGGCCGAGCGCAGACCGTCGCCCGAAGTCGCGAACGCGGACGGACACTGCCGGACGACGCGCCCAGAACTTGTAAGCGAGATGTCGCCGGTTCGATCCCGGCCGGGGGCTCCAAATTTCATCAGCACTTCGCGCCGGGCGGGCGTGGCTGGATGTCCGTGGGCTCCAACCGAGCCTTCGGGCAGCTCCGCCCCGCTGGGTTGTGAGGTCGTCACCGACCGTGCCCGGGCGCCTGAACGAGGTCGGGGTCGACGCCGGCCTCGCGGAGCAGCTCTCGCAGGCGCTGCTTGACGTCGACCGTGGCGTCCAGGGACTTCAGTACGGACACGGTCGTACGTTCCATGAGCTGGTCGAGTTCGTGCTCCCTGTCATGGTCCATGGTTTGCCTCCTTCCTGGTCGAGTCGGGGTTCAGCATGCGCAGGAGCTTCTGACGGGCATGCCGCAGATTCGACCGCACCGTGTCCCGGTGCTGCCCGGTGATCTCGGCGATCTCGGCATGTCCGTAGCCGTCGTGGTGCAGTGCGAACGCCACGCGCTGGGCTTCCGGCAGCATCCGCAACATCCGTATCGCCTCCTCGATGTCCTCGTTGGCATCGAAGGCCGCCGTCATGGCGTCCTGCGCGACACGCTTTCCCGCGCTGATGTCCCGCTGCGTCACCCGCCAGCTCCGGCGCAGGGTGCGCAGGGCGACCGTGCGGACGAAGGCCTTCGGGGACTGGACGCCCGGCCAGTTCGTGAGCGTCACCTGCATGGCCTCCTGCGCGACGTCCTGAGCCTCGTCACGAGAGGCCCCGGAACGGATCAGCAGCCCGACCAGAGGGGTGAAGTCGCCCTCGTAGAAGGCGGCGAACTCTGCCAACTGTTCCCGGGTGAGCTCGATCCTGGCCTGTGCCGGCATGGGTCGTCCCTCCATTCTCTCCGAAGAGCACGGAGACATAGGTGTTCTGCTCTGCGCATGGCGCTTCCTTTCCCCAGAGGTTGACTCGGACCTTCCGAGCCTGTCGCCTGCGCCCAGGTAGGCGCACATAAGGTCGTCGTGCGAGACGACGGCCAATGTCCGGCTGCCTGATTCCGTGAGTTTGGTATCCGGCGAGGCCTCGGCGTGCAAAGGCTCGGCGGGAATTCGGGCGTGTCCCCGGCGGGGTCACCGCTCCCGGCGCACCAGGTACGCGCCCACGACGATGACCGCCGTAGCCGCAGCGATCGCGGTGACCGCGAGCGAATTCGACAGCGCGTACGCCGACGAGACCCCGACCAGGGCTCCGTTCATCACCACCAGGAGCTTGTCGGGGTCGTCGCGGCGCTCGGGCCGCCGTTCGGCCGGCTCGTCCTGCTCCTCCGCGACGAGCTGCTTCGTGTCGCCGTTCGACATGTCGGACACCCTCAGCCTCCAACCCGGCATCCAGCCGGATGCTCGTGAGAGAAGTGCGCGGAGAGGGGCCTCCCGTGCAGTCGGCGGCACGCTGGGTGTCCCTGCTGAAGCTGCCCGCTTACGCAGTGGTGTCGAGATGGACCTCCACGTCGTAGATCAGGCGGACGGGTCTGCCGTTGGTGACGCCGACGAAGACCGGGTCGGCGGCCGGGGTGCGGCCGTGGCGCCAGACCTCGCTGCGGGCGGCTTCCCGGGACTCGTGGTGGTGTCTCCCGGCACGGTGCAGTGCCAGGACCCGACGGGCCGTCGTCGGGTCGGTGTCGAGCTGGATCCGCATCAGGGGCATGTGCGGGCCTCCCTCGATCGGTGTCGTAGCCGGCGGACCTAACGCCGTGGGGGCAATTTACCGCCGTTAAGTTACTTCAGCACCGTACTAGGGTGGTCGGGTGACCATCAACGGATCCGACGGGGCGCCGCGCGAAGAGCCGGCCGGTCGTGCCGGTGCTCCCCGCTCGGTGTGGCTCCGTGCGGACCCCGCCCGAGCGCGCCGTACGCCGCCGCTGAACCGCCGGCGCATCGTCGACGCCGCCGTGGCCCTGCTCGACGGGCACGGCATCGACGGACTGACCATGCGTCGCCTCGCCCAGCAGCTCGACGTCACTCCCACCGCGCTGTACTGGCACGTGAGGACGAAGGACGACGTGCTCGACCTGGCCGTCGACGAGATCTTCGGCGAGGTGCGCCTCCCGCGCGACGTGGGCGACTGGCGCGACGACGTCCGTACGCTCGCCCGGAACTGGCGGGCGGCCATCCTCCGCCACCCCTGGGCGGCGAGCCTGATCGGGCGACCCATGCTGGGCCCCAACGTGCTCGCGCGCACCGAGTTCCTCCAGTCGGCCCTGGTTCGCGGCGGCTTCTCGGGCCGTCGACTGGCGGTGGCCACCCGACTGCTCGCCAACTACGTCATCGGCGCCGCGCTCACCGAGGCCACCTGGCGCCAGACCGCTGATCCGCACGCGCGGGCCGAGGCCCGGCGGCACATCACGGCGAACCCCACCGCCTATCCGACCCTCGGCGCCTCCGGCCACCTCGACGAGGCGCGATGGAGCGACGACGAGCTGTTCGACCTGGGCCTCGACGCCATCCTGGCGTCCGCGCCGGGGTAGCGGGCCCGGCGTGGCGCGCACCCTATGCTGGGCGGCATGAGCAGGGCGACGGAGGAGTCGAACCGGGCCATGCTGCGCGCCCGGGACG
This sequence comes from Micromonospora echinofusca, assembly GCF_900091445.1. NCBI lineage: Bacteria > Bacillati > Actinomycetota > Actinomycetes > Micromonosporales > Micromonosporaceae > Micromonospora > Micromonospora echinofusca. The sequence goes on from NZ_LT607733.1 coordinate 6,999,845, forward strand.
CCATGGACCGCGCGTACGACCAGCCGCTGGACATCCCCGCCCTGGCCCGGATCGCGTACGTCTCGGAGGCGCACTTCATCCGCACCTTCCGGGCCACCTTCGGCGAGACCCCGCACCGCTACCTCCAGCGACGGCGGGTGGAGCGGGCCATGTACCTGCTGCTGCACACCGGCCGGGACGTCACCGACGTCTGCTACGCGGTCGGCTTCTCCAGCCTGGGCACGTTCAGCCGCACGTTCCGGCAGATCGTCGGGGAGTCGCCGTCGGAGTACCGCCGCCGCAAGGCGCCGGCTGCCGCCGTGCCGGTGTGCTTCACCAAGGCGTGGACCCGGCCCAGCAGCTTCGGGCAGCAGACGTCAGTTTTGGATAAGCAGCAGGTCAGGCCCGCCCCGTAGCGTTTCCGGCATGACGATGAACGCGATCAGCCGCTCCCAGATCTACGTGCTCGACCAGGACGAGGCCCTCGACTTCTATGTCGGCAAGCTCGGCCTGGAGGTCAACACCGACCAGGACCTCGGCTTCATGCGCTGGCTGACGGTGAACCTGCCCGGCGACCCGGAGCGCGAGATCCTGCTGGAGAAGCCGGGCCCGCCGGCGCTGGACCCGGCCACCGCCGAGCAGGTCCGGGATCTGCTCACCAAGGGCGCGCTGGGCGGCTACCTCTTCATGACCACCGACGACGCGCACAAGACGTACGAGGACCTCGTCGCCAAGGGTGTCGAGATCACCGACGAGCCGATGGAGCGCCCGTACGGGATCGACTTCGGCATCCGCGACCCGTTCGGCAACAAGATCCGCATCGGACCAGATGTTCGCCCGGGGCTGAGCCTCGCGGCAGGCGCTCGGAAGCGGCCCGCCGGAGGACTACCGCTGCCGACCCCGGTCGGTCGGCAGGCCGGCGAGCAGGGTGTCGACCAGGGCGTCGGCGTCGGCGGGTGGCAGCGGGCGGTGCGTGACCACCGCCCGCAGCCAGACCGGCCCGAGCAGCAGGTCGGCCAGGAGGGCGTCGTCCACCGGCCCGGTCAGCTCGCCCCGCGCACGGGCCCGCCCGGTCAGCTCGGCGACGTGCGCGCAGTGCTGGCCGAGCAACTCGTCGGCGAGCCGCCCCAGCTCCGCGTCGGCGCCGGTGTGGGCGAGCACGTCGGCGGCGAGGCGCCCCGGCCCGTCGGCGAAGAACGCGGCCTTCGACCTGAGCAGGGCGGTCAGGTCGCCGTGCAGCGTGCCGGTGTCCGGCACCGGCAGGTCCCGGGCGATGGCGTGCCGGAACGTCGCCGCGACGAGCGAGGGCTTCGACGGCCACCACCGGTAGAGGGTGGTCTTGTTGACCCCGGAGCGGCGGGCCACCCCCTCGATGGTCAGGCCGGCGTACCCGTCGGTCTCCAGCAGGTCCAGCACGGCCGCGTGGATCGCCCCCGCGCCGCGCGGCCCCGGACGGCCGCCGGCCCGCCGGTCACGGTCACAGCCCGGTGCGGCGCAGCAGGCGCAGCGCTGCGGTCATCCGCCGGGTCCAGGCCGCGCTGAGCGCCCCCGGCCGGTGGTACGCGGGGGCCAGGTCCAGCCCGCGCTGCCGGGCGACGGTCTTGACCCGGGTGAACCGGAGCAGGCCGTCGGCGCCGTGCCGGCCGCCCAGCCCGGAGTCCTTCCAGCCGCCCATGGGGGCGTCGACGCTGCCCCAGACGGCACTGTAGCCGTCGTTGACGTTGACGGCGCCCGCGTCGATCCGCGCCACGACCGCCTCGCCGCGTGCCCCGGAGCCGCTGAACACGCTGGCGTTCAGCCCGTACGCGGTGTCGTTGGCCAGGGCCACCGCCTCGTCGTCGGTGCGGGAAGCGGTACACGGCGACGACCGGGCCGAAGGTCTCCTCGGCGTACATCCGCATGCCGGGAGCGACGCCGGTGAGCACGGCCGGTTCGAAGACGTACGGGCCGATGTCGCGGCGGTGCCGGCCGCCGGTGTGCAGGGTGGCGCCCCGCTCGACGGCGTCGGCCACGTGCGCGGTGACGGTGTCGAGCTGCCGCGCGGAGGCCAGCGAGCCGAGGTCGGCCTCGAAGTCGCCGCCGACGCCCAGCCGCAGCGTCGCGGTGCGCGCGACGAAGCGGCGCAGGAACTCGTCGTGCAGCGGGTCGGCGACGTAGACGCGTTCGGCGGAGACGCAGAGCTGGCCGGCGCTGGCGAAGCAGGCCCGGATCGCGCCCTCGACCGCCCGGTCCAGGTCGGCGTCGTCGAGCACGAGCAGCGGGTTCTTGCCGCCCAGCTCCAGCGACGACGGGACCAGCCGGCGCGCGGCCTGGGCGGCGACCTCGCGGCCGACCCGGGTGGAACCGGTGAAGCAGACGAGGTCGGCCCGCTCGGTGATCAGCGGGCCGACGTCGGCCCCCTCGCCGGCGACGATCTGCCAGAGCGCCGGGGGCAGCCCCCGCCTCGACGGCGAGGGCCCGCAGCCACAGCGCGCTGAGCATGCTCGCCGGGTCGGGCCGGTGCACCACCGCGTTGCCGACCGCCAGGGCGGGCAGCACCTCGGAGGCGGCCAGCGAGAGCGGATAGTTCCAGGGCGAGACGACGCCGACCACGCCCACCGGGAAGCGCAGCTCCCGGGTGCGGGTGAGCACCGGCAGCGCCCCGGCCCGGCGGCGGGGGCGCAGCAGCCGGGCGGCGGCGCGCGCGTGGTAGCGGGCGTTGATG